>JBKQIP010000063.1:0-12191 GCA_052148295.1 Acidimicrobiales bacterium
CCTGACGGAGACGCTCGGACTGCCCGCCGCCACGCCGTTCGGGCCCTTCCTGGTGGCCGAGATCGACAATGGGGTCTCGCTCGACTTCCACGAGACCGACGAGACGATCGCCCCGCAGCACTACGCGTTCCTGATCGGCGAAGAGGATTTCGACCAGATCTTCGCTCGACTCAGCGCCCAGGGCGCGACCTACTGGGCCGATCCCGGCCGACGGGAGCCCGGCCGGATCAACCGGGCCGACGGCGGTCGCGGCATCTACTTCGACGACCCCGACGGGCACCTGCTCGAGATCATCACCCGGCCCTATGGGAGCGGCTGAGCCGCGCTGACGCCGGCAGACCGGAGTTGATGCGGGTGGACCGGAGCTGACCGGGGGCCGACCGTGGCTAACCGGGGGACCGACCGTGGCTGACCGGGGGCCGACCGTGGCTGACCGGGGGCCGGCCGGGGCCGGCCGGAGCTGAGGCGGTCGGTCGATTCAGTAATACCCCTGCATCAGCTCGGAGGCCCACGCCGGTTGCCGCGTCGCCGCCGGCTCGAACTCCCGGATGAACGGCTTGACGTCGAGCACGGGTGACCCGTCGATGGCATCGAGGCCGCGCACGCGCAGGTCGAGCCCATCGACGCCCAGGAGGGCGCAGGTGCTGACCCCGAGGCGGTTCGGACGCGTCCTGGCCCGCTGGGCGAACATGCCCACCCGCGGCCAGGCCGGGTTGCCGCGTGGGTGGCGGGCGCCGGTCACCACGTCGGCATCGGCGACCAGATGGAACAGGAAGACCACGCACAGATGCGAGAAGGCATCCAAGCCGGTCACCACGTCGACATCGAAGCGATCGTCGAGGCGGATGATCGCCTCCACTCCACCCCAGTTGTCGTCGATCGGCTCGTTTCGGCCACCCACGACGACGCCGACGGGGTCGAGGGAGATCATCGGCATTCAAGTTAGTGTCCTTCCGGCCCGCACCAGGAAGGAGGCCGGGACTGATCCGGATCATCGCGGCCAACGAACTGAAACGGCGCCTGCGCGACCGCTCCATGGTGATCACCTGCCTGGTGGCCCCGCTGGCGTTGGCCGGCATCCTCGGCCTCGCCTTCGGCCACAACGGCCCGGCCGGGCGGGTGATCCTCGGGGTCTCCGGCGCCTCGCCCCGGCTGGTGGCCTCCGCCGAGCACGCCACCCAGCTCCCTCCGAACGTCACGGTGCGGATCGTCCCCCGGGGCGCCCTCAAGAAGGACGTCTCCGACGGGGCGCTGGACGGCGGGGTGATCCTGAGCGGTCACCGGGCGCGCCTCTCGGACCTGCTCATCCCCATCGTGGACCCCGGGGCAACCGATTCGCCCGGCTTCGACGTGGTGAGCCCACCTGCCTCCCTGGTCGGCCAGCAGCAGGCCGAACTCCTGGCGGCGGGCCTGGCCAGCCGCCTCTACGCCGGGCGCCTCGAGCCGGGATCGGCCACCGACCGGGCGCCCATCGTCATCGGCTCCGACAGCCTGGGCAACGCCAGCCACGGCGTCCTCGACTACTTCGCCCACTCCATCGCCGTGATCTTCCTGTTCATCGGCAGCGGTCTCGGCATGCGCTCCCTGCTGTTGGAGCGCTCGGGCGGGACCCTGGTGCGCATGGCCGCGGCGCCGGTGCCGCCGGATCGGATCGTGCTGGGGAAGATGGCGGCCATCCTGATCACGGGCCTGGTCAGCATCTTCGTGGTGTGGGGGGTGACCACCCTGGTCTTCGGGGCCGATTGGGGCGATCCCCTGGGCGTCCTGATCATGTGCGTCGGGTCGGCGCTCGCCATGTGCGGGCTCGGGGTGTTCCTCACCTCGCTGGCCCGCGACGAGCAGGGGGCGTTCGGCATCTCGCTGCTGGTGGGGCTGGTGCTGGCGCTGCTGGGCGGTAACCTGCTGCCCCCGGGCGCCCTCCCCCGCTTCTTCCAGATCCTCAGCCTGGGCACCCCGAACGGCTGGGCCCTGGTCGGCTTCGGGCGACTCTCCCTCCTGGGGGAGCCCGCCTCGGGCGTGATCGGTCCCTTCCTGGTACTGCTGCTCATCGCCGCCGTCACCGGGGGGCTGGCCATGACCCGGGTGCGTCGGATGGTGCAGCCGTGATCCCCATCGTGACGGTCAACGCCCGGCGCGCCATCGGCGACACCCGCCTGCTGGTCGTGGCCACCGTGTTCCCCGTCATCCTGATCCTGGTCACCGGGCTCCTGGCCGGGAGCCCCAAGGAACCCATCGGCCTGGTCCACCCCCCGGCCCGCCTGGTGGCGCTGGCGACGCGCGCCGGCGATCTCTCGGTGAAGATCGAGGCCGACCGGGACTCCCTGAGCGACGACATCCTGCGCGGTCGCGTGGTGGCCGGCGTGGTCGGCCTGCCGGCGCCCCGAGGCGCCGTCCGGGTGGACTTCGTCAGCGAGTCGGCGCAGTCGGACGCCCTGCAGGCCCGGACCGACGTGGTGGCCCTGCTCGACCTGATGGCCGCCGAGGGGCCACACACGACGATCACCGACGTCACGCTGAACCACACGCACCTCGAGGCCCCGCTGAGCCCGTTCGCCTACGTGGCGCCGGCCGATCTGGTGCTCTTCATGGGCATCACCGTGCTGGTGCTCTCCTCGGGGTTGGCGGAGACGCGGCGGCTGGGCATCCTGCGACGGCGGGCGGCCGCTCCGGTGCGACGGAGCGCCATCGTCGCCGCGGAGGTCGCCAGCCGCCTACTGGTGGCCGCCGGCCAGGCGGCGGGCCTCCTGCTGGTGGGCCGGGTCCTCTTCGGCGTGCACTGGGGCGACCCGCTCGCCGTGGGCCTGGTCATCGCCCTGCTGGCGCTGAGCTTCTCGGGGGCCTCGGTGCTCATCGGGGTGGGGTCGCGCACCCAGGAGCAGGCGATCGCCCTGGGCGTGACCATCGGCATCGCCGGCGGCATGCTGGGCGGCTGCATGTACCCGCTCGACGTGGTGGGCACCACCGTGCGCGCCATCGGCCACCTGGTGCCCCAGGCCTGGGCCATGGACGCCTTCGTCAAGCTGATCTTCCACGGAGCCGGTCTCCGGGCCGTCCTCCCCGACATCGCCGCGCTGGCCGTCTTCGCCGCGGTGCTGACCGGGCTGGCCGTCCGCTCCTACGCGCGCACGGCGTACTCGGCCGGGTGAAAGCGCCGGGTGACCCGGCGGAACTTCCAGGTGTGGTCGGGCCACAGGGTCGTGTTGCGGCCGCGGTCGTCCAGGTACCAGCTGTGGCACCCGCCGGTCACCCAGACCGACTGCTCCATCCGGTGCTGCAGCCGCTCGTTGTAGCGCCGCTGCACCGCCGGCTTCACCTCCACCACCCCCACCCCGGGCCGGGCCAGGAACCGCAGCGCGCTGGCGATGTAGTTGATGTGCGACTCGATCATGTAGATCATGGAGTTGTGGGCCAGCGTGGCGTTGGGCCCGATCATGAGGAACAGGTTCGGGAACCCGTGCACGGTCGATCCGACGTAGGCCTCGACGCCGTGCTCGTCCCACACCTCGGAGAGCCGCCGGCCCGCCCGCCCCACGATGTGCCGGGCGTACGGCGGCACGGCCGCCGCGAAGCCGGTGCCCATGATCACCACGTCGGCCGCACGGGCCACGCCGTCCTCGCCGACCACGTGATGGGCCGTGAACGACGCCACCGGCACGTCGACCACCTCGACGTTGGGCTGGGTGAGGGAGGGGTAGAAGTCGTCGGAGAGCAGGACCCGCTTGCAACCGATCTCGTAGTCGGGGGTGAGCGTGGCGCGCAGTGACTCGTCGGCGACCTGGCGGGCCAGGTGCCCCCCCGCCCGCTGGCGCACGGTCCGCTGGCGCACGGTCCGCTGGCGCCCGGTCCGCTGGCGCCCCCCGGCCGGGCCCACGAACACGGCCAGCAGGGACTCGAAGGTCAGGTAGATGCGCAGCCGGGAGAGGCGCTGGAGGGCCGGGAAGGTGCGGTAGGCGATCTTGCGGCGCGCCGCCACGGGCCGGTCGTGGCGCGGGAAGACGAAGGGCGGCGTCCGCTGGTGCACGGTCAGGTGCCGGACCACCGGTTGGATCCGGGGCACGAACTGGACGGCGGACGCTCCGGTCCCCACCACACAGACGCGCTTACCCCTCAGGTCGTACCCGTGCTCCCACCGGGCCGAGTGGAACACCTTGCCCCGGAAGTCGCCGAGGCCCGGGAACGTGGGGATGGACGGCTCGCTCAACGAGCCGGTGGCCCAGATCAGAACCGGGGCCGTGTACGCCTGGCCGCTCCGGGTCCGCACGGTCCACCGGTGGGCCGCCTCGTCCCAGCGGGCCTCGTCCACGTCATGGCCGAAGCGGAGGTGCCCCGCCACGTCGTGATGGTCGGCGCAGCGGCGCAGGTAGTCCCAGATCTCCCCCTGGGGGGGAAAGGACCGCGACCAGTCCGGATTGAGCTCGAACGAGTACGAGTAGAGGTTGGACGGGACGTCGCACGCGGCTCCGGGGTACGCGTTGTCGCGCCAGGTGCCGCCGAGGTCGTTGCCCCGGTCCAGCACCACGAAGTCGTCGATCCCCATCTGGCGCATCCGGATCGCCATGCCGATGCCGGAGAAACCGGCTCCCACCACGATGACCGCATGCGGCTGGGTCACGAAGCGACGAACCCGGCCACCACCCGCGCCAGCTCCTCCCCCCGGTCCTCCTGCAGGAAGTGCCCGGCACCGGCGATGGTGGTGTGGGGCTGACCCCGGGCCCCGGCCACCCGCTCCTGCAACACCCGGTCCGAGCCCGCGGTGATGGGGTCGCCGTCACCGAAGGCAGTGAGGAAGGGGCGGGGGAAGGCGGCCAGGCCGGCCCAGGCGGCCACGTTGTCGTCGTGGGCCGGGTCGTCGGGACTCGAGGGCACCAGCAGGGGGAAGGAGCGGGCCCCCGCCTTGTAGGACTCCTCGGGAAAGGGAGCGTCGTAGGCGGCACGGACCGCTTCGGGCAGGTCGGTCACGCAGCCGGAATTGACGATGAAGCCGGTGGGGAACACCTCGACCTCCTGGGAGAAGCGCTGCCAGTTGAAGAAGGCCTCGCCCGGTGAGGTGTCACCGGTGGGGAGGAAGGTGTTGGCCGCCACCACCCGGGCGAAGCGGTCGGGGTGCTCGCCCACCAGGCGCAGGCCGATCAGCCCACCCCAGTCCTGCCCCACCAAGGTGACGTCATGCAAGTCCAACCGGTCGAACAGCAGCTGGCGCATCCACTCCACGTGACGGGCGTAGGTGTAGTCGCCCCGCGCGCTCGGCTTGTCCGACCGGCCGAAGCCGACCAGGTCCGGGGCCACGATCTGCAGGCCCGCCCCGGTCAGGACGGGGATCATGGTGCGGTAGAGGTACGACCACGAGGGCTCCCCGTGCAAGAGCAGGACGACCGACGCGCCCGGATCACCCTCGCGCAGGTAATGGACCCGCAAGCTGCCTCCCTCACCGTCCGCCACGTCGGCGTAGTGGGGTTCGAAGTCGTAGCCGGGGAGTCCCTCGAAACAGGTGTCGGGCGTGCGCAGTGTCTTCATCGGTGCGGGATCCTATGCCGTGACGGCGCGCCCGTCCCGCGACGGCGCGCCGGTCCCGTCACAGGTGGCCCAGGAAGTCCCTGATGGCCCGGTTGACCTCGGCCGGGTGGCTCATGTTCGATGCGTGCCCGGCGCCCTCGACCACCACCAGGCCACTGGTGCACGGTATGCCGTCGCGCAGCTGCTCGGCGCGCCACATGGGGATGGCCGCGTCGGCGGCGCCGTGAACGATCAGGGTCGGCGGGATGATGTCAGCCAGGCGGTCCGTCAGGTCGTCGCGGTCGACCAGGGTGCGGAACGGGACGGTGAGCGTGTCTCGCTCCCGCGCGCCCCACTTGGCGTACCACGGAGCCGGGTCGATCCCACCGCCGAAGATGAGGGCCGCCACCGCCTCCTGCACCGCTCCCGGGCCGTGGGCCACCCACTCGTCGAGCATGGCGGTGTAGAGCGGGACCGCCTCGGGGTCTTCGAGTCCCGCCTGGGAGTCGATGAGGACGAGCCCGCGCACCCGCAGGGGCGCCCGCAACGCGGCCCGCAGGGACAGGAAGCCGCCCTGGGACATGCCCACGAAGACGGCCGCGGTGATGCCCAGGGAGTCGAGCAGGGCGAGGGCGTCGTCCGCCGAGTCCCAGTAGCTGAACGGCCCCGGTGCCGGCGTGCCCCCGTGCCCCCGCTGATCCCAGGTGACGCAGCGGAACTCCCCCTTCAGGTCCTCCACCTGGGCCTCGAACATGGAGCCGTCCATCAGGAAACCGTGGCTGAAGATGACGGCCGGTCCCGCACCACCGCTGTCGTCGTACGAGATGCGCTGGCCGTTCACCTCTGCGACACTCATAGCCTGGACTCTAGGGCCGCCCTGGCGGCCACCGCTCGGGAGGGACCGTCGTGAGCACAACCCAAGAATCGGAGTACGACCCGTTCGCCGCCTTCGTGGACGTCGTGGCCGGGGACACCCGGGACCCCTATCCGGAGTTCGCGGTGAAGCGCCGCGACACGCCGGTGTGGAAGGGCAGCCTCATGCCCATGGACTTCCTGCCCGAGGGGATCGAGGCGGAGCCGGGATGGAACGCCTTCGGCTACGACGACTGCTCGCGCATCCTGCGCGACGCCAAGACCTTCACCTCCACCGGGTACGACTCCACCATCGGCATGGTGATGGGCCACATGATCCTGGGCATGGACGACCCCGAGCACCGGGGTCACCGCAACCTGGTGGCGCACGCCTTCCGCGAGCGTTCCCTGGCCCGCTGGGAGCCGGAATTCATCGGGCCCATCATCGATGAGCTGATCGATCGCTTCGTGGGCGACGGCGAGGCCGATCTGGTGCGCCAGCTCACCTTCGAATTCCCCGTGCGCGTGATCTCCCGGCTCCTCGGCCTGCCCGAAGAGGACTTCGCGCAGTTCCAGCGCTGGTCGATGGAGCTCATCGGGCTGGTGGCCGACATCGAGCGCGGCCTGCAGGCGTCGGAGTCCCTGCGCAACTACTTCGCCGACGTCGTGGCCGACCGCCGGGCGGCGCCGCAGGAGGACGTCATCAGCGACCTGGTGACCGCCGAGATCGACGGGGAGCGGTTGACCGACGAGGCCATCTACTCGTTCCTGCGCCTGCTCCTGCCGGCCGGCGCCGAGACCACGTACCGGTCCTCGGGCAACCTGCTCTACCTCCTGCTCACCCACACCGACCAGTTGGACGCCGTGCGCGCCGACCGGTCGCTCCTCCCGCAGGCCATTGAGGAGGCCCTGCGGCTGGAGCCGCCCCTCCTCACCATCAACCGCACCACCACCTGCGAGGTGGAGCTCAGCGGCGTGACCCTGCCGCCCGGGGAGAGCATCTCCCCCGTCATCGGCTCGGCCAACCATGACGAGACGCGCTGGGAGAACGCCGAGGTCTTCGACATCTTCCGCCCGGCCATCCCGCACATCGCGTTCGCCCACGGCCCGCACATGTGCCTCGGCATGCACCTGGCCCGCCTGGAGACCCGCGCCCTCCTCAACCGGGTGCTCGACCGTCTGCCCAACCTGGCCCTGGACCCGGGCGACCGTGACCCGCACATACTGGGGATGGTCTTCCGGTCGCCCAACTGCCTGCCGGTGACGTTCACCCCGGGCGGGTAGCCGGCATGGGCGGGCGGAGCGGGCGGGGGCGTGGGCTCAAGGGAGTAGGGGGCGGGGGCGGAGGCTGGGCGCGGAGGGCTGGGGGCGGAGGGCTGGGGGCGGAGGGCTCGGAGCTCGACGAGGAGAACCGATCAGCGCCCAGCTCCCTCAGGCGGTGACCTGGCGCAGCGTGACGTCGTCACCGAGCCCGATCACCACCGTCGAGACCATGAGAGGCGGGAACAGGCCGTGGCCCACCACCCCGGGCTGGGCGGCGAAGAGCGCCGACAGGCGCTCGGGGTCGTCCACCTCTCCCCCGTAGTCCGCCAGCACCCCCCCGTCGGGGGTGGGGGGCGCACCCCGCAGGGCGACGCCCGGGATGGCCCGCAACACCGCGTCGAGGCCGAAGACCATCAACTCGAGCGGGACCGGCGGACGCAACCGGTCGACCACCTTGTTGGATGACACGATGACGACGAACCGGTCGGACGCCGCCGCCACGATCTTCTCCCGGGTGTGAGCCCCGCCGCCCCCCTTGATCAACCAACCGGCGGGATCCACCTGGTCCGCCCCGTCGATGGCCAGGTCGAGTCGCTCGATACCCTCGAAGGGCACCACGCGGATGCCATTGGCCCGCGCCAGGTCCTCCGTGGCCGGCGAGGTGGCCACGCAGGTCAGGTCCGACACGCCGGCCAGGGCCGGCACCACGAACGCCGCGGTCGACCCGGTGCCCAGGCCGAGCAGCATGCCCGGCTCCACCATGGCGGCGGCGGCCAGCGCCGCCCCTCGCTTCTCCCGGTCAAGGTCGGCGCACACGGCCCCTACCTTCGCGCGCCGGGGCGGCGCCGCGGGCGGATCACTCAGCTGCGCGGGACGTCCCTCCAGGGCAGCTCCTTGTCGGTGCGGACGTCGCCCGGTAGGCCGAGGACCCGTTCGGCCAGGATGTTGCGCATCACCTCGGACGTCCCGCCTTCGATGGAGTTGGCCCGGACCCGCAGGAACGACTTGTGGACATCGGGGCTCCCCATGCCCAGGTGCTCGGGGCGGATTTTGGGATAGCCGGCCGGGTACAGCATGGCGTCGTTGCCCAGCAGATCCATGCAGAGGTCGTAGATCGTCTTGTTCTCCTCGGCATAGGCCAACTTGCCGACGGAGCCCTCCGGTCCGGGGGTGCCGGCCCGGCGGACCTGGGCGGCCCGTTGGTTGGTGAGGTTGAAGGCCTCGCAGCGTATGTAGCTCGAGACGAGCCGGTCCCGCAGAGCCAGGGCATGGGGCGAGGTGTCGCCGCTCCACTTCTCCCTCCAGATCCGCAGGGCGTCGGCCATGGGCCCGCCACCGCGTCGCCCCACGCCGCCGCCGATGGAGACTCGCTCGTTCATCAGCGTCGTCACGGCCACGCGCCAGCCGTCGCCCTCCGCACCGATCCGCGCCGTCTCGGGCATGTGGGCATCGGTGAAGAAGATCTCGTTGAACTCGGCCTCCCCGGTGATCTGGTGCAGCGGCCGGACCTCGACGCCCGGAGCCCGCATGTCGACCAGGAACGCCGTCATCCCCCGGTGCTTGGGCACGTCGGGGTTGGTGCGGGCGATCAGCAGTCCGAACGCCGAGAGGTGGGCCAGGGTGGTCCACACCTTCTGGCCGTTGATGACCCACTCGTCACCGTCGCGCTGGGCCCTGGTGGAGAGCCCGGCCACGTCCGACCCCGCTCCTGGCTCGCTGAACAGCTGGCACCAGATCTCCTCGGCCGTGAACAGGGGACGCAAGTAGCGCTGCTTCTGCTCGTCCGTGCCGTGGGCCACGATGGTGGGCGCGCACATGCCGTAGCCGATCGGGTTCTTGTTGCCGCTGATGGGCGCACCCCCGGCAATCAGGCGGGACTGGGCCAGCGCCTGGTCCTTGGGCGTGAGGCCCAACCCACCACATCCCTTGGGGTAGTGCAACCAGGCCAGTCCCCGGTCGTACTGCTCCCCCAGGAACTCCTTGGCCGGCGTCGTGGCCGGTGGCAGATCAGAGAGGAGCCGGTCAACCAGCTCGTCGACGTTCACGCTCATGGCAGCACCCTATAGCGTGCCTGCGTGCACGCACGTGTCCCGACCGTGGCCGCCCGTGCCCGGCGCCACGATCCCACCACCGGGCAGGAGCTGCCGGAGTGACCGACTTCGTCGATCTGCCCGACGGGCGCAGACTGGCCTTCGAAGCGTACGGCGATCCCGACGGCACGCCCGTCCTGAGCTTCCACGGCGGGTTGAGCTCCCGCCTCGATGCCGCACCGGCGCACGACGCCGCCGCGGCGTTGGGTGTCCGCCTCATCTCCCCCGACCGCCCCGGCATCGGGCGCTCCACCAACCAACCGCAACGCCGCCTGGTCGACTGGGTCGACGACGTGACCGCGCTGGCCGACGGACTGGGCATCGATCGCTTCGCCGTGATGGGTTGGTCCTGTGGTGGGCCCTACGCCGCCGTCTGCGGCGCGCGCCTGCCCGATCGCGTGACGGCGATCGCGCTGCTCTCGAGCTCCATCCCGCTCGATCTCTTCGGCACGCACAGGGGCCTCACCTTCGACGACCGCGTGCTGCTCTTCCTCACCCGCTGGACGCCCCGCGTGGCGGCCAGCCTCATGCGCCTGACCATCGCCGACGCCGCCGAGGGACGGCTCTACCGGGAGGTGCTGCACAGCTTCCCCAAGGTGGACCGGGACGCCATCGAGGAGATGGGCCCGCCGGCCGAGGCGGTGGCCTTCGTCAAGGAGTCGATGCGCCAGGGGACGGACGGTTCCCTGGCGGAGTACCGGATCTTCGGCGAACCGTGGGGCTTCCGCCTGGAGGACGTCGCCGCGCCCGTGGACATCTGGGAAGGGCTGGAGGACCGCACCGGCCCGCCGGAGTACCGGGACTTCCTGCTCCGTCATCTCCCCGACGCCCGGCTCTTCATCCTCCCCCGGGAAGGGCACATCTCCCTGCTGGTGCACAACGCCGCCGCCATCCTCGGAGGGTTGATCGGGCTTCGCGGACCTCGTTGACCCCGTGGGACGGGGGCGCGGGTCAGGTGGGACGGGCGGGACCGGTGGGAGGGGCGGGTCAGGTGGGAGGGGCGGGTCAGGTGGGACCGGTTAGACCGGTTAGACCGGTTAGGACCAGAGCGCCGAATCGATGGCCCGATGAAAGGTCGGGTAGGCGTAGATCATCCCCTTGAGGGTCGTGACCGGGACCTGGGCGTGCACCGCCAGCGTCAGCAGACCGAGCACCTCCCCACCGGCGGGTGACATGGAGGTGGCGCCGACCAGCACGCCGTCCCTCTCGACCAGCTTCACCAGGCCCTCGGCCTTGTGGATCCAGCCCCGGGTGGACGCGCCGATCGGTTCGCTCATGACGGTGACGCGGCCACCGCTGGCGCGGGCATCGGCTTCGGTCATGCCCACCGACCCGATCTCGGGGTCGGTGAATGTCACTCTGGGGAGGGCGCGGTAGTCCGCCTCGGCGATCGGATGTCCCAGGATGTCGGCCACGCAGATCCGGGCCTGGTACATGGCGACATGGGTGAAGGCACCCTTTCCGGCGACATCGCCCACCCCCCAGACGCCGGGTTGGATCCGCATCCGGGCATCGACCGGCAGTGCCCGGGCGCTCTCGTCGAGACCGAGCGCGGCCACGCCCAGGGCCGCCAGGTCGGAGCGGCGGCCGGTGGCGACGAGTACGCGGTCGGCCGAGACCGATTGCCCGCCGCCCAGGGACAGCGTGCACCCGGTCGCACCGGTGGCCTCCGCCCGCTCGATGCTCACTCCGGTGTGCACCGTGATGCCCTCTCGCCGGAGGATTTCGGTGATGAGGTCGGACACCTCTGGCTCCTCGACGGCCAGGAGGCGCGCGGCCATCTCCACGATCGTGACCTCCACACCGAAGCGGGCCATGACCTGCCCGAGCTCGAGTCCGATCGCTCCCCCACCCACGATGAGAAGGGACGACGGGAGCTCCTCGGCCTCGATCGCCTCGCGATTGGTCCAGTGAGGGACCCCGTCGAAGAGGGGTGGGACCCACGCCTTGGCCCCGGTGGCCAGCACCAACGCCCTGCGGGCGGTGATGGGTTCACCGTTGACCTCCACCGAGCGGGGCCCCGTCACCCGCGCCCTGCCCCGGATGAAGTGACCCCCCTTGCCCACGAACCGATCGACCGCCACGTGATCGTCCCAGGAATCGGTGGCGTCGCGGACGCGCCGGGCCACGGGGGACCAGTCCGGTGTGACGACCGACGTCCCCGCGTTGCCGGGAATGCGGCGGCCCTCGGCCAGGAGATCGGCGGCCCGCACCATCATCTTCGAGGGGATGCAGCCCCAATAGGGGCACTCGCCCCCCAGCAGCTCGGCCTCGATCCCGACGACGTCGAGCCCCGCCTCCGCCAGTTTGCCGGCGACCTCCTCCCCGCCCGGACCCATGCCGACGACGACGGCGTCGCACTCCGTCACTGGGGGTTCTCCGTCACTGGGGGTTCTCCGTCACTGGGGGTTCTCCGTCATTGGGGGCACGGCGTCGTTTACAGCCCGCCCCAGTCGGTGATGTCCAACGGGGCGACGATGGGTGTCCGGACAT
>JBKQIP010000064.1:0-6372 GCA_052148295.1 Acidimicrobiales bacterium
GCGTCGGCCGCCGCCCTGGGTGTGACGCCCTACCAGGTCATCATCGCCGCCTCGGTGGTGCAGAAGGAGGGCTACTACGTCAAGAACATGCCCGATGTGGCGCGGGTGATCTACAACCGATTGGCCAATGACATGCCCCTGCAGATGAACTCCACCGTCCTGTACGCCATCGGTCAGGATGGGGGGCCGGTGACCTCCCAGGACCTGCAGCTGCAGAGCCCGTACAACACGTACCTCAACAAGGGCCTCCCCCCGACGCCTATCTGTAGCCCGTCGCCGACAGCCCTCGCTGCCGCCGTGCACCCGCCCCCCGGGAGCTGGCTCTACTTCGTCCTGGTGGACAAGAACGGCACCCTGGCCTTCTCCGACACCTTCGCCGAGCAACTGGCCAACGAGAAGCTGGCCCAGTCCCGGGGCGTGGGGTAGGTGGGGACCCGGTGGGACCTTTGGCGGGAATCGATGACGACGCCATGAGGACGCCATGAGGACGCCATGAGGACGCCAGATGCGGGCACCACGGTGGTCGGGGTGATGGGCGCGCCCGTACGGCACTCGCTCTCGCCCCTGCTGCAGAACGCGGCCTTCGGTGCGCTGGGGATCAACTGGATCTCGGTGGCCTTCGAGGTGGCGCCGGGTCAGGCCGCGGCCGCACTGGGGGGCGTGCGGGCGCTGGGCTTGGCCGGCCTCTCGGTCACGATGCCGCACAAGGCCGAGGTGGCCACCCTGGTCGATCGCTGCACCGAGGTGGCGGCCCGGCTGCAGGCCGTGAATTGCATCGTCAATCGCCAGGGAACCCTCGAGGGCGCCAACACCGACGGCGAGGGCTTCCTGGCTTCCCTGGAGCGGGCCGCCCGTTTCGACCCGGCCGGCACGCGCTGTCTGGTGGTCGGCGCCGGGGGCGCGGCGCGAGCGGTGACGTACGCCCTGGCCGGGGCGGGCGCGGCCGACGTGGCCGTGGCCAACCGGACACCCGGCCGGGCGGCCGAGGTGGCCGCACTGGCCGGGGCGGTGGGCCGGTCGGTGCCCACGCTCGATCGAGACGAGGTGGCCCGGATGGATCTGGTGGTCAACGCCACACCCATCGGCATGCGCGGCGTGGCCGATGCGGACGCGGGCCCGGACGACGCCTGGCCCGTGCCCCCGTCCCTGCTGCGGGCGGGCCAGGTGGTGACCGACCTGGTCTACGCCCCCCGCCCCACCCGGTGGCTGGTGGCGGCGGCAGAGGCCGGTGCGACCACGGTGGACGGCCTGGGCATGCTGGTGCACCAGGCCGTGGCGCAGGTCGAGCTGTGGACGGGCCTGCCGGCGCCGGTCGACGTCATGTGGAAGGCGGCGACGCAGGCCGTGTGAGTACCAGGCGTCTGAGTACCAGGCGTCTGAGTACCCGGCGGCTGAGTACCCGGCGGATGAGTACCCGGCGGATGAGTACCCGGCGGGTGAGCACCCGGCGGATGAGCACTATCCGGGTGGCTGCGGCTGCGGCTGCGGCTCGGGCTGGGGTCCAGGCACCGGCTCCCCCGGCCACAGGTGGGCCGTGGACAGATCGGTGAGCAGGGCCTCGCGCAGGGCGCGGCGCAGCGCGTCACGCTGCGAGGGCACCGAGTTGAGGGTGACCCGCAGCGTCAGGGTGCTGGCATCGGCGTCGACCAGCTCGACCATCCTCGGCGGTTCGGTGCAGTGCGGCGCGAAGGCCGGCATCTCGGCCACCCGGTGTGCGGCGGCGATGATGACCTGGCGCGCGGCGTCGAGGTCCGTGGCCACGGTGCCGGGGAGGGTGAGGTCGACCACGGCGTGGGCCCAGCCCCGTGAGGTGTTGGCCACCAGTCGTATGTCGCCGTTGGGCACGAAGTAGATGGTGCCGTCGGCGCCCCGTATCCGGGTCACGCGCAGGGTGACATCCTCGATCACGCCGTCGACCGTGTCGATGGTGACCGCATCGCCCACGCTGTACTGGTCCTCGACGGTGAGGGCGAAGCCGGAGAGGTAGTCGCGCACGATCTGCTGCGCGCCGAATCCCAGGGTGGCGCCGATGATGGTGGCGCTGGCCAGCAGGGGAGTCAGGTTGATCCCGAGCATGCCCAGGATGATGGCCACGGCCACCACCCACACGAAGAATCGCCAGATGTTGGCGGACAGCCCGGCCATCGTGCTCACCCGCGCGCCGGCCCGCTCCGAGGCGGAGCGCTGCGCCGTGCGGCCGGCCACCCGCTCCAGGACGCGACGGATGACCTTGCCCCCGAGATGGGCCGCGATGAGGGCGACCACGGCCACCAGCACGACGGACAGGGGCCGCACGATCAGGTCCACCACCGTCCGTGCCGTGTCCGGGTCCACCCCGAGTTTGGTGAGGAGCTCGTAGAGCCAGCCACCGCCCTGGTCGACCTCAGCCACGGGACGGAGGGCCGAGAGGAGCAGTGCGTTCATGGCCGGCGGTCGAAGCGGGGCAGCGGCATCCCCCCGACGATACCCGGTGCGTCCCATCGTCCCTGGTCAAACAGGAAAACGCCTCTTCTGCGCCGGTGCGCTCCGGTTGGGGCGGTCAAACGGGCGACGGTGCCGTCCCGACCGGAGCTCGCACGCGACGGCCGGTCGTGCCTCTGCGGCGATCCGCTCCGCACGCCCGAGCGAGTCGCCGTGGACCCTCGGTCCGGGGCATGGGCATCGGTCCTGGCAGGGCACGACGCGCGGTCCCGGCGCCAGAACCCACCCAGGTATTGTGTGCCGCGGAGCCCCCACGTGACCACGATCACCCGAACAGTGTCCGCACGTTGAAGCGCCCCCCCTTCGACTTCGTGCTGGCCCTGGCCGCCGTGTTCGTCTCCATCGTGGGCGTGGTCATGGTCTACACCGCGACCCGGGGGTCGCTGCTCGCCCAGGGCGAGGATCCCAAGACGTACCTGAAGAAGCAGGCGTTCTACGTGGTGCTCGGGGTGATCGTCATGGTGGTGATGGCCCTCTTCGACTACCGGCGGCTCGAGCCGGTGGCCATGGTCATCTACGGCGTGACCGTCCTGGCCCTGGTCGCGGTCTTCGTGGTGGGGAGCTCGGCCCAGGGCGCGGCCCGCTGGTTCGATCTCGGTCCCCTCCAGCTGCAACCGTCCGAGTTCGCCGTGGTGGCGGTGATCATCGCCATCGCCGCCTACTGCGACCGCCGGATCGAGGAGGGCTTGGCCTGGCGGGACGTGTTTCGCCTCCTGATCATGGCCGGGGTCCCCATCGCGCTGGTGATGGCCAGCCCGACCTGGGCACCGCGATGATCATGGTCATGGTCCTCCTGATCATGCTGGCCGTGGCCGGCCTGCCGGCCCGCATCCTGATCATGCTGGTCGCGGGGGTCGTGCTGGTGACGTTGGCGGCGGTGGATTCAGGGGTCCTGCACCACTATCAGATCGCGCGCTTGACGACCTTCCTGCACCCGAACTCGACCAGCACGAACCCCTACGTGCAGTCGGCCATCTACAACCTGAACGAGGCGAAGCAGGCCATCGGATCGGGCGGGCTGTTCGGTTCGGGCATCGGTCACGGCAGCCAGACCAATTTGGGCTACGTGCCCGAGCAGCAGACCGACTTCATCTTCACCGCGGTGGCCGAGCAGCTCGGCTTCGTCGGCGCGGCCGGGCTGTTGGCGCTGCTCGGCGTCATCGCCTGGAGGATCCTGCGGGCCGCCGGGACCTCGCGCGACGTGTTCGGGCGCCTGCTGTGCACCGGACTGTTCACCTTCATCGCCTTCAGCGTCTTCCAGAACTCCGGCATGACCATGGGGATCATGCCGATCACCGGCATTCCGCTCCCCTTCGTCAGCTACGGGGGGACGGCGGTCATCTGCTTCTTCATGTGCGTGGGCCTGGCGCTCAGCGTCGGGGCACGGCGGCGAACGCCGTGACCGACGACGAGGCCGCCGCCGTGGCCGAGACCCCGCCGGCCACCGAAGGCCCTCCGGGGGAAGCCGCCGAGCCGGCCGCAGAGGACGCCGCCGAGCGAGCCGCCGACCTGGCCGCCGAGCGAGCCGCCGAGGACGCCGCCGAGCGAGCCGCCGAGGAAGCCGCCGACCTGGCGCCGCCTCCCCCCGAGTTCCTGGTCATGGACGTCGAGAACGTCGCCCTCGATCTGCCCTCGCAATTCCCCTCGGTCACGCTGACCGAGAGCGAGCCCCCCTTCCGCTCCCTGGTCTTCCCGGTCGGGTTGACCGAGGGGACGGCGTTGGCCCTGGCGCTCCGACGGATGGCGTCGCCGCGTCCGATGACCCACGAGCTGTTCATGGAGGTGATGCAGCGGGCGCGCATCGAGGTGATCGCCCTGCGCGTCACCGGCCGGGAGAACGGGAACTACCTGGCCGAGCTCGACCTCATGGCCCCCCACGGGCGGGAGCGGCTGCCGTGCCGCCCGTCCGACGGCCTCGTGCTGGCGTTGCGCATGCCGGTAGCGGCCCCCGTCCTGGTGGACGAGCGTCTCTTGGTCGAACGGGGCGACGTCGTGCCCGAGCTGCCGGCCTGATCCCGACCTGATCCCGACCTGATCCCGACCCGAGCGCCCGGCCCGAGCGCCCGGCCCGAGCTCCCGACCCGACCCCGGCCCTCAGGTCCGCGCCGCCACCATGGGTTGCTCGCCCGGTTGCGACACGCCCATCGCCTGTTCGAGGGCGATGGACTGGGCGCCCTCGTCGGAGATGCGCAGGAGCAACGCGATGAGGACGTAGTTGGCCAGGAGGGAAGAGCCGCCGTAGGCCACGAAGGGCAGGGTGATGCCGGTGAAGGGCAACAACCGCAGCACCCCGGCCATGATGAAGAAGGCCTGGAAGCCGATGATGATGGTCAGTCCGGCGGCCACCAGGCGGGAGAAGTCCGAGCGGGCCGTCTGGGACACGCGGAGGCCGGCCCCCACCATCAAGATGAAGGCGAAGACCACGGCGGCGGCCCCGACCAGGCCCATCTCGGTGCCGATGGCGGCGAAGATCATGTCCGAGGTGAGCTCGGGCACGGTCCCCAGGGCCTTGTCGACCCCCAGCCCGGTGCCGCCGATGCCGCCGCTGCCCAGCCCGAACCATCCCTGGCTCAGCTGCGATCCACCCGCGTTGGGGTTGGTGGCCGTCGGCCAGGGGTCCAGCCACTCGTTGACCCGCAGGTGGACCTGGCTGAAGTAGCGGGCGGCGAAGTAGGCCCCGGCGGCGAACAGGATGAAGCCCAGGATCAGGTAGCCGACCCGCCCGGTGGAGATCCACAGCAGGGCGATGAACAGGGTGAAGAGGAGGGCGGCGAAGCCGATGTCGTCCTCCAGGGCGATGACGGCCATGGCGGCGCCCCAGGCCACCAGAATCGGGATGAGCGGCCGCGGGTCCAGGAAGAGGCGGTTGCCCACCCGGGCGGTGGGAATGGCCAGCAGCTCCTTGTTGGAGGCGAAGTAGGAGGCGAAGTAGACGCACAGGAGGATCTTGGAGAACTCGATCGGCTGGAACGAGAAGTGGCCGAAATGGACCCAGAGCCGGGCCCCCTGGATCGGCGTGAAGAAGAGCGGCGACACCAGGAGGATGCCGCCCGCCAGCAGCAGCAGGTAGCGGTACCGCTCCAGGTCGCGGGTGTAGCGCACCACCAGGAGCGTGAGGATGTAGAGGGCCACCCCGATGGCCACCCAGCCCGCCTGGGCTTTGGCGAAGGGCGGGTTCCAGCGGGCGATGATGACGTAGCCGATGCCGTTGAGCAGGGCGGCCAGGGGGAGGATCACGGCGTTGGCCTGGGGCACCAGCCACCGGTTGGCCAGGTGGGCCACCAGGGACAGCCCGAGCAGGATCCCGAGGAACGGGCCGATGTGCGGTGGGATCTTGGACTTGGCCCCCAGCTCGGCGATCACGTAGAGGGCCGCCGTCAGGAGCGAGGCGAAGATGAGCAGGCCCAGCTCGGTCCGGCGCCGGGGCTTCGGTCCCACCACGTAGCGGGGTATCCACGTGGGACGCATGGTGGTGCCGGGCACCCTCCGAATCGTAGTGGTGCCCGATAGCATGCACGGTGACGCAATGGTCGCCGATCCCACACTCCAGTCGCCGCCGACAGGCACCGCCGAACGGCCTCATCCGCCCACCTACCAGCAGATAGAGGCGTTCGGGGTCCAGCGGTTCACCAACCGGGAGCAGTCGCGCCTGGACTTCGGGGCCCGCCTGCTCGACCTGGCCGAGGACGACGGCGTCCCCCTGCTGGAGCGGACCAAGTTCATGGCCATCTTCTCCGAGCTCCTCGACGAGTTCTACCAAGTGCGGGTCGCCGCGCTGGAGGATCAGGTGGCCGCCGGGGTGCGCACCCGATCGGTGGACGGCCTGCGACCCGGTGAGCAGCTCACCATGATCCGGACGCTGGTCGAGGAGCTGGTACAGCGTCAGGACCG
>JBKQIP010000065.1:0-69808 GCA_052148295.1 Acidimicrobiales bacterium
CTCATCCACCCTCGCTGCCTCCTCCGCCTCCAGCGTGGCGATCTGGCCGGTAAGGAGCCGCTCCTCCTCTGCGTAGCGGTCCCCGTCGATCTTGTCGGCGTAGTACAGGTCCAGGAGCTTGCGGAGCTTCAGATTCAGCTTCGCCACCGTTGACGCCACCGAAGGGCCCACAGGTCCAACCACCCGTCGATGAGCCGAAAGGGCCTCACGGATTGCCTCTTGCAGATCCGGGTCCGTGGCCACGATCTCCAGGCCCTTCTTCGCCGCCCGCATCAGTCCGTTGGCCGATCGTCCCGGTTGCGCACAGCCCTCGCCACGATGCTTGCACCGATACAGCCCCTGATTCCGTTCGTTGTACTCGATGCCGGCCACCCGGAGACAGATCCCGCACCGGACGATTCCCGACAGCAGGTCCTTGCTCCGCCGGCGACCCGGAATGTGACCCCTTCTCGACGCATCGAAATCGGCCAATGTCACCAGCGGCTCATGGACGCCGGGGAACCAGTCGTCCCGGAGGCGGACCTCTCCGAGGTAGACCCGGTTCTCCAGGATGTGCCGAACGGTCGAATACCCCATGCCGAGCTCCCGGGCAATCACGGCAAAGCTGGCGCCACCGGTCCGCAGGGCAAAGCAGCGACGCACCAAGGGTGCCATCTCGTTCGGTACGAGGAACCCGTCGACCATGTCGTATCCGGTCGGTGCCCGGTTGAGCCACCGGCCCTGCTCGACGGCCTGGCGGTTCCCCATCGTGACGTTCTCCACGATCTGGTCCCGGTAGTACTGGGCGAACACTCCGTGGATGCCGATCTGCATCTTGCCCGAAGCCGTCCCGGTCTCCATGTCGCCCTCATTGACCGAGTGGACCTTGACGGCGTGCGCATCGAACGCCTTCACCAGCGTGGCGAAATCGCCCTGATCACGACTCAGACGGTCCCACCGCCATATCACCAGATCAGAGACTTGACCCGACTCCACGAGGCCCAGCAACTCCCGCATCGCGGGCCGGTCGAGGTTTTTGCCCGACCACCCCTCATCGGCCAGGACCCGCACCGGCCCGAGATCACGGAGGCGGGCGAACTCCCGGCACCGCTTCGCCTGGGCTTCCGGGGAGAAGTCGACCTGGTCCTCCGTCGACACCCTCACGTACGCAATCGTCTGGCTCATCCTCAGCCTCCCTTTCTCCATCCTTGTCGATGATCCGCTGCCCGATGGTGATCAAAGTCGCAGCGGCCCTGCTCAGGTCCCGCCCGTCACTCATCACGGTCCACCGGAACTCACCACCGCCAGGTCCTCACTGGCGGCTTCGCCCACTCCGTGGCACTGTCGGAGTCCCAGACCGTGATCGCCCGCCGATCGTCCTCGGGCACCAGATCCGCCACGATCCGATCGCCTGCCGACTTGCTCCGCACCCACTGGCTTGCCGCTGACGGTGCGAACCCCTGGGCGACCTCGTACCGATGGCTCTGGCGCCCCACATGCTCGGGGGACCAATCCTTCTGGGCGTACTTGCAGCCGTACCTGGCGGCCCGGCGCCATCCCTCCCTCGGGGTCGGGCACAGCCCCAGCGGTTCACCCTTCGGCCCCCTGATGGATTTCGCGAAGTCGGTGACCCACACGTGCCCGAGGCCCCACAATCCGGCAATCAAGGCATGCGGCTGGCGCTCTGCGATGAAGAAGTTGACGTGCCATCCGTGCCCCCCAGGGTGAAGCTCAGGTGAGTACCAGTAGGGGAGTGCCCTACCCCCGACCCCAGTCCGCATTCTCCTGGCGAACTCCGCCACCTGCCCCATGACCATCCGGCGATCCGTCGGCGGGGCGGCATAGGTGAGTACCCACATGTACCGCAGCCGGTTCCGCACGAAGTATCGCCTCGAGCGGGCCGCAGCCCGGCTGTTGGCAGCCTGCCAAGTCGCTCCCACATCTCGCTCGGGACACCAAGACTCCTCCTGCCGCACGGGCCATGGGCCTTCGCCTCTAATTCTCAGCTCCCCTTCGTCCGACACCCACCACGACCCGCTCGGATCACAGACCAGGCCGCCATCGCCAGTCGGCTCAAACCTCCGCCACTCCTCGGCCTCGGGCTTCCGACCAGATTCCAACCTCGACGACCGCCAGACGACCGATGCTTCCCCGCATTCGGGCCAATGGGTGAACCACCATCCCCAGCCGTCCTCGATAAGGGTCCTCCGCAGCTTGCCGAGTTGTGTTACTTGGTCAAGTGAAGAGAGGCCCCCTTTCACCGTGTGTTCCATAGCTGCGACAATAGTCGCAGATAACGGGCACCGGATCGCGGGTCCCTCCGGGCGAACTGAACAGAAGCCGGCAGAGATCAGCAGATCGAGATGAGACGGGCGGGCCGTGCGATCCGGCGCCCCGTCCGGCCGCCGTGCGCTCTCGCACGGGCCGTCCGGTCGGCGGCGCTCGTCCGGCGGACCGGGCAGCCCCTCCGTCAGGCCGCTATGGCCGACGCACCAACGACGAACATCAGGCCCTGGGCCTGCGTGAAGAGCTTCTTGCGGTTGCGCAGCGTGGCATAAAGCTCGTCATAGCGTTCTTGCACTCCAGACGAGCGATTCATCCAGCTCGGGCTCTCCTCGTTCGGAAACGCCTTGCGAAATGCCTGCTGGTCCCGGTAGGCGGTGGCTCGACTCTCCTCCATCACATCGGCATACTCATCGAGACTCTTCGGCGGTCGACCCAGTTCGGCCGTAGCCAGTCCCCACCCCATGGCGAACTTCAACGCCCTGCTGGTGGCCCGCAAGCCGCCGTTCGCTACCCCTAATTCGCCCCACGTCTGCGGCGGCCGCCGTTTCGCCATGTCCCCCAGTCTACCGGCTTGCCCGCTTTCTGAGACCGGCACAGTTCCGGCGTTCTGGGACAGGTTTGTCGGTTGGGCCGTAGAACGGCCTCTTACGGCGTTGTGGTTCGAAGACCGCTCGGCAGATCCACTTTGTAGCAAGGAAGTAATGTGGCGGTCCCCTTCAAGTTGCCCACAGACCCGCGGATTGGGATCGCTTCATCGCTGCAGAGCGGCGTACCTGAGGCATTCGGAACACTTTGACCCTGCGCCCCCGGTGACGAGTGGTGTCCAACCTGTCCTCCCAGCGGTGCGTGTCCATGCGATGGCGGGATTGGCCCTCTTCCGATGCTTCCGGTGCCGTCAGTTGCGATGAACGTGATCGCAAGCGCGAGACTCACACACGCGATCGATCCGCCGAGGACCAGACGCCTGCGCCGTCTCCGCCGCGCTTCTTTGAAGAGGAGGTTGGTCTCGGTCCTCGAGACCTGGACCATGGAATCGCCAAGAACCTCTTCTGGCGCGTCAAGCGTGCTCACTGACATAGAACTACTATGACTAGTACCATGATCTCTGTCAACGTGGACCGAACAGAGTCCCTTCCCTTACACGACCAGGTCGCCGCCGAGATTCGGCGAGCCATCGCGGAGGGCGAGGCAGTGCCCGGGGAGCGGCTGCCTCTCGCCAAGGACATCGCTGCCGTTCTTGGAGTGAACAAGAACACGGTGCTCCGAGCGATGCACATGTTGCGGGACGAGGGGCTCGTCGAGTTTGGGAGGGGCAACGGCATCACCGTCTCCGGAACGCCAGAGAAAGGGGCCGTTCTTTCGAGGGTCAGGGAACTCTTGGCGTTCGCCCGCTCACACGGCTACCAGCGCGATGAGGTCATCGCCATGATCGATACGCTCCCCTAGCCGGCGTAAGGGGGCACCCAGTCATACGATGTGAGACTCCCCATTTGCGACGATCAAAGCCTCTCCGTCACGCAGTGTCTGGAAATCCAAGCCCGATTGTCGGAGATAGGTCGCGGCCTTCTCGGCATCGGCGCTCTCGGGGTGATCTGACCGCCAGTGGGGAACTATTCGCCAGGGCACGAGGTGGAGGGTCTCTGGAATGACATCCTCGAGATACCCATCAGGGATAGTCCCGGGATCGTCCACCAGGTCAATGCCCTCGAGGTCGGGTGCCGTGACACACGAACCTGCGCTGTAGCCGCCGTAGACCAAGCGACCGTCCGACAGTGGCCCAAAGAGGGCCTCTCTGAATCTGGACTGCGTCATTGCCCGGGCCAAGACGAAAGAGTTTCCGCCGGTGACCCACAGGAATCGCAAACGGCTGAGGCGATCTCTGAGGCCCTCTAGATCATCGAAGTACGAACGAAGATCCAGCTCCTCATACTCAAAGCCGAGGGAGCTCAAATCCTCTGATTCCCGAGCAAAAATGCGCCGACGATCCGCAAACCCATCAAGGGCATTGAAGATGATTCCCGCCCGCCCGGGTGTTTCGACCAAGTCAGCCAGCGCGTTTCGATCGGCCCCGATGCGGTAGGAGCTGAGATAGAGCTTCACAGTTCACGGCCGCACATTGAAACGACCCGTCCATGGCGACCTGAACCCGGCGATCGCAAACACCCTACTTCGGCAATCCCAGAATCACTTCGGCAATCCCAGAATCGAGCGAGTGCTGCGAAGCACTTCGAGCAACGCCGGTTCTCCCGAAATCCTCAGTGCTCCCTGTCGTTCTGGGGACAGGTTATTTGTGAGCAGCCTCCAGGCTTCGTCGGTGCTCATGGAAATAGTGGCCACTTCATTGCTGAGCACATCGGCAAAAACCCATCCCCGTCCCGTGGAAACCAGGTGCCACCTCGCGGCGACGGATCCTGAGATGTCGATCGTCACGGTATCTCCAGGCGGCCGGATCTGGGTGGCTAAGCGGTAAGGATATGCCCATCGGAACCCCTCGAAAATAGGTCCGAGCACATCACCTCGCAGGTCAGGATCTCGGTCAAGGGCATCGAGGAGCTGCTGCCGATGGATCCAGAACTCTGACAGCTCGCGAACCTGGTTCAACCAGATGGGAGACTCATCGGGTCCTGCCCACTGGACATGCGCGGTTCGTTCCATTGGGTCCTGGGTAGCAAAGAGATCCACCATCTGTGGTCCGCTCCAAGTGAGCAGGCCAATGGCCACTCTCGGGCTCAGTCCCCTGGTGGCCGATACCCACTCGCGCATTAGATTGTCCAGCCATTCGATGAAGTCGGACTCATCGTCACCATCAGGAGGCCGAGTTCCCAGGTAGCTATCCCGGTGTCGTGACAGCATCCCGAGATCGCCATTAACCAGGTGGCTCACGAGACCGAGGACACTCCACCCTGGACAGGGAGTCTCCCGAGACCAGTCCGTCGGCTCAAGAGAGTTCAAGAGGTCCAGCAAGCGCCCTCGTTCAACTCCGAACAGTACGGAGATGTCTCCAGGAGGACCGCCCTCGACTGCCATCTGTCAATCCTGGCAGGAGGCTGCGATCGGAACAAAGGACTGCCCCCATGGTGCCGTACCGGGGCAGTACCTCTGGCGACCCCAAGCGTTCGGCTAACCGCTCCCTGATCCGCCCTCCCCACATGTGACGCCCTAGTCCCGATCTCCGGGCTCGCCCGGCGACACGATCCTCCATCGATTGGTAGCAGAAGCGGCGGATCGGTCCTCCGACACGATCGAAACCCGACTCCTTCATGCCGACCTCCTGGTAGCGGACGTGCAGCGGAGGCGCTCCGTGCACAGTTACGTCCAAGTAATCGGATAAGACCAGAATCTCCTCGATGAACTCGTCGATGAGGACGCGCCGCTCGACCTCCGTCGCGGCCTTCACGTCTTGTCGACGTCGAGGTTTGTGAGCAGTCGGGCGACGTCGTCGAAATGCTGTGCGACGTCGTCGGAACGGGCGAACTCGACCTGCGTCCCCTCCGTCTCCCGCTGGGCCTCACGGATGGCGACGGACAAGCGCGCCTCCTCCGCGGCGAACAGGTCGGGCCCGACCGTGTCGTCGTAGTAGAGGCGCAGCAGCTTGCGACGTTGTGCCACCAGGTCCTCGACACCGTGACGCGAGCGCCGAGTGCGGACGCCTCCGCCGGCCTTTCGGGCCGGCGTTCGGGCCCGCTCGAGCTCCGTGCGGATGGCGGCCTGCAGTTCCACGTCGTCGCCGATGAGCCGCAGCCCCAACACGGCGGCCCGCAGCAGGCCGAGGTTGCTGCGGCAAGGCCGCGCGCAGCCCTCGCCCCGCCGAGGGAGAGGTCCCAACCCTGCCAGTCGGCGAAGAGATCGACGCGGTTGACGCAGAAACGCAGTTGTCGTGGTTCGAGATCGAGGATCTCCTGCAGTGTGGTCACCGCGGCCTCGGGGCCGACGGCGTGCAGGAACTCGGAGCGAGGCTGGACGCGCACCGTCGGGAGGTGGCGACTGGTGGAGATGCCGATGCGGGTCATCGCATG
Source organism: Acidimicrobiales bacterium (assembly GCA_052148295.1). Taxonomy (GTDB): domain Bacteria; phylum Actinomycetota; class Acidimicrobiia; order Acidimicrobiales; family RAAP-2; genus Bog-473. Next base: position 6,282 of record JBKQIP010000065.1, read on the forward strand.
CTCGAGGCAGAAGCGGTACTTGCCCCAGCCGTGTGGGGTGATGCCGAAGACGAGCTCGCCGAGCTCGAAGGGCGCCGGGCGCTTCGCCTCGCCGGCCCACGCTCGACCATCCTCGAGGCGATCCAGAAATCGTTTGGGTATTTCCGCCCGTCCGGACACGTAGAGGGCGTCGACTCCGGACGCCAGCTCGCGCAACGGCCCAACTGGCGAATTTGCGACTAGGCGTTCAGCGGCCGTGGGGAGTGCCTCGGCAAGCGATCAGTGGAAGAAGCCGGGACGTCGGTCGGCGATCCGGCGCTCGATGCCGGCGGCCCAGGCGTTCTCGAGGTCGAGTCGGATCCAGGGGAAGGAGTAGTCGTCGGGATGGGCGCCGTACCGAGCGCGGAACCGCCGCACCTTGCGAAAGATGGTGGCGCGGTGCCAGCCACCCTCTTCGAGCGCGGCGAACCCGCCCGCCATGTGCCAGGCCACCCAGAAGCCGAGGCCTTGACCGGCCCTGTAGGTCTGGGGTGCGATCTGTACGTCAATTGGCGTACAATAAAACTTATGGCATCGAAGACGGAGCGACTGAGCCTGCGGCTGACCCCCGAACAGGACGCCGTCCTGCGGCGGGCGGCGGATGCCCGAGGGGAGTCGGCCAACGACTTCGTCGTGCGCAACGCCGTCGAGGCGGCCGAGATGGAGCTCGCTGACCGGCGGGTCTTCGTGGTCGACGACTCGGCGTGGGAAGAACTCCAGGAACTGTTGTCGCGTCCGCCGGCCCTCCCGCCGGCGATGGTCAAGCTCCTGTCCAACGCGTCGATTCTCGAACGCCCCGTCTAGTGGCCTACGCCGGTCCCGTGATCCTGACCGGCGACCACGTCCTCGAGAGGTTCGATTGCGGCAAGCCGGCTCTCGACGAGTGGCTCCGGAATCGAGCGCTGGCGAACCAGGCGTCGGGCGCGAGCAGGACATGGGTCGTTGTCGAAGAGAGCTTTTCCGACGTCGTCGCCTACTACGCCTCGTCGACCGCATCGATCATGCGTTCGGCAGCACCCACTCGCGTTCGAAAGAACCAACCAGAGCAAATCCCCGCCATCCTCCTGGCTCGCATGGCGGTCGATCGGAGGCACACAGGTATGGGGCTCGGCGCAGCACTTCTGAAACACTTCATGCTTAAAGCCCTTGAGGTAGCGCAATCGGTCGGGGTCCGCGTGATCCTGATCCACGCCAAGGACGACGCAGCCAAGGACTTCTACAGCCACTACGGATTCGTCGAATCCCCGTTCGATCCGCTCACCTTGATGCTGCTGCTCGGGGATCTCTAAGGAACAACAGATCGGCGTCGTCGCGCTAACGGTAGCAAGCGAAAGGCCAGATTCGAGGAGCAAAGTGGCTCCCCAGGCCGGCGAAGTGGGACAGTCTCAATGCGATCGAGGATCGTGCCCATGGGGATTGGGGTGCGTGAAATCGTATGGTCCCCGATCGGTGGCGGAACTTCAGTTGAAGCCCGGTGGTAGGGGGGGCATCATTGGAGCCAGATGGAGGAGGCTCGTTACCACCACACCTGGAGGCCTCACAAGCCTGTCAACGCCAGCCCCGAGCAGAAGAACCTGGGCTGGAAGGTGGTTAACGCCGCCTCGGTGGCCGTGGGTGCCATCGTGACCCAGCGCCTGCTCACCATGGCATGGCGTCTAGTGCGGCACGAGCCCCCTCCGAGCGGACCGGCGGACCGCACAGTTACCTGGGGTGCCGCCCTCACTTGGGCCACCTCCATGGCCGTGGGCATCGCCGTTTCCCGAGTGGTCGCCGTGCGACTGTCCGGCAAGGTCTGGGAGAGAACGGTGCACGAGCCGCCCCCAGAAGCGCCCTCCTAGCCTGTCAGCCCTTCCCGGCGAAGTGGGACACCCTCGGGTCGCGTCACACGTTGAAACATTGCGGCCTCAGCTGGACCTGCGTTTCTGCCTGATTGTCACTGTGAACGCCACGGTGGCCACTTCCGTTCCCCCCGCGTCCGTCACCACCACTGGCACCTCGACTTCGATGCCCGTTCCCGCAACCAGCTGCGTCTTGGCCTGTTCGATCTCCGCTGGATCGACTGTGCCCCTGGCTTCCACCACACCGCGAGCCGGTGCCAAGTACTCGATCGTTGCCCGCTTGACGACCGTGTAGCTCTGTGCGGCGAGGTCAAGCATGTCGGCAACGACCGCGCCGGCTCCGGCCACTTCGGCCAGGCCGTACAGGACAGCCGCGTTGATCGTGCCGTTGTGGTTGAGATGTTTGGGCTTGGGAGCCAATCGGATAATGGCGGTACCCCCACCGGCGCTTATCGGCTCGAATGCTAGGAACTGGATGAATCCCTGCTGACTGAAGTGCTCGACTGCGTCCACTGGCTCACGATTGCACAGAGGCACGTGGGCCGCCTTGGAGGCTCTGAAGGGTCTCCAGGGAGAGCCATGCGGCGGACGGTGACCTAGCGCTCCGTCCCGGCGTACCGGGGCAGTCTCTGACCTGATTCACTTATCGTTGTGGATGAGTTTCCTCTACCCGTCGACGGTGGCACGTGCCCAGTTTGCGGGCACGCAGAAGTCCAGCACACCTTCTGGTCCCCGGATTCCTGGTGCGATGGCTGGGCGCATTGCAACATCGCTGGATGCACTACCTGTTGGCGCTCCTGGACAGGTCATCCGCCGAAAGAATAGGGACAAGTCCGGCGAACTGGGGCAGGTGGAGGCTGACGTTCAGCGGTCGATTCTGGCCATGTTCGCCTCGTCGTGCCGAGCGCCAGCGGCGGGCGTGAGACTGTTCAACCGGGCAATCTGCTCGGGACTGAGCTGAACACCGTCGGCTGCTGTGTTCTCCTCGACACGCGCCACCCGCCGGGTGCCTGGGATGGGGGTAATGGCGTCTCCTTGAGCCAGCAGCCAGGCCAGGGCGATCTGCGCCGGGGTGGCTCCGGCCTCGGAAGCCACTGCCTCGACCTCATCGATGATCCGGAGATTGCGCTCGAAGTTCTCGCCGACGAAGCGTGGGTTGGTCTTGCGCCAGTCGTCGTAAGGGATGTCGTCCACCGTGCGGATCTGGCCGGTGAGGAAGCCATGGCCCAGTGGTGAGTAGGGCACGAAGCCGATGCCAAGTTCACGCAGGAGCGGGAGCAGCTGGTCCTCTGGATCCCGGGTCCACAAGGAGTACTCGGTCTGGAGTGCGGCGACTGGGTGCACGGCATGGGCACGGCGGATCGTGTCCGGTCCGGCTTCGGAGAGACCGATGAAACGGACCTTGCCCTCGGTCACCAGCTCGGCCAGAACGCCAACGGTTTCCTCGATCGGGGTGCTCGGGTCGACCCGGTGTTGGTAGTAGAGGTCGATGTGGTCGGTCCCGAGCCGCTGGAGCGAACCCTCCACTGCGATCCGGACGCTCTGCGGGGAGCTGTCGGGGACGCCGGCGTCTCGGCCCGAATGAGAGAGGACGCCAAACTTCGTGGCCACCACCACCTCGTCACGGCGACCCTTGATGGCCCGACCCACCAGCTCTTCGCTGTGGAAGGGGCTATAGACTTCGGCGGTGTCGATGTGGGTGACGCCGAGCTCGAGCGCTCGGTGGATCGTGCGGATCGATTCGTCGTCGTCGAGATCTCCCCCTGAGGTGTAGATGCCGGCCATGGTCATCGAGCCGAGGCCGATGCGGGAGACGTCGAGTCCCCCCAAAGAGATGTGCTTCATAACTGGCTCCAAACTCGTCGTTGTTGTGATGCAACCCATCGAACACCCGTCCGATCACTTGGAGAAGTCCCTGATGAAGGGTGTACTGGCAGGGCACCTCAGGGCGAGGGGGTGCCCGATACGGTGATGGTCGTGGACACACCCGAGCTGCGCAACGACGTAAGGGAATTCCTCACGTCCCGCCGGGCGAAGGTCACTCCTCAGCAGGCCGGACTTCCCGCCGGGCGCAACCGCCGAGTCCCTGGGCTGCGCCGCAGCGAGGTGGCCTCGCTGGCCGGGATGAGCGTGGAGTACTACTCCCGACTTGAGCGCGGGAACCTGGCAGGCGTATCTGAAGAGGTGCTCGAATCCCTCTGCCGCGCCCTCGAGCTGGACGAAGCCGAAGGGGCCCACCTTCACGACCTCGCCCGGGCTGCTGCCTCGAGACCAGCTCCACGGAAGCGAGCTCAGCTCGAATCCGTCCGCCAGAGCCTGCAGGCCACCCTCGATGCCATCACCAACGCGCCTGCGGTGATCAACAACGGCCGCGGTGACGTGGTGGCAGCCAACACCCTTGCAAGAGCACTCTTCTCGGAGATGTTCGTCGCTTCGCCACGGCGACCGGTGAACAACGCCCGGTTCGTGTTCCTCGATCCACGTGCCACGACCTTCTACCGGGACTGGTCGAAGGCCGCCGACGACACCGTTGCCATCCTGCGCACGCAAGCCGGACAAGATCCCCACAACAGGGCCCTCTCCGATCTCGTCGGAGAGTTGTCCACGCAGAGTGAAGAGTTCCGGACTCGCTGGGCCGCTCACAACGTCCGACAGCACTTCACGGGCACCAAGCGGGTTCGACACCCGGCGGTGGGGGACATCGAGGTCACCTACGAGGTATTCGACGTCTCCACCGATAGCGACCTGAGGCTCGTCGTCTACACGACACAGCCCGGCTCGCCCAGCGAGGACGCGCTGAAGCTCCTCGCGAGTTGGAGCGCCACGGAGGCACACACCGTCGAGGACCTGACCACACGCCCATAGGAGCGCTCAGTCGTACCCAGGCCGGCGATAGGGGGCACCCCTGACTGCTGCTTGGATTGCCCGCCGTTGGGACGTAGCTCAGCCCTTGTAGGCGGCCTCCTCGGCGCGTACGTCGCTGACGAGGTTGCCCATTGACAAGTTGATGTCGTCGAGGTGATAGCCGAAAGTGGGACCGAGCGGCTCGGCGGGCAGGGGTCTCACGTCTCCCGCAGGTGCGTTGTGGGTGACCTGGAGCCAGGTGGCGCCATCCGTGCTCTCACAGGAAGCCGAGTACATGTCCGGATAGGTGACCCACGGCGTGGTGACGGCGGGAGGCGGGAGTACCTGTGCTGGCAAGGGCTGCACGGCGGCCAACGGGAAGGAGGAGGCCAGTTCGCCGGTTCCCCCGCCGATTGAGGCTGGGTTGACGCAGACCACATGGACACCGGTCGTTTGGGTCTGTCCGTAGTTGAGGCTTATCCCCTGACCAGCCCGCCCGAACATGGAGTTTGCCGGGGGTTCGGAGGGGAAAGACGAGAAGGCGATCACACAACTGGTCTGGTCGGCCTTCGTGCACACCTGGAGATGCTGGAAAGTGACCCCGACTTCCTTGCCGTCAGGGACGGTGACGTTGCCTCCGGCGATGATGGCCACCACGACCTTGTGCCTGAGCGACGCGTCGTCGTCGACCTGGGATTGCAGCAGCCGGATCATCATGACCGAGCCCTGGGAGTGACTGATCAAGATGATGGGGTGACCCTTGTCGTAATGAGCAAGGAAGTCCTTCCAGGCCGAGAGCACGCTCGCATACGCGATGTTGCCAGCGTCGGGACTGGCGCCACCACCACCAAAGAGAGCGTGAACCGTGATCTGCCGGTACATGGGTGCCCAAACGTCACACACATCAGAGAAGGGAGCGGTCTGGGCCATGGCGTTCGATATCTCCGCCGGTTGCACCGTCAGGTCCGAGTTCACCGTTTCCTCTGGGCTGGCCGTTGGATAGAGGTAGAAGCAGTCGAACTTGCTGTTACCCGTTGCCACGGCGTGCTTGACGGTGCGCTTATTGCTCGCCGTGACGACCGTCGTGCTCAGATTCCCGGCGCACGGGTCGTCGCTGAGTCCGGGGCGGCACAACCACACGGTCCCCGCGGCATCGGTCCGAGCAACCCCGTTGGCGCTGGTGGACAGGGAAGCGGACGCCGCCGTTGGGAAGCTTCCAAGCGCAACAAGACCAAGTAGAACCGCGACCACCAGACTGGTAATCGCGGTTCTCCAAGTCGAGATGGCTGGTATACGAGGGGCAGCTAACGACGGGTTCATTCTCATGGTCCGGGACAAGCTAATCGCCGCTATGGCTGCTCGGTAGTCACGGTCCTCATGCCCCAGTTGTGCCGTTCGAGGCGCATGCAACTGTGGCAAGCGCGCAACGAGAAATGATGCTGTTTGAGGGTGCTGTGTTACAGGGAACGCACCCTCCGGCCTTCGGCCGGCTCATCGTCCCAGGTCCATTAGGTCGGATCCGCCAATCGGGATTCGAGTAGTTCGGCCCTCCGACACCCTGTTTGACTAGGTTAAATGTACGATTCTGGATTTCGGTGCATCGGCACCGATGGCGACCGTTACCCCCGCGTTGCCTAGTGAGATTTAACGGTTCTTCGGATTGTCAGCGGGGGTCTGCTGGTCTGACCACGTCCGTGCTCGCGGTAGTTGCTGCGCTCAATCCGGCATATGGGCTAGGTGGCCGGAGCGGTTCAGGAGCCGGTGACGCTACCGCTGGGGCGCCTCTCGGGAAGCGTCGAAGGGACGACGAACGCTGCCGTGCACCGGTTCGGCACTAGCCAAGGCAGTTGCTATCCGGTCAAGGTGACGCGCCCACATTTGCGGATAGATTGCGGCATCCGCCGCACTCAGGTCGAAGAACTGCACCTTCACGCTTGTGCCGTCGCCTGTCGGGGTGAGCGTGATCTCAATGAACGTAGCTGTCGGCGTCCCTGTGTCGGCTCCTTGACGGTCCCAACTGAGCAGCATGCGGTGCGGGGGGTCTACTTCGATGTAGCGGCCGGCAATTGCTATCCCGTCGAGGTCGAGGTGGAATGTCTCCCCCACGCGAGGAGCAGTCACGCATCTCCGTTCAACTTGACGAGGGCGGTCCAGTTCCGTGAGGCGGCAGCGTTCAGGGTGGGAGGAGTGAGCAAAACCAGTCCGGAGCAAACCACTGGGCGCAGCGATGTGTCTTGCATCCCGAAGGGCAGCGAGTCTGCAAGAGCCTCGTGTGAATGCAAGTGCGTCGTCGAAGTGCCGCGAGCCGCCTTCGGCGATCGCTGTGAATGAGCCCGGCTTGAACTCATTTGCCGATGGTAAGGGCGAGAAGGGTATTGACGGCAGTCTCGAACGGACGGGGGCTCTGCTGCACCTGGGCGAGTAGAAGCCCTCCTTGGAGGGTGGCGAGCAGTGTAGTGGCGAGGTCGTCCGGGTCGATGTCCGATGCGAGGTTCCCGTCGGCATGAAGGGATCTCAGCCCATCGCCGATGGCGGCAGCCCACTGATCGAACCCCGTCGCGATGAGCGCTCGGGCCTCGGGGTCACTCTCGGCGAGTTGACCAACGAGTGAGCCAAGTTGGCAGCCCCCCTTGGCTTTTGTGCGCTTCGCTGCGGAGATCACCATGTTCCGCCAGGCTTCGAGGCCGTTCGTTCTACTGAGCGCCTGCCGATTGCGATTGACGATGGCGTCGGCTTGGTAGTCGATGACCGCCTGCACGAGTTCGTTCTTGTCCGGGACGTAGTGGTACATCTGAGAGCCGCTGACCTCCGCCGCCACCTTGACGTCTTCCAAGGTGGTGGCCGCCACCCCACGCTCATGGATCAGGGCGGCGGCCGCCTCCACTATTCGCGCCCTGGTGCGTGCGCCCTTCGGGGTGAGTTTCGTCCGGTCACTCGTCTCATCGACCATGCAGCAATGATATCAGGATTTTGAGTTTGACAACCCAGTCTGCTGGCCCCATACTGAGTTACGCAACCCATTGTGAGCGAGAGGACCAACAACGCATGACTGACCTCAAGGGCAAGACGGCTCTGGTGACGGGCTCGACGAGCGGGATCGGCGAAGCGACGGCCCTCGGTCTGGCCGCCCGTGGCGCTCATGTACTGGTAGTCGGGCGCAATGAACAACGGGCCAAAGATGCCGTCGCCCGGATCGAAGGCAGCGGAGGCAGCGCAACGTTCAACCTCACTACGTTGAGCGACCTCGAATCAGCCCGGGATCTGGTCGAGTGGGCCACTGAGGCGGGCGGCGGTCACGTCGACATCCTCATTAACAACGCTGGTGTTGCCGTGCTCGGACCGAGCAGCGCCGCCACTGAAGCAGAATTCGACGAGACCTTTTCCCTGAACGTCAAAGTTCCGTTCTTCCTCGTTGCGTCACTGGCGCCAGCCATGGCCGAACGCGGGTGGGGTTCGATCGTCAACGTCTCCACGATGGTCGCGAGCTTCGGACAGGCTGGCATGGCTCTGTATGGCGCCAGCCGAGCAGCCCTCGAGCTCTTGACGAAGGCCTGGGCCGCCGAATACGGCCCGAGTGGTGTTCGGGTCAACGCCGTTGCCCCCGGCCCGACGCGTACCCGAATGATGGAGACCGTCCCCGACGAAATGGTGAATCAGCTCGCAGCACTGGCACCAGCAGGTCGCGTCGCTGAGCCAGAGGAACTGGCTGCGGCAATCGTCTTCCTTGCCAGTGATGACGGCAGCTTCGTGCATGGCGTCACCCTTGCAGTCGATGGTGGCCGAGTCGCGACATAACACCCCGTCGTACCACCGGGACGGTTCGGTGGAAGACCTAGAACGCTGGTCACAACCAACTACAAAGGAGTAGCAGCATGAGCGCATACGTGATTGTCGAATTCACAGTCAAGGACCCGGAAGCGTACCGTGAGATGTACGCCCCCATTGCTGGCCAGACGGCCAAAGATCACGGAGGCGAGCCTCTCGCCAACAACAACTGGGAAGTGTTGCACGGCGATGCCTCGTTCACTTCAGGAGCACTCGTGCGGTTTACTGACCGTGAGACGGCCCTCGAGTGGTACAACTCGCCTGCATATCAGCAGCTGATTGCTGTCCGAAGTGTCGCGATGAATGCCCGTTTTAACTTGCTCGACGGCCTCCCCACGTCCACAGAAGGCAAGAGGGAATCGGCGTGAGCACACCCTCAGGAAAGACCGTGCTCATCACTGGCTCCAACGCCGGGATCGGCAAGGAGGTGGCCCGGCAACTGGCGTCACGTCCCGACATAGCGCGGATCTACTTAGCGTGCCGGAACCAAGGCCGGGCGACAACGGCCAAGGCCGAGCTCGAAGCCGCGACCGACCGGCACATCTTTGACATCATTCTCATGGACGTCGCCGATCTGGATTCGGTGCGCGCCGGCCTTGACGCCATCAACGGATCCGTCGACGCGCTGGTCATGAACGCTGGTGTCATTGGCCCGCAGACGTTCGAATTGACTGCTGACGGGGTCACCACCGGGTTCGCGACGAACGTCCTTGGCCACGTCGTGCTTCTCGAAGGGCTGCTGAAAGAGGATCGGCTTGGCGAGGTTGCGGTCTTGGCGGGAAGTGAAGCAGTCAGGGGAGTCCCCAAGTTGCGGATGAAGGGACCGAAGTTTGTCTCACACTCCGCCGACGAGTTCGCCACTGTCATCGACGGCAGCTATTTCGCCGGCAAAAAAGCGGACTTCAACATTGCTTTCGGGCAAGCCAAGTACATTGGCGCCCTGTGGATGGCCTACCTGGCCCGCCAACACCCCGACCGCCGCCTCATCACCGTGAGCCCCGGCAACACCACCGGCACCCAAGCAGCCAGTGACCTCCCATTGCCGATGCGTATAGGGGCCAAATACATCATGCCCACCCTGGGTCTCTCCCACAAACTTGACGTGGGCGCGAAGCGACTGGTGGACGGCGTCACCGACCCGACCCTGGCGAGCGGCGTGTTCTACGCCAGCGCGGCCAACACGCTTATAGGTCCCATGGTCAACCAAGCAGACTTCATCCCCGACCTGGCGAACCCGTCCTTTCAGGACCAGGCCAACGAGGCCATTCACCGCTTCATCACCTAATGATTGCTGCGTTGGCCGCCCCCGGTTTACCGGACGGTGTCAGCCGGCCAAGTGACCCTGGTGCGCCCGTCCGCCGGATCGATGTCACGATGACGGTGTGAGTGAACCGAGGTCGGAGCTGGCACGGCACGGCCCTGATGAGCGGGTTGAGACGGCTCGCCTACTACTGAGACCTTGGCGAGTATCCGAGGCCGTCGTCCTACATGAGTTGTGGACCGAACGGGATCCACGAGTGCCGCCGCACCGCCGCATCGACGCCGATGGACGTCCCACGGTTGCAGATTTGGAGGAGTGGATCCGCGTGGACCGGCCATCGCCTATCGGGTTGCTGGCGCTCGAGCGGAAGGTCGATCGTGATGTGATCGGCTACTGCGGGCTGATCAATAGTGGACGAGGATCAGATGGAGAACCCGAACTGGCTTTCGAGCTCCTGCGTCGAGTCTGGCGCCAGGGGTACGCCACCGAGGCCTCGTTGGCCGTAATCGACTGGGCAAGATCGTCTGGCTACGAACGTCTGTGGGCCACTGTCTGGGAGTGGAACACCGCTTCACGGCGCGTGCTGGCCAAGCTCGGGTTCACCGAAGAGCGCAAGCAGCTGGACCCGGCCTACGGGAACAATCATGTAAGCACGATACGGCTCTGATCCGACGTTGGTGCCGAGCGGAGGCAAGGTGTCCCCGTACGCCGGTCATACATGTGATCCACCTCCTGGGATAAGCATCCAGGGGAACCTCCTTGGGTGCAAACCCGACCAGGAGGTGTGTTGTGAAGTGGAGTCCGTCATTCGAGTGTCACGTCCGTACCGACGGTGAACGCGTCTATCGGATCGGCCACCAGCTGATCGACGAGTTCTTGGAGTTTGTCGTCGGCCGGGCCCGTTCGAACACGGTCCGGGCCTACGCCCACGACCTGAACGTCTTCTTCTGCGTGGTGAAGAAGGACCCGCTCGAGGTGCGGCCCAAGGACGTGATGGCCTTCGTCACTGGACGGCCAGCCTCCTCGTGCAGGCCATTCTGACGACTCCGCCCCATAACGCATCAGGCTGGGGAGCGCCTGACCAGCACCATGGGACTGTCAGCCAGTGTTCCCATACCGAGCGATGACCGCTGGCACTGTGCGGCACCTGTAGTCGTCCTCAGGCTCGTTTTCGTGACGTCTACAGGCGGAGACTGTCACCCTTCTATCGCAGCGACATCCTCGGGAGTGGCGGGCCGGATGGAGGGCCACGCGAATGCATTCAGCAAACAGACGAACTGCTTGTTCTCGCCTTCGGCTAGAGCAACAGAGAGTTGTTTCGATCGCCGCATGCCCCCGAGGAAGTGCAGACCCAAGGAATGGTCACCAGGTGACACCTGGTACACCTTGATCTCGTTGGGAGAGATCACGCCTACACCGGAACCGTCGAGGAAGACGCTGACGACACCACCCTCACCGATTTCAGAGTTCTGGCGTTGGCCGCGGCCCCGGCCGAGCCGGGATGCGGCCCGGGCCACAATCAGGGTCGGAAACGCGGGCCAGATTCGATTCGGGGCCCGCCACAGTTGGATGGTCGCTCCAACCTTGGCATCCATCCCCGGCGAGGCCCCACTCTCCGTGGTTGCCGTGACAGCATCGGATCTTTCGACATCGTCGTTCATCGTTCTTCCCCTTTCTTTATGAGCCATTCGGTTGTGAGCAGGTCATCTCTTGCCACATCCCGATGCGGCGTGCGCAGCCGAGTAACCGGGTCCTCACCGCACGGGTACACCGTCGTCACTCGCTCACCTCTCCTTTGCGGGGTCAATGAGGGCCAGCGTGAGGGGCGCACCGTCGAGAACGGTAGCAGGTTCCTGAACGATCGTACTAATCTCTATACATGAGTTCAGGCAATGTGGCGGGGACGCAGAGGCAGCGCTCGTTTATCGAGACCGCTCGGCGCACCCAGATCATCGAGGCGGCGATCGACACCATCGCCGAGGTCGGTTTCGCTCGGGCGTCCCTGTCTCGCATCGGCCAGCGCATCGGGATCAGCAAGGGCCTGATCGGCTACCACTTTGCCGGCAAGGACGACCTGATCAAGGAGGTGGTGTCCGAGATTGTCGAACGAGGTCTGGCCTACATGCAGCCTCGCATCATCGCCGAGATGTCGACCGGATCAGGATTCTTGCGGACCTACATCGAATCCAATCTCGCCTTCATGCGAGATCACCGCAACTACATGGTGGCGCTCGTCGAAATCAGACGCGGCATCATCGCCGACGGCCTGGAGCACATCAACACGGACATCGACGTCGCCGAGCATGTGCTCGAGCAGCACCTTGCGCGCTACCAATCCCAGGGCAAACTCCGCCACGACTTCGACCCGCGGGTGATGGCAGTGGCCATCAGGGCAGTCATCGATGCCGTGCCGCGCCGCTTGACACACAATCCGGGCCTCGACGTAGACAACTACGCAATCGAAATCGCCTACATATTCCATCTGGCCACGAGCACCCCTGGGTCCCTATAGAGCGCCCGTGGTCCCAGCGTAAAGCAGGGCGCCAAGACGGTCCGCAACCTCTCGGTTCCGGGCGTCCGTGGCGTGCTGGTAACGCAGCGCCGCCGTGTGCGTGCGGTGCCCGAGGCGGTGCATGAGTTCGGGGAGCGTGGCACCTGCAACCGCGGCCCACGTCGCACCCGACCCGCGCAGATCGTGCAAGCGTACTCCTGGATGCTGAGTTCGGATCCGGATGGGCTCACTTGAGGCTCCTCTCTGGTTCGACGATGGGTGAGGCCGAACCCACGGCCAGTGGTCGGACGACCGGACTGATCCAGCGAAGACGGTCGTATCTGACCTCGTTGACGTGAAAAGAGGTCGCCCGTAGCGCAGAGATGGTGTCTCGGTTGCATTGGCAGCCACATGCGTACCAGCTCCAAGGGATGTTGAGCCTGTCTTGCCACCGGGCAGCCCGGGGCGACGCGGATCGGACGTGCTCGGCAAAGAGGAGCGAACCGCCCGGACGGAGGATCCTCGCAACCTCGGCGAGTGCCTGGTGGGGATTCTGAGCCGTGCACAAGACCAGCGTCGAAACAACGGTGTCGACGCTGTCGTCTACAAACGGAAGTTCCTCAGCGGGAGCCTCGATGACCCTGGCGTTGGGTGACAGGAAGGCTGCCCGCTTCCGAAGCTTGGACGCCATGTGCGGATCGGGTTCGGTTAGAAGAAGTTCTGAGACGTCATGAGGGTAGTGATCCAGATTCAGTCCCGTCCCAGCGCCGAGTTCGACGACGCGCCCCTTCGACTGGCCCACGAGGTCCTTGCGCACGTCGCGGAGCCCTCGACGCTCCGCGAGGACGAAGGCCGCATCGTAGACGTGAGCAAATACGCGGCCCCAGGTGGCCTCATAGACAGCGCCCGCCATCTCGCCTCCTCCCACGCGAGACGACCACTTCGGAGGATGGCGTGTCACCCTGCTTTGACAGGGACCTCACCGAGTTCCCCGGGCCAGAATTCCACCTTGGCAGCCCAAGGGAGTGATTGCGGCTGGTCATGTCTCCATTGTGGAGGTGCCGTGGCCAGATGTCAGGCGTAGAACTACCTCAGTGTGGGGCATTCGTTGCCACCCACCACGTGGCGATCTGCGCACGGGAACGAATCCCGAGCTTGTTCCGGATCCGCTCGACATGCCCTTCGGCGGACCGCTCATCGATCCCGAGTTGTTGCGCGATCTCTCGATTCGTCAGGCCATGGCTGACGAGGTCCGCCACTTCTTGCTGTCTCTTGGTGAGGGTGGGAGCGACGGTCTTGCGGAGCAAGGGAAGGCCAAGGAAGCGGCGGATCTCGCTGACCAAAGTATCCACATCACCGATATATGGAAGATGCGATCGTCCGGGGAGCTCGACCAGGCGAGCACCTTTGATGCGCGATGCAATCAGCTGGCTCTGCTCCAGAGGAGCGGCACGGTCCGCCTGGCGGTGAAGCACCAGCGTTGGAGCGGCGACATCGTTGAGGCGATCGATCACGTCGACCTCGTAGCAGGCGAGAAGGAGCTGAGCTGCCATCTCCGCCGACGACGCTTGGCGTTGATAATCAGCAAGAACGGCGCGCGTTCCGGTGGATGCCTCCGGAGCGAAGATCTCGGTCAAGACCTCCGATCCCAGACCCCAGTGGCTGCGAATGAGTCCTACGACGTGCTCACGCACTTGCGGAGCGGCGACGTCTTCGCCTCGCGCCCAGCCTCCATAGAGGACCATTCGTTCCACAGTCTCAGGGTGTCGTGCCGCCCAGTCGATCGCTATCGGCGCACCAAGCGAGCTACCCAAAAGGTCAAACGTGGAACCACCGATTGCCGACATGACTGTGTCAAGAGTGTCTCGTTCCAGTGCAAGCGACCATTCGGCATCTCTCGAGCGATCCGACAACCCACAACCGGGTCGGTCGTAGCGCACCAGGGTTCTCCCGCGGGCAAGTGCCTCGAGAAACGAGCGTTCTGCGAGAAGCGCCCAGCTCAGCTCGAGATGGCTCAACCAACCGCCCACAAAGAGCAGGGGCGGCCCCGTGCCAGCCGTTGCGTAGGCCACTGATGTGCCATCCGACAACTCGACAGAAGCAACGGACTGCTCCACCTACGAGTTCCCCTATCCGAACGACAGAAAGCCGATCATCTTGCTCACATTGCGCGTCGGAACACGGTAGCGCGACACTCAGGGATTCCCCTGCCCCGTTGGGCGACGGTCGTGCCACAGCGACGGTGTCCTGATCGTGCCGTTGCAGGCGAGGTCAACTATGGCAAGTACCTAGTCCCTGGTGACGGCGCTTGGCGGTTCGGCCTGTGCAGCCACCACGGCACCGTCGGTGTCGGCGTGATACCGAGCGTTGTGTCCGATTTCGCAGAGGCCGTCCCAGAGATAGCCGTTCTCTGACTGCAGACGGTCGGCAAGACGGGCGATCAGCAGGTCGGCCACCCTCTGAAGGGACCCGGCGTCTTCGAACCACGTCAGGGTATCCAAGGTCGTTTTGTTCAGAGTTCCGCTGGCCACGATGTCTAAACCTCACCGACGTCCTTTGCCGACCCCGAGCCTTGTGCTTGGGATCTATCCTCCAGTGCCTTTGGGCGGTATGGAGGCGAGTTGAAATCTCCGGCTGTCGTTGGCAGCGCGCCTCTGACCCGGCAGCGTTTGGGCTACCTGCGTGCGCCGTTATCCCCGTGACGGTATCGCGATTGATCACCGGTAGGGTCAAGCGCATGCCCGATGCTATCCATGCCCTCCGTTCCTCAGCCGACCGGCTCGCCGATCTTGTGCATCCGCTCGATGACACAGATATCGTCCGACGGGCCTACCCGAAGGAGTGGACTATCGCCGATGTGATGTCGCATCTCGGATCGGGGGCGGTGATCACCCTCCGACGACTTCAAGCTTCGCTCGACAATATCGAGCCGCCTGATGACTTCAACCAGCGGGTCTGGGACGAATGGAACGCGAAGTCGCCACGGGTAAAATCCAATGATGCGATGGTCGTCGATGCCGAGTTGATGTCCGCCCTTGAGGCAACCCATCCGGATGACCGGGCGCGGTTCAAGGCCGCTATGGGACCGCTTGAGCTGGACTGGGATGCCTTTCTTGGGATGCGACTGAACGAGCACCTCATCCACGAATGGGACATCGCCGTGACGCTGGACCCGACCGTCGCCTTGGCCGCCGACGGAACGGACATAGTGGTGGACAATCTCGAGCTCATCGCCAGGTTCACGTCCCGCCCCGATGGCGATCCACGCACAATCGTGACGCGTACGACCCAACCGGAACGCTGGTTCGTAGCGACCATCGAACCGAGTCAGGTTGGATTCTCCTCAGCGGATCGTGACGGCGAGTCGGATCTCTCGATGCCGGCGGAGTCGTTGATCCGCCTGGTCTATGGCCGGCTCGATCCTGACCACACCCCAACCTCGGTCGTAGGCGAAGTCGCTCTGCTTGAGCAGCTGCGAGCTGTGTTCCCCGGCCCTTAATTGCCGAGCTGTCGATCTCGATGAGGCTCAACATCTTGACCGCTCAGACTCAAGAGGGCCGCTGCTGAACACCGACCGATCCCAAACCTGATGGGTTCAGACGCCGTCGAATACACGAAATGTTGGATGACTGAGGTTTCGCGTGCCTCACATGGCCGGTGATGTGGGCGCCGATCGCTGCCAGACCCGATCGGCGCAACGAATCGGCTCAGAGGGCGACGGCCAAGACGATTTGCGATGTCAGGTACGAGCTAATGGCTCCGCTGCGATCGGTCAGGTCCCGCAGCTTGTCGGCGACAGCGGAAGCCAGGGCAGTCCGCATATCGCTGCTGAGCCCGCATATTTCGGCTGCTAACCCTGAAGCGGCCAAGCTGCGGTCGAGTTGTGCGGCGCCGCCCTCAAAACGAACCGGGCGAACGATCTCGTCTACGAATACCTCGCCAAACCGTGCGGCCGTCACCATGTCCGCCAAGGCCCGTGGTGCATGCAGGCCCCACGGTCCCTGCGCATAGCGTTCTGCCGCGTCGCGGCCCATGACCTCACCGATGGCGTCCCTGAGGGCGGCGAATGGAGGGCAGGTCTCGACGCTGGACCATACGGCCAGACCCATTCGGCCACGGGGGCGTAGCGCCCGGCGGATCTCCGCTAAGGCGCCGTGGCGGTCCGGAAAGAACTGGAGCCCCTGCTGGCAACAGGCCACGTCGAACGAGGCCCCTGGAGCGGTGAGGGGCACGGCAGGGCTCAGACGGTATTCGATCGGGGATCCGTCCGTCAGAGCCCCCTTCGCCTCGGCAATCGCGAGCATCGCAGGACTGAGGTCGCCAACACGTGACCGGCTGGGCCTAATCGAGCAGAGGCCAGCCGCGCGACGGTGCCAGGCCCCGTGGCTAGGTCGAGCAGACGCTCTCCCGGGGAGACGGTCAGAGCATCGAGAAGATACTCACCCCAAGGCGTGAACACGGGCCCGACGAGGGCCTCTTCGTAGGCCCCCATCCCGTCGCTCGACGCCGTCGCAAAAGCGGCACTCCACTCGTGTGCTTCATCGTCGCTGCCCTCTGACATGCGATCTTGACCTCCCCACCCGAGTGCAATCACGCTGATCCTAGATGCGCGGGCGCCGCCACCGCCTCAGCGACGCTCGGTCCGGCATGGCCGACGAAGGGATGGCGTTCGCCCGGTTCATGCAGCGCGAGCGTACGGTTGCCAAGCAGGCGAGCGACTATGTGGGGCTGCTTCGTCGGCGTGTCCCCCTTCGACGCGCGTCAGGTCCCGATCGACCAGCTCGTGGGCAAGGACGCCCACCAGGATCCGCTTCCCGGATTCCACATCGGTGCTGACGCCGCCATGTTCGGGGTGGACTACCCCCACTTCGAGTCCATCGTGCCGCGCACCTTTGAAAAGGTCGTCTCACTCGGCGGGAACGCTAGCGTGACCGCAGAGGGCGCCAACAAGGTCCTATTGGAGAATGCCGCCGAGCTGTATGGCTTTGATCTCGCAGGGCTGCAACCCCACATTGATCGGGTCGGCTTCGAGATTGAGGATGTCCTCGCACCAAGCTCCGCCTAAGCACCGGCGGAGTTGGGCGGTCGCCTTGTCGCTTCACGCCGCGAGGAGTTCCAGGGCGAGCATGGCCGCCCGTTCGAAGCCGCGCCGAGGGCGGGTGACCGATCTCCCTGTACAAGTGCAGGGCTGAAGGGCCCGCGCTGGTGATCCCCTTCACATGTTTGGCCGGACCGGTCGGCTCTGCCCCGACGAGCATCTCCGGGGCACCTGTGCCAAAGTTCGCAGGGCAACGAGCTCGGCACGAGAGCGTGTGCTCGCAGCTCCGCTGGGCCTCTCGTCCTCGGAGCGTGATCGCCCGCCGACATCGTGCTCCGGCGAGCTGGGGGGAGTTCATCATGGCAAAACGCAACCTGGTCGGCGCCGGGGCGCTGATCGTCGCCCTGACGTGCGCCAGCGCCGTCAGCCCGGCGTCGGCGGCCCCGAGCGGTACCCCGGGAGTCACGGCGACGACCATCCGCGTCGGCATCCCCTACGTCGACTTGGCGGCGATCAGGGCCCTTGGGGTGAACATGAGTTGGGGCAGCGTCCCCGACGCCTTCGACGCCATCATCGACCACATCAATGCGCACGGGGGCATCAACGGCCGCAAGATCGTCCCGTACCTCGTGCCAGTGGACCCGTCGGGAACGACGGCCGCGGCCACCGCGTGCACCCAGCTGACCGAGGACGACACCGTCTTTGCAGTCGTCGGGCCGCTGGAGGCCACCTGCTACCTCGAACACGACACGCCCGTCGTCGGCTCGATCTACGCCGCGGGCACGTCCTCGGGCGTGGCCCAGGACTTCACCACCACGCCGCCGAACTCGGCCTATGACCCCCTGCAGTTGAGCGTCTACGACAAGCAGGGGGTCTTCAAGCACAAGAAGGTGGCCCTCTTTGGCGGCGACCCCGAGGATGAGTCCGAGATCCCTCTCGTGCAGTCGGCGCTCGCCAAACTCCACGTCCCTGTCGTGATCTCGGCGGTGGACTCGGCGCCCCAAGGAGACACCGTTGCGGAGAACACCCAGTTCGGGCCGATCGTGCAACGCTTCGAGGACGACGGGGTGAACGAGGTCGTCGCCGTCGGCGACGGCTCGGCCATCTGGCCCGAGGGCCTCTCGGCCATCCAGAGCACCTACAACCCTCCGTGGGTGGCGACCAGCGAGGATGACTTCACCGGGGCCGTGGGCAGTGACGACAGCACGGCCAACCTCTCGAACGTGGTGACCTCGAGCCCACTCACCCCGCCCGCCGTCACCTGGGACAACGCCGGGACCCAGCAGTGCGTCCACATCATCAAGAAGGCCTATCCCTCGGACGGGATCCGGGCGTACGGCGCCGCGGTGCCCGATTCCGAGGAGACCTGGCTGAGCGTGGAGATCGCCTGCTCGGACATGGCGCTGTTCACCGACATCGCCAAGGCGGCCGGCAAGGACCTGACCGTCTCGAGCTTCGTCCACGCCGGGTACCTGCTCAAGAACCTGGTGTTGCCCGGGGCCAACGCCCCCGTCTCCTTCGGGCCCGGCCGCCCGTATGCGCTCGGTCCCGTCTACATGGTGCATTACGACGCGGCGACCAAGAACGTCGTGTACGCCAACACGTCGGCCACCCGGTGAGGGGGAGTTCTGCCCCCGGACCGCTGGAGCCAACCAGGTCCATGATCCGCCGACCAACGTCGATGTCTCCATGCAATCGAGGGTGAGGTCGGGAGGACATCAACCTTCCAGGACACGAGGCAAAGGAGAGCAATGACCGTCAATCCTGCGAGCCTGACCCCGGCTCCGTCCAGAGGGGAGCCGTTCGTTCCGAGCGGTGGCTACCGGAGCAGCACCGACCAGTTCGGCTATCTCGAGGAGGAGTGGTTCGCCACGGGTGAGGCGGACGGCCATCCGTACACGACCTCCGTGTTCGTGCGCCGGCCCCGAGACACGTCGCGCTTCAGCGGGACGGTCGTCGTCGAACCCCTACACGCGGCGAGCGCGGCACCGATCTTCATCTACACCGCTCCCTACATCATGCGCTCGGGGCACGCGTGGGCCTGCGTTTGTTCGCAGAAGGCCCCGCTCGACGCCTTCGTGAAGCCCTTCAACGACGAGAGGTACGCCTCGCTGGACATCTGGTCCGACGCCCCGCCGCAGGAGGGAGACGGCTTCGGTCCCAGCCTCCCCCGCGACCCCTCGGCCATGCAGGCGAGGATGGAGCAGATGCGTCGGCTCAACGTGCTGTCCACGCCGATCCTCGCTCAGGTGGGGGCGGCACTCGGCCAAGGGGAGGGCCCCTTCCCGGGCGTCCGCGATGTCATCTTGACCGGCCACTCACAGACCGGGGGGGTCGTGATCGACTACATCCTCAACGGCCACGACGCCTATCGGCTCGCCGACGGCTCGGCCGTCTACCACGGTTTGTTCCCCACGGGGTCGACTGGACTGTCCCCAGCCGGCTTCGCTTCGGTCACTCTCGGCCCTTGCGACGTACCGATCATTCAGGTGCTGAGCGATGGTGACATCTCCAACCCCAACCGTCCTGGGCGCGAGGGCCGCACGTACCGTCGTCCCGACACCGACGAGCCGGCTGACCGCTATCGGCTCTACGAGCTCGCCGGCATTGCCCACATGGGCACGAGATACCCGCCCTACAACCAGGCCGCGACATGGCAGAACGATCCCCTTGGAACCGCAGGCCGCGTCCCGGAGGACGCGCAGATGAACAGCCTGCCTCACGGGGAGCTGTTCAGCATGGCACTGGACCACCTCGTGCAGTGGGTGGCCGATGACGTCACTCCTCCCCGGGCGGACCGGATCGAGGTCCGCCCGGACGGGCTGTTCGCCAAGGACGAGCAGGGCAACACCCGGGGAGGCGTCCGCTGTGTCCAGCTCGACGTGCCCAGGTTGCAGTACCTGTCCAACCCGGGGGTGACGGAGGACGGGACGCCCGCCTTCGGCGTCGTGGGAATCGAAAGACCCTTGCCCAAGGCAGTGGTGGGGCGTCTCTACAAGAGCCACTTCGACTACGTCGAGCGTTTCAGCCGCCGGCTCGACGAGCTCATCGGCCAAGGCTGGTTTCTCGCCGAGGACGCTGCCGACACGCGTGCCGAGGCCGAACAGGCAGAGGTTCCCTGATGCGACTGGACCGGCTCGCGCGTCACGCTGGTCACCTACTGAACTTCGGGAGCGGATGGTCGAGCGGGCTTGGGTCCTGAGAGGTCATCCTGCGGCTCCTCCACCGGGACATCCGCGAGGGGAATGAGATATCCGAAGAAGGCAAGAAGGGCACCCGCGAACATCAATCCCATGCCCGCGAGCCTCCAAGGGTGCGAGACGGTCAGCATCCCGCCGACAGCGCCAAGCAAGAGCCCGACCAGGCCGATCTGCGCGCCGAGGCGCACAACTCTCGGTCCATCAAGCACCTTGAGGAGGACGGCCAGAGCCCCGATCGCCATCAGCCCCCCGAGAACAGCGTGGGCGACGTACACCCCCCGGCTCTGCGGAGGCAGCCACTGATCAGGTCGCCCGACCGGGACGAGCACTAAGCAGGCCACACCGAGTGCGGACTCGATGCCGATGCCGATCATCATCACGACCCAGACCCAGCGCGCGATCACCGATGTGCTCACGTTTACCGAGGCATCAGGAGGACGGAGGCCACAGGAGCGGTCCACTCCGGGAGACGAGTCCTCCGCCCTGGGCCTTCATGGGGCCATACGGCTCCTGTGCCATGGATCAAGGCCTCATCGGGCACCGAGAGCGAGCTGGCGAGTCGGGCGGTATACCGCGTTTCGGCGTTGCCTCGGCGGCAGGCGGGAGTAGTGCCACCACATCGGGCTACAGATCGACGTGTGTCATCGCATCGAGCATGGCAGCCATCTGCTGATGCACGAGATTGACGGCTTGCAGCGGACGAATCATGACTCGGAATTCAACAATACGGCCCTCATCGTTGCAGCGGATGATGTCGACGCCGTTGACGTACTTGCCCTCCATGGTGGTCTCGAACTCCAAGAAGGCGACGTCCTCGCTCAGCGCAGACTTGGTGTAATGAAAGCTCCTGGCTGAATCCGCTGTGCTTTTCGAACTCGAAGTCGCCCGGTCACCGGGAAAGGTCTGGGCGGCTGCGGCCAGATAGAGGGCGGTCATCTTCTTGCCCCTCTGAGGCGTAAACACGATCGGGGAGTAGAAGACAACGTCATCGTCCAGTAGCGCATCGAGCCCGCCGGGCAGTTCCCCTCGCAGATGAGCGTGCCATTTCGCAACAACGGACTCGATCATGAGTTTGCCTCCTACGGTCAAGCGTAGGGCGTAAACCTTGGGCCGACCCTGGCGCACAAGCCCCCTCGATATGGGGCCCGTCACGGGTTCCGGATGGCCAAGCACCGGGTGAATCGGGATTTCAGTCGAGGGCGACGTGCCGTCGCGGAGCCCCGTTCCCAGGCTGAACCCCGCAGAGGTGGACGTCCGAGACGGTTCGACGACGGACCGGGCGCGATCGTGCCGTCGGCGCAGCGGCAAGGTTCTTCAGAGCCGGTTCAGTTCGTCCGTTACCGCTTTCTCGACGACCGTCCCCTTGAAGAACCCGGGGTTCGTGCCCGCCCAGATACGCACCGGATTGACGAAGGTGAAGTGGCGGAAACCGTCGGGGTCGAGGAGCCCGTGCTCGACCAGTTCCCATGCCTCCTCGAGCACCCGCCGGAAATCTGGGACGTCCCAGTGGCCGATATCGCTGGCAAACAGGGCGGAAATGCGGGCGCCGAGCGGATTGAGGCGGGCATCGAAGGCCACGGCAGCCATGGGGTCGTCGGCCTCGCAGCCGAAGAAGTACTGGCTGTTGAAGACGTCCCTGATGTCCTCGGGTGACCGGATCAGGGATTCGGCGAAGTCGTCGATGCTTGCCCCTTCGATCATCGGCTCGGACAGCAGGCCGAGGCCCTCGCCGAGCCGGTTCCGGCGTTCCCGGACCGGACCCTCGGCGTAGCGCTCGAAGAGCGACCTGAGCATCCCGCGGTCGAGTTCGGCGGGGTCGTAGCGCCTCACGGCCTCGACATTGCGCTTCTCCCAGTGCCCGATCACGTCGCTGTAGAGGTTGCAGGCCCAGGCGGTGCCGCCCTCCTGGAAGGCGAAGCGGAGTTCGGGGAATCGCAGTGGCACCCCGCCCATGAGAAGCGACCGAGCGGTCAGTTCGCCGGCGGCGGCGAAGTTGCCGATGTGGTTGTAGACGAAGTTGCTCGTCGACGTGCGGGAGCCCCATCCCGAGCCGGTCGAGTGGAATGTCGGGGAGACCCCCAATTCGGTGCACCGCCGCCACAGTGGGTCGTAATCGTACAGCGAACCGTGGCCGAGCCCATCCATCCAGATCGCCCCGGGACCTCCTTCGGGAATCGGGCGCGGGATGGCGCCCCCCATCATGACCGCCCGAAGGCCGAGTTCCACCACGGCGTGCTCGAGCTCGCCCAGCGCCTCTTCGGGCGTGAAGGTGGGGATGCACGCCACGGGGATCAGGCGGTCGGCATATGGAGCGTATTGCTCGGCCAGGTAGAGGTTGAACGCGGCAGCCATGGCCTGGCGCAGCTCGGCATCGGCGATGTGGATAGGGATGAGGCCGTAGGTGGGGTACAGAACGGCGACGTCGAGGCCGAGTTCATCGAGGCGTTCGTAGAGCAGGCGAGGGAGCATGGCGGTGGCCCTGTCGAGGGTATTGCGAGTGGGAATGCCCCACCAGGGGGACTGGATGATGCCGTGCTGCTTGCGCACCTCGTCGCTCACCTGCTGGAGGGTCTGGCCACTGTGCACGAGGGCGTCGAAGCCCTGCGCCACCGATCCGCCGGCCAGGTCGACCAGCAGGTCTCGAACGAGGGGTAGGAATTCGATCAGGTGTCCGTCGCTGTCGATTATCGGGTGGTCGATCCGGGCCCGGATGCGCCGTACCTCGTCCGTCGGTTGGTACTCGGTCATTGTGGTGGTTCCTCCCTCAATCCGGTGATCCTACGGCTGGGAGCAGGTGCGGGACACCGGACGCGGCCAGAGGCCCGGAGCGTTCGGGTGCGTCGGCGTCGACGGCGTCGACGCGCTCGTGATGGTCCGCCCGGCGGCTGGGTCGGGGAGCCTTGTGGACAACACGCGGAGGGTCGATGACCTGCGGGAATCGAGCGTGGAGGTGACCGCAGTTCCTGGGTGGTAGGACCATCGTCCGGGGCTCTGGGTGTTCGAGCAGGCCCGCCCGCACGGGCGCGGCGAGGTGGCGGAATCTCCTGGTCACTCGGTTGACATCCATCGGGCTCGTACGGTCCGTAGGCTCAAGAGGTGCCTCCGCGACCGACACGGCAGTCGGATGAGAAGCCCGGGGCGCCGATTGCCGTCGGTCGCCGGGTGTTCCTCGGCGTGGTGGCGCTGGGCGCGGCCGGGATCCTCTTTGGCGCAAAGGTCCAGAGCGTCATCGGCGACGCCATCGGGTCCGGGCTCGGTGGATTGCTTCCCGGAGGGGATCGGTTCCGGATCTACTCCGTGAGCGACACGTTTCCCCTCATCCCACCGTCCGACTATCGCTTGGAGGTCAATGGGCTCGTGGACCGTCCCCAGGTCTTCACGTTGGCCGATCTCGAGGCGATGCCCCGAACCAAGCTGGTTCAGGAGTTTCAGTGTGTGACCGGATGGAGGGTCCCCGATGTCCATTGGGAGGGCGTCAAACTGTCCCACGTTCTGGACACGGTCGGCGTCAAGGATGGTGCCGTTGCTCTGAGTTTTGCCTCGTACGATGGGGTGGACACCGAGAGCCTCACCCTGGATCAGGCTCGGCTCTCCGATGTCATCGTGGCCTATCGGATGTTGGGGGCTCCCGTCACCACCGAGCATGGGGGACCGGTGCGGCTCTATGTCGGACCAATGTTCGGCTACAAGTCGCTCAAGTGGCTGTCGGCCATCCATGTGGTGAACCGGGTCATCCCGGGCTTTTGGGAGCAGAACGGGTATCCCGTCAATGGGTGGCGCGACGGCTCGACCGGGCCGACAGACCCAGCGTTGGAGCGGGGGGCGACGTGAGCACACCGACGGAAGCTGTCCCTCGGCCCGCTCTGCGGATCGTACGGTTCGATCGGGTGCAGCGGGCCGCCCACTGGGCCAATGCCGTTTTGTTCGGCATTCTCATGCTGACCGCCTTACCGCTGTATTTCACCTCGATATCGGTCGTCGTCGGCCGACGGGCGCTCGTCGCCGACATCCACTTGTGGACGGGTGTCGTGCTGCCGTTGCCGATACTCATCTCCTTGCTCGGTCCCTGGGGGGCGCGGATGCGTCGTGACGTCGGGCGGATCAACCTGTGGTCGAGGGACGAAGTCCTCTGGCTCAAGTCGATGGGACGCAGGGCACCCCGCGTCGTCGACAAATTCAATCCTGGCCAGAAGCTCAATGCGATCTTCATCGGCGGCTGCATCGTGGTCATGTTGGCCACTGGCCTCATGTTGAAATGGTTCGGCTTCTTCCCGGTGAGCTGGCGTACCGGCGCGACGTTCGTCCACGACGTCCTGGCCTTCGCCATCTTCATCGTGGTCATCGGTCACATCCTCTTCGCCCTGACCCATCGTGACTCCCTTCGGTCGATGATCAAGGGCTGGGTCAGCGAGGAGTGGGCTGCTCGTCACGCTCCCGCGTGGCTCGCCGAGGAGACGCCGGAAATGGAGCGTGACCGGGTTCCTTGAGGGCGCGACGTTCCGGCCTGCGGTGACGGCGACCTCCCGCATGCGCTTCCTCGGTCACCCCGCGTCGGTCGAACGACCCCGTCGTGATCGAACGGCGAAGGCCAGAAGGGCCAGTCCGACCACGATCAGCACCGCACCGACGATGGCCCATGTGCCCTCGCCGCTCATGCCCGAGCCATGGAGGACGTTCGTTCCCTGAAGGAGGAAGACGGTGCCGACCGCGGCGAGCACGATCCCGATGACTGCCCGTGCCCACATGGTGCCTCCCTTCGCGGTGGCGGGCGATGTGGGGTCGACCGACCTGGTGCCGATGGTACCGTGGGCGAGGTAGCGCTCGTCCTGGGGTGTGAGCACGGAACGCATGCCGGCGCGGCGACGACAGGTGTATGCAGGAGCGCGAAGGAGCTCAGGCCACGGTGACACATGACACGACGATCAGCCTCGGCACGATCGCCGAGTTGTATCGCTATCCGGTGAAATCGATGCAGGGACTCGGAGTCGACTCCCTGAACCTGCAGCTTCGGGGCGCCGAAGGAGACCGGTGCCGGGCGCTGATCGACCGCACGACCGGGAAGCTCATGAGCGCGAAGCGTTGGTCGAAGCTCTTGTTCGCTCTGGCCGACGATGTTGGGATCACCCTGCCCGACGGCACGCAGCGAGCGTATGACGCCGATGATCTCGATACGGTGCTGTCGAATTGGATGGGGCGAGAGGTCCAGTTGCGTGAGGTAGATCCCGAGGAGCAGCTGGCCTTCGAGATGACCTTGGATCCTCCCAATGATGAGGCGGAGCTGTTCGACATTCCCGCAGCACCCGGATCGTTTCTCGATCTGGCGCCGGTGCATCTGGTGAGCCGACAGACGTTGCGGGGGAGTGGAACGGAACGCCCCGACTTGAATTGGGATGTGCGGCGATTTCGTCCCAACCTGGTGGTGGACGGGCCGGGACTGTCCTCTTTCGGGGAGGATGCCTGGTGCGGTTCGCAATTGCGGATCGGCTCTGCTGGGCTGGAGGCACTGCAGCCCACGGTCCGGTGCGCCATGCCGTTACGCGGCCAGCCCGGCCTCGAGTCTCAGCCCGGTCTGTTCAAGGCGTTGGACGGCATCCACGCCAATCATCTGGGCATCTACATGACCGTGATCGCGCCGGGTTCGATCGGACTCGGAGACCAGGTGGAGATCCTGTCCTGAGCCGGGCCACTGCCCGTCTCGTCATGTCGCTTCTCCCCGGAGATCTCCGGGCCCGTCGCGCCAGGTCGACCGGTGCCACGTGGGCGGCGCGACCGCCTTCCTGATGCCCTCTCATGGTGACGTCGGTCCGGTCCGGGGGGCCTCCGCGGGGTCGTCCGCCGGCCGGTCGCGGTGACGCATCCGACCCTCGGGTCCGCCGCGTTCCCAGATCCCGGACCTCCCGCCGGACTTGTGCCAGAGGGTCAATTCCTCGATCGCGACCGCAGGGTCCACGCTCTTGAGTGCTGTGACCAACGTGAGCGCGGCCACGGCGCACGCGGTCAGGGCCTCCATCTCCACCCCGGTCCGCTCGACGATCTCCGTCGTGGCGCTCACCACGATCCGGTGAGGTGCCACGGTGACCTCGACTGCCACACGGTCGATTCTGATGGGATGGCACAGGGGAATGAGCGTCGACGTCTGCTTGGCGGCCTGGACGCCCGCAATGCGGGCGGCCTCGACCACGTCGACACCCCCCTCGGCGTGGAGAAGCAGGTGTGGGGCGTCGGCCGTGGTCGCCACCGCGCAACGGGCGATGGCGACCCGCCGTGTCGCGGGCTTGGCGGTGACGTTCACCATGCGGGCGCGACCCTGCTCGTCAAGGTGCGTCAGGTCCGTCGTTTCCGCGTTCATCCTCCGGAGACCGGCGGGATAACGGCGACCTCGTCGGCATCGGTGACGCGCGCGTCGCGTCCGGCCGCTTCCCCGTTCAGCCACACCTGGGAAACGGCCACGACCTGCGCGAATTCCTCACCGAACCGCTGCGTAGCCGCTGCGATGACGTCGGACACGCTCTGCCCCGGCAGGGTCACGCTGGATGTGCCGGCCGCCACGCGGGCCGGACCGAAGAGCCGCACGGAAGCCATCGCTAGCCTCCGATCATGGACATGGACCGGGCCGGGCTGAGAAATCCGGGCTCATTGATGCCGTGGCCCGGAAACTTCGCCCAGACGGACTTCCGGAACAGGAGCGCGAGTTCGGCATCGGTTCCGCCGCCGCGCAGGAGGGAACGCACGGTCTGTTCGTCGTCGGAGAACAGGCAGTTGCGCAACGCGCCGTCCGCGGTGAGGCGGAGGCGGTCGCACGTGCCGCAGAACGGCTCCGTGACGCTGGAGATCAAGCCGATCTCCCCGCGCCCGTCGGCGAAGCGGAACCGCTCGGCCGGCGCCGAGCCGGCCTGATCGGAGACCGGCTCGAGCGGCCAGACGGCTGAGATCCGGGCCAGGACCTCGCGCCCCGGCACGAGATGGTCCCGGTCCCATTTCCCCTGTGCGTCGAGAGGCATGAATTCGATGAAGCGCACGATGCGTCCAGTCTCCCGGGCGAAGGAGGCGAAGTCGATGATCTCCTCGTCGTTCTGTCCGCGGAGGAGCACCACATTGACCTTCAGCGGCCGCAGGCCGGCTGCTTCGGCGGCCTGCATTGCCTGAAGGACGACCGGCAGGCTGCCGCGCCGGCGGATGCCGGCAAAGCGCTCGGTCCGCAGCGAGTCACAGCTCACGTTGACCCGACGCAGACCGGCGGCCGCCAGCGGTGCGGCCATCCGGGACAGCTCGGTGCCATTGGTCGTGAGGGCGAGGTCGTCGAAGCCGAGCTGCGCCAGAGAGTGGATGAACCCGGGCAGGCCCTTGCGGATCAAAGGTTCACCGCCGGTGATCCGCACCGCGGTGACCCCGAGGTCGCGGGCCACCCGGGCCACGCGGGTCATCTCGTCGAAGGTCAGGAGCTCCCGCGGCGACATGAAGGGGAGTCCTTCTTCAGGCATGCAGTACACGCAGCGGAGATTGCAGCGATCGGTCACCGAGATCCGCAGATCGCGGTGCACCCGCCCATAGGTGTCCACCAGCGGGCCCTCTCCCGGCATCGTCCGCTCCTGCCGTTCCGCCGCACCGCCGGGCGCGCCGCGGTGCGGTCTCACGGAGAGACGCACGGGCACCGACGTCGTCACGGGGCCCCCAGCCGATCGGCCTCGAGCAGGAGCACGTCCACGGCTGCACCCGCCGGAGCTCCCTCGCCGTCGGGGAGGAGGAGGAGGGCGTTGGCCTCGGCCATGGCATGGAGCTGGTGCGACTCCTGCCCCCGGCCCGCACGGACGCGCCACCTACCCTCGGGGTCGACCGTGACCCGGGCCCGGAGGAGGTGGAGCTTCCCGTCGCGCTGTCGCGGCAGCGCCTCTTCGGAGACGGCGCGCACCACGGGTCGCAGGGGCGAACGGTGCCCACCGAGCAGGCGCAGGGATGGCCGCACGAAGAGCTCGAAGCTCACCATCGCCGAGACCGGGTTCCCCGGCAGCGCGAAGACCGGCGTACCCGACCCCGCCAGAAGGCCGAAGGCAAAGGGCTTGGCCGGCTTGATGGCAACCTGCATCCAGCGCATCGATCCGGAGCTGAGCTTTTCGAGGACGGTCCGGACGAGATCGAGATCGCCGACACTGACCCCGCCACTGGTGACCACGGCGTCACAGGTCGCGCCGCCGCGGGACAGCACGTCAACCAGCGCCGACTCGTCGTCGCCCACGAGGCCGAGGTCCACGCAGGCCCATCCTTCCCGGCGTGCCAGCGCGAGGAGGGTGTGCCGGTTGGCGTCCCGGATCTTCCCCGGGGGGAGTGGCCCAGGGTCGGTGGAGAGCTCGTCACCGGTCGAGAGCACCCCGACGGTCGGCCGCGGATGGACCACCACCCGGGTGAGTCCCTGGCTGGCCAGCACCCCGACGTGCGCCGGAGTGAGCACGCAACCGGCGGGCACGATGACGTCACCGATGGCAACATCGCGGCCGGGTTGCCGCACGAAGTCGCCGCGCTCGAGTGCACGCAGGATGGTCACCCCGGCGCCTCCGGGCTCGGCCTCGGTCTGCTCGATCATGCAGACGGCATCTGCCCCCGCCGGCAACGGGGCTCCGGTCATGATGCGGGCCGCCTGCCCCGGACCGACCGCCCCATCGAGGAGGTGACCGGCCATGACCGAACCGATCACGTCGAGCCGGACGGGTGCGCCGCGAGTGTCCTGCGCCCTGACGGCGAAGCCGTCCATGGAGGAATTGGTGAAGGGCGGCACCGGCTCCGTGGCGACAACAGGCCCCGCGGCGACACACCCCACGGCGTCGTCGAGCACCATGGGCCGGCCCGCCAACGGGGTGCAGAGCCCGAACACGAACTGCTGCGCCTCGTCGAGCGGGATCATGCCTCGGCGCTCGCGGCGGGCGACCTCACGCCGGGCGGAGGTGACGCCAGGGCCCCGTCGTGCTCATGGGAACAGAGGCTCCAGTCGGATCCGCCGGCCCAGATCTCCCGTTTCCAGATGGGAACGGTCTGCTTGACCGTGTCGATGCAGAACTCCGCCGCGGCAAAGGCTTCCCTCCGATGGGGCGTCGACGCCACGACCACGACGGCGGTCTCTCCCACCGAAAGGGGGCCCACCCGGTGCAGCAGCACCAGGCGGCCCACCTCGGGCCAACGTGCTCGGGCCGCACCGGCAACGGAGCTCAGACGCGGCACGACCTGTTCCTCATAGGCTTCGTACTCCAGGCAGGTCACGCCCGGGCGCCCCGCCGAATGATCGCGGACGGCGCCGCAGAAGGTGACGATGGCACCGCACCCGGGACGGCCGGCCCAGCGCCAGGCCTCGTCGACGGGGAGCGGTCCGTGGCCGACGGCCAGCCACTCGTCGCCGGCCGGCTGCGGCCACTGGCCCGGCGTCACGAAACGGCCCGGTGGATCGGCTCGGAGATGTCGCGGCGCGTGATGGGTGGCCGGTCGATCCTGTGGTCACGGCTCAACGCGCCGATCGCGCCCTGCGGTCCCGGTCGCTCCGCCCTCGGGGCCAGGTCGTGCGGGGGCGCCCCCTTCATGGCCATGGCGACTCCGGGCCCGGCTGAGCCGGTCGGGGCCACGGCGACACGGCGCGTCCAGGCCACGCGACGGCCGGTGTCCTGCCATCGTTCGACATCTGCGAACACGTGCCTCACGGCTGCCCTCTCTCCCACCCGCACGATCCCGCGGGACCGAGATGGACTCCAGAGTACTCAGGGCACCAGCACGATCGCGCCCCACCTCAGCGGTGATCGGCCGATCAATGGGTCAATGGGGCGTCGCACCGGCGAGGAGCTCGAGGGCGTGAGGCAGGACATCGACGACCGCTTCGATCGACTCCACGGCACCCTTCGGGGAGCCGGGGACGTTGAGGACCACACACCGGCCCATCGTCCCCGCCAGGCCCCGTGAGAGCCGCCCGAGCGGACTGACGGCACGCATGGCCTCGGCCAGTCCCGGAGCCAGGCGTTCGATCACGCTGCCGGTCGCCTCCGGCGTGAGGTCGCTGGGGGAGAAGCCGGTCCCCCCGGTCGTCACGACGAGCCCGGAGAAATGGGCGGTCATGTCGGTCAGCGCCGCGGCCACCGGCGTCACCCCATCGGGAACGGTCCGTCGTTCGATGATCGCCACGCCGTGACGGGCGAGAGCATTGGCCAGTTCCTCTCCGGACCGGTCTTCACGCAGGCCGCGGCTCACCGACTCCGAGACCGTGAGGATCTTGGCGTCGAACGGCACGACGGCGACGCTATCCCGCCCCGATCTCGGCGGGCGCGATACTGATGGGGTGGGAAAGACCTACGAGCACATCGAGGCGGTGCTGGCCGAGTGGCTGGTGGCGCAGCCGGTGTTCTTCGTGGCGACGTCCCCCCTGGCGGCCGACGGGTCGATCAACTGCTCACCCAAGGGCAATCGGGGAGAGTTCGCCGTCCTCGGGGAGCGCACGGTTGCGTATCTCGACCAGACCGGCAGCGGTGTCGAGACGATCGCCCACCTCCGGGAGAACGGCCGGATCGTGGTCATGTTCTGCGCCTTCGCCGGCCCACCGCGCATCGTCCGTTTGCACGGGACGGGTCGGGTCGTGACCACGGCCATGGCGGAATTTGCCGACGTGGCCTGCGCCTTCCCTGGGGGTGCCGGCGTGGGTGTCCGTTCGGTCATCGTGGTCGATGTGAGTCGTATCTCGGACTCGTGCGGCTACGGCGTTCCGCTCATGTCGTTCGAGGGACACCGACCGACCATGGACCAGTGGTCCGCCCGGAAGGGACCGGAGGGCATACGGAACTACTGGTCGGAGAAGAACGCCGTGAGCATCGACAACCTGGAGGGACTCTCCGATCCGGAGAAGGCGCCCAGCGAAGGACCAAACGGCGCGAACGCCGAGAAGGTCGTGTCGGGGGACTAGTGGCGAGAGCGCCGATCGGCTCTCTCCCGGGTCGACGATGCGCCCGCGGCGTGAGGGTCCGTGAGGAGGGAGTGTCGAGGGGCGGGGCGGGCCACGTCGTGGTCGTGGTGACCGGAGGGAAGGGGATCGGCGTCCAGGCCAGTGGTCGTGAGATCGCTCACCTCGGCCGTCTCGCCGGGGTCGATGTGGCCGACAAACCAGCCGGCCCGGCCAGGCCCGCCGTAGCCGGGTGGAATGGCCACCGAACCCCCCGCTCGTGGGGTCCCGTAGGCGGGCTTGGGGTTCGTGCCGGTCCACACGACGAACTGCACCCGGCCCTCAAAGGTCCGGGCACACTCATGCCACGGCAGAGCCGCATAGGGGCCGGATTCGCCTCCGACCACGGAGGACAGGTCGTAGCCCTCCTTGATATCGCCGATCGGGTTGTCCGGGTCTCCCGTGATCGAATAGATGTTGAAGAACCATTTGGCGCCGCCAAAGACGTTGTCCACCACCGCGATGCCGTGCACGACTCCGTTGGCGTTCTGGGTCACGTTCAGCACCTCGCCCTGCTGGGTGTGACCGGGGCTGGCGTCCCAGGTGGAGCAGGACTGTTCGTCCCGGGCCACGGGCGAGTTCGAGAACCAGTACGCGTCTCGCTCATCGCTGTTCTCCCCGCGTGGAGCGGTCGCAGAGACGGACGTGCCCGACCCCGAGTACACGTACGTCGTAGCCGTCCCGTCGGGGTACTGATTGGTGATCGAGGCACCATCGAGATCTGATCCCACCGGCCCCGACCCTTGGAGATACCCAGTGGCATCGAAGGGCAATTGGCATGCGGCGAGCCCCAGAGCACCGAGGGCGACCACGAGGACCGCGATCATCCACCTCCCGTTCCCCATGTGCCGGCCTCAGTCTCCGCTCTCGAGCCAGCGTAGACGGGGCTGGGGTTGCGCCTGAGTCGGCGCCGACTCTGGCGACCGGGGTAGCCGGGCAAGACCCCGAGGCTCGGATCCGGCGGGTTCCTACCGGATCGGCTTCTGTTGGTCCGGGCGGTGAGGAAGGCCGGCGTCGGCGCGCCCTCGGACGAGGCGTGCGCCATGACGTTGCCGGTCCTCACCCGTTTGGCCACGGCGAAGCCGTGCCTCCTCTGACGTCATGGTCTTGGCGTAGCCTGGCGGAGAGCGGTGAAGCCCCGAACCCGGGCTCACCTCCGTCCGGAGCCCGCTCCCGGACGGAAGAACCTGATATGACCATGCGGAGCCGAAGTGCGCCCCGCCCTGAATCCCGACAGGAGACCCGTGCCGCAGACCACGATCATCGACCGCTCGTTGGGGCTGGCCAAGATCGATTTCGCCCCGACGCACCGCCCGCCTTCGATGCTTCGCCTGGTGATGGCCACCGTGGTCGCCCTGGCCGGCTCCCTCCTCGCCGACCGCCTTCTGATCGCCATCGGCACGACGGTGTTCCCCTCGACGACGGGTTACGTGCATTTCCAGTTCCACGACTACGCCAAATTGACCGTAATCGGCGTCATCATCGCCTGTGTGGCCTGGCCCGTCGTCACCCGCATCTCGTCGGATCCACGATGGCTCTTCTTCCGCCTCGCCGTCGTGGTGACCGTGGTGTTGTTCCTACCCGACCTCTACATCCTGGCCAAGGGCCAGCCGGCCAAGGCAGTGGGGGTGCTCATGTGCATGCACCTGGCCATCGCGCTCGTGACGTACAACGCCCTGGTCCACCTGGCCCCGGTGCGGCGGCGGCAGGATCGCCATGCGCCGGGGGCCAGCCGCTGAGCAGCCAGGGGAGGCACGTCGTGGTCGCTGCGGCAACGCCGGCGGCAACCAGCATCGAGAGGACGGCAGGCGCCCGCCACCGACGTCGTGTCCTCTGGCCTCGCGGTGACGGGGTGAGCCGTCACCCGCTCGATCCGACCGAGCGGGGGGCGATGGCCGAGCCCACCCCGGTTGGGCGACTTGACACTTACTTGTAACTGAATTCCCAGGGCGCCCTTACCTCGGACCCTTAGGTTGCGGGGTGACGCATCCCCTCTGCGTCGCTGTGCCGCCCGGGTCCGTGGCCTCCCACCGGTCCCCCCGTACACACCACGGACCCGGGCGGGGCATAACCTAAGCATCCTCGTCGCCAAAATTTCCGTCAGACCCCCGGAGCAGGAAGGACGGACACGGCGCTCGTCCCATCGGGCTCCCCGCTGAGAGATTGGGCCTCCGAGCAAATTCCGCCCGGACGCAAGGTGGCGCGGTGGTTCCCCTGCGGGCCATAG
Organism: Acidimicrobiales bacterium; assembly: GCA_052148295.1. Classification (GTDB taxonomy): domain Bacteria; phylum Actinomycetota; class Acidimicrobiia; order Acidimicrobiales; family RAAP-2; genus Bog-473. Next base: position 39,987 of record JBKQIP010000065.1, read on the forward strand.
TGGCGGTGCCGCGCTGGGCGGTGCGGCGCTCTGCGTCTCATCGGTCAACGGCCGCGTGGAGAATTCTCGGGGGACGGACTATGGGAAAACTGGACGGCAAGGTGGCGCTCATCACCGGGGCAGCCCGTGGGCAGGGTCGGTCGCATGCGATTCGCCTGGCCGAGGAGGGGGCGAGCATCATTGCCGCCGACATCTGTGAGGACGTGGACTCGATCGCCGAGCTCTACCCGTTGGCCCGCCCATCGGATCTCGATGAGACCGTTCGCCTGGTGGAGAGTGCCGGTGGCCGGATCATGGCCGTCAAGGCCGATGTACGGGACTATGACGCGCTGCACGACCTCGTGCAGTCGGGCCTCGAGCGCTTCGGCCACGTGGATATCTGTCTGGCCAACGCCGGGGTGGTCGCGCTGAAGAGAGCGTGGGAGACGCCCGAGGAGACGTGGGACGACGTCATCGGCATCAACCTCAAAGGGGTGTGGAACACGGTCCGGGCGGTGATACCGGCGATGATCGAGCGGGGACAGGGCGGCTCGATCGTCATCACCAGCTCCGTCGCGGGCCTTCGGGGCTATGCCAACACGTCGGCCTACTCGGCCTCCAAGCACGGGGTCGTGGGGCTCATGCAGTCGCTGGCCAACGAGCTGGCCCCCTTCTCGATCCGGGTGAACACGGTGCATCCCATGAACGTCGACACACCGATGCTCCAGAACGAGGGTACGTATCGGCTCTTCCTCCCGGAAATGGAGAATCCCGGCCGCGAGGAGATGGCCGAGATGTGCATGGACTTTGCCCTCCTTCCCATCCCGTGGGCCGAAGCGAGGGATGTGACGGCAGCCGTCCTGTGGCTGGTGTCGGACGACGCCCGGTACGTGACGGGGATACAGCTGCCGGTGGACGGCGGGACCATCCTGAAGTAGCCGGGTCGTCCCGCCCCGAGTGGGACGCTCCGGGCGACCGCGCTGAGCCCACCGGCCCGTCGGAACCACACGGACCGGGTAGACGATCGGCCGCACCTGGCCTATCGTGTCGTGGCACGTCCAGCCCGGTAGGTTCGTGGCACCTACGAGATCTGCCATCGGCTCTGGCTACGCGGGGAGGATCGCCGATGCCCGGCGACTATCGGATCATTTCGGTCGACGACCATGTGGTGGAGCCACCGGACTTGTGGTCGTCACGCCTTCCGTCGAGATACCAGGAACAGGGTCCGCGCGTCGTCCGCCAGAAGATGCGGCTGGGCGGACGGGTCGAAGGTGGTGCCGGAGCGGGCATGCAGTGGACGGAGGACGACGACGGTGAGTGGTCGGACGTCTGGCACTACGACGGCCTGGTGTCGCCACTCATGGTGGTGTCAGCGGCCGTCGGCTTCGATGACGTCGGCCTCGGTCTGACCACCTTTGACGACATCCGCCCCGGGACGTGGAAGCAGGCCGAGCGTCTGGCTGACATGGATGCCAACTTCGTCGAGGCCGCCCTCTGCTTTCCCAACACGTTGCCGCGCTTCTGCGGTCAGACGTTCTTCGAGCGACCGAGCCGCGAGCTGGGCTTGCTCTGCGTCCAGGCGTACAACGACTGGATGATCGACGAGTGGTCGGCGGGCCCGGGATCGGGTCGCCTGCTCCCGGTGACGCTCGTCCCGCTGTGGGATCCAGACCTGGCCGCCGCAGAGGTGCGTCGGTGCGCCGCCAAGGGAAGCTTCGCCGTGACCTTTCCCGAGAATCCCTATCCGCTCGGTCTTCCATCCATCCACGATGAGGGACGCTTCTGGGATCCCTTCTTCGTCGCCTGCGAGGAGACGGAGACCGTGGTGTGCATGCACATCGGCTCGTCCTCGAAGATGCCCACGACGGCACCGGACGCCCCGTTCATCATCTCCTCGACACTGACCTTCCAAAATGCCATGGGCTCGTTGTGCGACTACATCTTCTCGGGGACGCTGGAGCGTTTCCCCAGCCTGACCATCGCCTATTCCGAGGGACAGGTGGGATGGATGCCCTACATTCTCGAGCGGGCCGACAAGCTCTGGGAGGAGCGGGGTGACAACAGCTTCGGCACGTCTCTGAAGGACCGGCCGTCCAGCTTCATTCCCGGGCGTGTGTACGGCTGCATCTTCGACGACTTCACCGGCCTGCAGAACCGAGACGTGGTCGGAATGGACCAGATTTGCTTCGAGACGGACTATCCCCACGCCGACTCGACCTTCCCCCGGTCGAAGGAGACGCTCCGACGGATATGCCACGACGCCGGTCTCGACGACGAAGAGGTGCGGAAGTTGGCTCGGGGCAATGCCATCCGAGGCTTCGGGCTCAAGCGCTTCGGGATCACGGAGTAGAGATCGTGCCGACCGGGGGCGGGTGGATCAGCGCCGACGGCAGGAGCTCATGGTGATGGAACGGGTCATTTCGTCCGATTCCCATGTGAATGTCCAACATGACGATGTCAAGGCGCACCTGGCTTCACGGTTCCACGCCGACTATGACGCGGCACTGCTCGAGGCGTTTCGCACCATGCTCGGCGGCAACGCCGCGAAGGCCAACACGGCGGGTGCCGAGATCAAGCACGCGTCGTGGGGACGGCCCGGCTACTCCGATCCGCATGAGCGATTGCGGGACATGGATCGCGACGGAGTCGATGTCGAAGTCCTCTACTGCGAGGTCAGCGCGTACCGCTACCTCTATCTCCTCAAATCGGGTGCTCCCGAGGCGACCCGGGCGTTCAACGACACCCTGTATGACTTCGCTCAGGCCGATCCGGACCGGCTCATCGTCACGTATCAGGTGCCCATTCACGACATCGACCTCGCCGTAGCCGAGATCGAGCGGATTGTCTCGCTCGGGGGCAAGTCGCTGCAGCTGCCCGTCTTTCCGGCCGAGCTGGGGCAGCCGGACTACTTCGACCAGCGCTATGACCCGCTGTGGTCGGCCATCTCAGAAGCGGGCCTGCCGATCTGCTGTCACATCGGGCTCAATACGGCGCTCGACCAACTGGCCGACCGTGATCCCACTCCACGTCTGGCCTGGACCCTCTCCTGCATGCCGCCTTCGGCGTGTGAGGCGCTGGGTATGTGGTTGCTGACCGGCGTCTTCGTTCGTTTTCCCGCACTCCGCGTCGTCTTCGTCGAACCAGGGCTTGGATGGGTGGCCGGCTATCTGTCCTTTCTCGACGACATGGTCCTGCGCCAGGGCTATGAATTCCCACTGCTGGGCGGGGAGCTGCCGAGCTTCTACTACCACCGCAACATGGCGATGACCTTCATCGACGAGCCCGACCCGATACGGCATCTGCGCCATGTCCTCGGCGCCCACAACCTGATGTGGTCCAGCGACTACCCGCACCCCGTGTCGACCTGGCCCGACTCGCTCTCGGTGATCGATGAGCTGTTCGAAGACGTGCCGGGCCCGGAGCGTGACCTCATGGTCGAGCACAATGCCGCCCGTATCTGGAACTTGTAGCGCCGCGTCCGTCACCGCACCGGGACGGATCGTCCGCGGGGGAAGGTCGGACCTTTGGCTGCACCCACCCGCCAGCGCCGGGCCACCGTGACCAGGTGGCGTTGATCCTCGGGGGATGGCTCCATGCCGCCGTAGGCGCTGGCTTCGACGAGGGCGGCCAGCCCGCGCCACGTCGTCGAGCCGTTGCCCGTGAGGTCGTCGAGCATCGCGGCGTATTCGGGGAAGGTCTCGCTCGCCTGCCGGGCGTGCCCGGCGCGCCGGCCGGCTCGCTCCGCGCTCTGGGCAACGTGATCCACCCATGTCGTCGGTCGAGCTCTTCGCCACCGCCAGCCAAGGACGAGGAGGACTCCGCCGCCGAGCACCGCGGCGAGCGGCACCAGCGGCAGTCGCCCGAGCGCCGAGGCGAGATCGTGCAAGGCGGTCGCGCCCGGCGCCGGGTTCGACAACGGCACCACAGCGGTGGGGTCGAAATTCTGCCAGCCGAAGCCGGGGAACCATACCTGGACCCAGGCGTGCGCGTCGTCCGCCCGTATTTCGTAGAGGTCGGTGACCGGGTCGTACGGTCCGGGAACATAGCCGACGGCTTCGCAGGCCGGAATGCCAAGCGAGCGCAACATGACCGTGAGCGATGTCGAGATCTGTTCGCAAAAGCCGACCCGGTTGCCAAAGAGGAATTCATCGACCGTGTCGGCACCCCTCGGCAGCGGTGGTATGTCGGTTGAGTACCGGGTATGCGCCCCGATCCAGGTGATCAGCGCCTCGACCCGACCGTAATTCGTCGTGTCGTGGGCTGTGATGGCCTGGGCCAGGGCGCGGACCCTCGGGTAGGCGTGGGGGAGTTGCAGGTCGGCCGTCTCCGTGGCGGGGGGCAGCGGCGCTCCGCCGGCGGCGCTCCGCAGTTCCGCCGCACTGGGGGAGCTGACCTCGGAGGCGACGGTGTAGATGGCACCACGACCCATGCCGATGGGCGAGACGATGGTCCCGTCATCGGAGTCGTAGACCGTCGATCCCGGGAACCACAGCTCATCGGCGGTCTCCGCATGGAACACCAGATCGGCGGTGGAGGTGGTGACGTAGAAGGTCTGCAAGTCGGACTGGCCGAGAAGGGTGCTGCCCACGGGGACGGGCAGGACGATGGGGGATCGCTGCCGGAGCGGCCGAGCACCGGTCGTCGGTGCCGTCCAGCTCACCCCATTCCAGGTACTGAACGTCTCGCCCACCCAGTAGGAGGGACGCTGGGCCCGCACCAGCATGACCACCGTGCTCCCGAGCTTTCCCCGGAGCGCGGTGTCAAGACTGCTGGCAAAGCCGAGATAGCCGCCGATGCGGGTCGGCCCACTGGCGCTGCCGGGTCGGGAGAGCTGCGACGGCGACGCGGCATCGCCGGCGAGCGCCCCCGGCACCGCCACGGAGCCGCCGATGCCGGACGCGGTCAAGAAGTTGACCCGGGCCGAGACGGTGGGCGCCGGGAGGACCAAGAAGACGGCGGCGGCGGCCGTGATCGTTGCGACCAGCGCGAGTCCGAGTCCAGCCACCGAGACCCGTCCCCCGCCGCTGGCCGACGTCCACATCTCGATCAGGCCCCACAGGCCGAAGCAGGCCCAGGCCACGACAGAGAAGCCGAACGAAAGGTCGATGGCCTGTGCCCCCCCGATGGCCATCAGGCCGGCGGCGGCGACGAGCGAGAACATCAGGTCGCGTCGGGCCGGCACGTGGAAGGAGTGCACCACCAGGACACACACCAGGAGCAGGGTGAGCGGGTCCTCCACTGTGGCGAGGCCGGAGGCGAGGGCACTTACCGAATGGAAGAACCAGACGAAGGCGGCCACGGCGGCGGCGGCGATCACGACCTTGACCCACCACGGGGGCCGGCTGCGGGTGACGTACGAGAACACCATGCCGAGGCAGACCAAGGACACGGCAGTCAGGGCGGTGGTGTGGGACACCTCGCCGACCGCGGACGAGGCGGCGATGGCTACGACGACCGTGCCGGTGCAGGCTGCTCGAAGGCGGATCGAGTCCTCGGGGGCGCCGGGCTGATTGGCACGGCGAATGGCGTCGATCGCCCTCATGGCGTCACGGTCACCCCCGCAACATCGATCGACGGGTGGGAAGGGGACACGGCTCGGGCCAATCGACGGCCGGCCTGGCGAGGGTGGGTCACCGGTGCGCTGACTCCTCCCGCCGCCTCCATCGTGTTGAGGACCACCGGTGTGCCCCGCTCGAGGAGAAGGACAACGGTGCCGAATGCTCGTTCGGCCACTCGCTCGGCCTCTTCGGGGTCGGGGGGTAGCACTACGGAGACGGTGGCCGTCACGGCCAACGGGTGCTCGAACTCCCGCATCATCAGGTGGCCTACGTGGGCCGTCGCCTGCCAGTGAACGTGGCGTCGGCTGTCGCCTGTGGTGTAGGGGCGCGCCCCGCGAGGTTGGCCGGCGTCGGCCTGCGTACGGTCCGTGTGCTCGTCGAGCTCGTCGTGGGGTCGCCAGGAGATGGGCTCGGGCTGGCCCTGCCGGGGTGCGACGTGGAGGGGTGAGGGGAGCGCGAGAACGGTCCGGCGGGTCCACCACTGCAGGGCGAACGGCGCCGCGGTGGCGACGTCCAGCACGACGGCATCAATCACCCCGCGGCGCGTCGGCCGCAGGATGACCTCGTCCGGGGCCCCACCATGCCCAACCTGCCCGACCAGGACCTCGTCTCCGGCAGGGTCCGATGGACGCAGTCGCACGCGCGTGGAAGCCGCTATCCGCAGGACCACCGCACCCCCCGCGACGCCGTCCGCCGGCGCACTGATGAGCCGGATCGTGGCACGGGCGAGGACGAACGATGGGCCGAGGATCCCGATGACGAGCACGCCGAAGACGATGTCGCCGAGGACCTGCACCCATCCGGCGCCGCTGTTATGCGCGATCAGGAACCAGATGGCGAGAATCGTGGCCGCGGTGGCGATCGGCGCCAAGGGGCGGGCCGGTCGCACTCAGGGGCTCATGGTCGCGGCGCCGCCGTCGCGTCGAGAACCCCGCGTACGACGTGCACGGCCTGTTCGATGCTCTCGTCACCCTCGAACAAGAGCACGCGATGGGCCAGACATCCGGTGGCCACCGACTTGACATCGTCGGGGACGACATAGCTCCGCGACGACAGCACGGCCCGGGCCTGCGCGCAGCGGATGAGCCAAATCGCGGCACGCGGGCTGGCTCCGAGTCGCACCCCCGGCGCGGACCGGGTGGCACGACAGATGTCGACGGCATATTCGGCCACCGTGGGAGACACCACGACCGTTTCGGTCGCCTGTTGGGCGGCCAACCAGTCCGTGGTGGTGCAGGCCGAACGCAGATTGGCCAGTGCATGCTTCCCGCCTTCTCGCAGCGCGAGACGGGCCTCGTCGGCGGCATCGGGATACCCGAGCGGCGTCGCCATGGCGAAACGGTCGAGCTGGCTCTCCACCAGCGGGAACGTGCCCCGCTGTGAGCGCGGGTTCTGTGTGGCGATCACCATGTGAGGACAGGGGAGTGGCCATGAGTCGCCATCGATGCTCACCTGCTGTTCTTCCATGGTCTCGAGGAGCGCCGACTGCGTCCGGGGTGGGGTGCGGTTCAACTCGTCGACCAGCACGATGTGGGCGAAGACCGGTCCCCGCCGGAATTCCCAGGTACCGCCGTCGGGGGAGTACACCGAGACCCCGGTGACGTCTGAGGGGAGGAGGTCCGGGTGGCCCTGGATCCGCGACAGTTCCGCGCCGAGGGTGGTGGCCAGCGCTCGGGCCAGCACGGTCTTTCCCACCCCGGGGACATCCTCGATGAGGAGATGTCCGCCGGAGAGAGCGGCGACGGCGGCCGCGGTCAGCGCATCCGGCGAGCCCAGCAGGACCTTGCCGAGATTGCCCACGATGTCCGCTCCCAGCGCGATGGTCGCATCGAGGTCGAGCACCCGCAGGAAGGGCTGTTCGACGCCGTCAGGAGCGGCTTCGCCCCCGACACGGTGAGGGACCTGGTACACCGGTACCCCCGACCGATCTCCGGTGTGGGCCGGCTCCATCAGCGTGATGCTACTTGGCCGACCCCTCCACCCACGGCCATCGGTGCTCGGCGGCATCCCCGGGCGAAGAAGAGGGGGACTGACGTTCCTCCGCGATGAATTCGCGTCGTCGTTCCGGTCAGTACTCCCGAAGGACCACAGCCCTCTGGGCGAGTCGCTGTGAGTGAGAACGAGGAGGACAGCGTGCTGCCGTTGAACGACACCATGGCCCGAGACCTACTGCAGCGGGAGCGCGAGCTCGCGCCGGTGGCCGGCACCCGGGCGCGGCGTCGGAGGTGGTCCGCCAGAAGGTCCCGCAGCCTCGGAACCCCATGCCCGCGGAGCCCGGGACTCTCACTGGTACGACAACCGTCCGCGTGGGCCGGACCAGCCGAGCGCGGGCCCCACTCTGGTGCGATGATGGCCTGATGGGAGATCCAAAGCGCGTCGTCATCTGGGGTACGGGATTCGTCGGGAAGATGGTCATCCCCGAAGTGTTGCGCCACCCGGCGTTCGAGCTGGTCGGCGTGGGAGTGAACAACCCGGACAAGGTCGGCAGGGATGTCGGCGAGATCTGCGGGATCGGGCCGACGGGGATCGCCGCTACCGACGACCTCGAGGGGCTGATCTCCCTACGGCCCGATGCACTCGTCCATTACGGGCCGACCGCGGCCCATGCCTCCGAGAACCTGCGGGACATCGGGGCCTTCCTCCGGGCCGGCATCGATGTCTGCTCGACCGCCATGACACCGTGGGTGTGGCCGAGCATGAGCCTCAATCCTCCGACGTGGATCGAGCCGATCGCCGAAGCGTGTGCGGACGGCGGGGCCTCATGTTTCACCACGGGAATCGACCCCGGGTTCGCCAACGATCTGTTCCCGATGACGCTGATGGGCCTGTGTGGGGAGGTGCGGACGGTGAAGGCCCTCGAGATACTCGACTACCAGCACTATGAGGGGGATTATGCCGACGAGATGGGCATCGGTCGTCCCCCCGAGTACACGCCGCTGCTCGAGCACACGGACATCCTGGTGATGTCGTGGGGGGCGACGGTACCGATGATGGCCCACGCCGTCGGGGTCGAGCTCGACGAGATCACCACGACGTGGGAGAAGTGGGTCACCGAGAAGCCCATCGACACCGCCAAAGGGGTCATCAACCCTGGAGAAGTCGCGGCCATACGGTTCACCATCAATGGGATCTACCGGGGCGAGCCTCGCATCTGCCTGGAGCACATCAACCGGATAGGGGCCGATGCGGCACCGGGCTGGCCGCGCGGCACCCAGGACGACGTGTACCGCGTGGAGATCGAGGGCTCCCCGTCGATCACGCAGGAAACCAGTTTCCGGTTCACCGACGGCAGCGGCCGGGATGCGGCCGCGGCGGGTTGTCTGTCCACGGGACTGCGGGCCCTCAATGCCGTGCCGGCCGTGAACCAGTTGCCGGCGGGATGGGTCACGGCGCTCGACCTGCCCCTGATCCCGGGGTACGGCACCATCCGATAGATCGGCGAGGACGGGCGCCACCGTCACGAGTCGAGGAAGCGCAGGACTGCCAGCACGCGGCGGTGATCGGATTGAGACTCCGGCAGGTCGAACTTGGCGAAGATGCTGGCAATGTGTTTTTCGACCGTTCCCTCGGAGACCACGAGCTCGCCGGCGATGGCCGCGTTGGAGCGTCCCTCCGCCATGAGGGAGAGCACCTCCCTCTCGCGGGAGCTCAACACCGAGATGGAGTCGGTGCGCCGGGATGCCCCGATGAGTTGGGTCACGACCTCGGGGTCGAGCGCGGTTCCCCCGGACGCGACGCGAACGAGGGCGTCGACGAAATCCCCGACGTCGGCCACTCGGTCCTTCAGGAGGTAGCCGATCCCCGCCGCATCGTCGGCCAGCAGCTCGGCGGCATAACGCGTTTCGATGTATTGGGAGAACAGCAGGACCCCGAGCCCGTGATGGAGGTGGCGAAGGTCGAGGGCCGCCCGGAGCCCTTCGTCGGTGAACGTGGGCGGCATGCGGATGTCGACGATGGCCACGTCGGGACGGTCCCGCTCCACCGACCGTCGTAGCGCATCGGGCTCGCTCACGGCATCGGTCACCACAAATCCCCGATCGACCAGGAGCTGGACCAGGCCGTCGCGCAAGATGGCCGAGTCTTCGGCGATCACGACGCGAATCGGACCCGTCATCTATGCCTGCAACGGCAGGTCCACGGTGACCACCGTGGGCCCGCCCGGCGGGCTGGCGATCTCGATCCTGCCGTCGACGGCATGCACGCGGTCGGTCAGTCCGCTCAATCCGCTCGACGACGAACCGGCGCGGGCCGGTCGTGCCCCTCCCACGCCGTCATCTCGCACCACCGTGCGCAGCCACTGACCGTCTTGTGCGCACCTGATGCTCGCCCGGGAGGCATCGGCATGTTGGCCCACGTTGGCCAGGAGCTCCGCCACGCAGAAGTAGGCGATGGCCTCGATGGCGGGAGTGGGCCGGTCGTCGAGGGCAACCGTCAGCTCCGTCGGCACCGTGCTGCGCGCCGCCAGGGTGGAGAGCGCGCCCTCGAGCCCCACGTCGAGGGCGGGGGGATGGATGCCGCGGGCCAGGTCCCGCAGTTCGACGATGGCCTCCTTGGCGCCACGGTGTGCGTCGTTGACCAGCTGGCGTACTTGGACGAGGTCGGGGTGGTCGCTGTCGTCCAGTTTCTCCTTGGCCATCCCCAGGCGCAGGGCCAGAGCCACCAGCTGCGCTTGGGTGCCGTCATGGAGATCCCGTTCGATCCGTCGGAGCGTTGCGGCCGACGCGTCGACGGTCTGGGCGCGTGCGTGTTCGAGGGAGCGCACGCGGACGGTCGTGGCGTCGGGCCCCAGGAGGGACCGGATCAGGGAGCGGTCCAGGTACACCACACCCCGCACGGCCCAGGGTGCGACGAAGACCAGCATGACCCCGGTGCAGAAGATGGCGAATCCGTGAATCCAGCCGGGGTTGGCGATGGACAGGTACCCCGGAGGGAAGACCGCCGGGACCAGGCCGAACACCGGGGGTTGGGCGGCGCCGCTGAACGGGTAGGTGAGGCACGTCAACGCGTCGTACCAGATGCTGAACGCCGCGAAGACGCCGATGACGGCCAACGGGACCTTCACGAGAATGTAGAGCACCGCCCGCCAACCGGTGCGGTCTCGGAGGGCCGACTGCAACCACCCCAGGTATCCCGGGCGGGGAGCGAAGGGTTCGGGATCCTCGATGTGCTCGCCGAGGATCCCTCGGGCCAGGTTGCGCTGGATGCCGCCGAGGCCCCGCGCGCCCCGGAGGGAGAGGCCGATGAGGGCGATGCCGAAAAAGGTGATGGCGAAGACCACACCGGCCGCCATGGTGAGCAGGACGAAGGCGATGCCGATGAACGCCAGTACGACGCCGACGAGAAGGAACCACAGCTCCGACCACGTCCGCTTGGTGAACGGGGTGCGCAGGGCGATGCGGGCGGTCCGGCGGGCCTGTGCCTCGAGCTCCTCGGAGACCACGATCACCATCTCATCGTGCCTAGCATGGTCCGCTGCCCCGATCCGGCAGCACTCGCTGCCTCGTCATGCGCCAGCCGGTCCGGCGCTGCTCCTTCCAAGGTAGAGAGTTCCTGCCCCCGTGAACAGCCCGCTAGCGGGACTCTTCTCTGGGGGACAGCCCCCAGGCGAGGTGTCGGACCGGGACGGGGCTCAGGCGACCTGGGTCAACGGCGGCGGCCGGAATTCCTCGGGCTTGGGCCCGCGTCCCAGGTACCAACGGATGGCGGCGACGGTCCGCTCAGCGGCGTGCCCGTCGCCGTAGGGGTTCTGGGCCCGGGCCATGCGAGAGTGGAGTCTGGGGTCGTGGAGCAGGGTCGAGATCCGGGAGGCCACGTGGGTCTCCTCGGTCCCGATCAATTCGGCCGCCCCGGCGGCCACCGCCTCGGGGCGCTCGGTCACGTCGCGCAGCACCAGCACCGGCTTGCCCAAGCTGGGGGCTTCCTCCTGGATGCCCCCGGAGTCCGTGACCACGAAATCACTGCGCTTGAGGAGTTGCACGAACTCTCGGTAGGGCAGGGGATCGATGAGGCGGACGTTGTCGATGGAGCCGAGCACCGGCTCCAGGGTGGACCGTACGACCGGGTTCATGTGGGCCGGAAGGACGAACACGACGTCGGGATTGGCGCGGGCCACGGTGGCCAGGGCGCGGGCGATCCCCGCCATGCGCTCGCCCCAGGCTTCCCGGCGGTGCACGGTGACCAGGACGATCCGTCGCGCCGGTGTCAGCGGCTCCAGCGGCAGGGCCGCGCTCGGAGGATCGGAGCGGCCGGCGGTCCACCGCAGGGCGTCAATCACGGTGTTGCCCGTGCAGACGATGTGCGTGGCGGGAATGCCCTCGGCGCGCAAGTTCGCCACGGCCGATGGGGTCGGAGCCAGATGGAGACAGGCCAATTGCGAGATCAGGCGGCGGTTGACCTCTTCGGGATACGGCGCCATCGGATCACCGCTGCGGAGCCCGGCTTCGAGATGCACCACCGGGACCCGGCCGTAATACCCGGCCAGAGCGGCCGCGAAGGCAGACGTGGTGTCACCCTGGAGGACGACCAAAGCGGGGCCGAGGTGGCTGACCAGGCCGCTCAGGCCCTCGAGGGCCAAGCTGGTGATGTCGGCCAGCGTCTGACCCGGCCGGCTGATGTCCAGATCGTGGTCCGCCGCGATGCCGAACGTTTCGAGCACCTGGTCGAGCATGCGCCGGTGCTGTGCGGTGACGGCGACCACCGGCGCGAGGTCACCGCTCGATGCCAGCCCGGTCACGACCGGGGCCATCTTGATCGCCTCGGGTCGTGTGCCGAAGACGCACAGCACGCGCTCGGGCGTCGTCACCGGCGACCAGGCCGGTCAATGCTCGTCATGGCGATGCTGGATATGCCGGCGGGCGTGATCGTAGGGATCGAAGGAGGTGGCTTCGGGCAAGGCGAAATCTGGTTCAGGTGAAGCGTCGTGGTCGTCGGCGAGGGGTAGATGCTTGGCCAGACCGGCCTCTACGGCTGCGGCCACCGATGTGTCGATCATCTGGCGGAGCTCGTCCACCAGGCCGCTCAATTGGTCGGGATCGACTCTCGCCGTGAGCTCGACGTCCCCCTCGCCGTCCGCGGCGGGCCGGGGCATCGCCGATTCGTCCCTTTGGGCCAGGGCGGAATGGACCGCCTCGACGACCAGTTCCTCGATGGACCCCAGGTCGACCTCTACGCTCATCTGGTTCAGGGCCTGTTGCACGGCGCGGCCGAAGATCTCGGCGTCGCTGACGGGGTTCCGGACGTCCTCGCTCACCGGAGTGATCTCGGCCTGCTCGACGGGGACGAGGATCGAGCGGGAGGACGACACTCCGCCCCGGCCGTTCGTCCCGGCGACCGCCACGCCGTCCGCTGCCACGCCGTCCGCTCCGGCGCCGTCCGCTCCGACGCCGTCCGCTCCCACATCGTCGGGACCCACGCCGTTCGGACCCGCCCGCTCCGGGCCCCATGGGGCGAGAAGGTGCTCGTCGAGGCGCTGCCACGCGGCGACGGCCGACACCGTCCGGCTACCCTCGCCGGCAAAGCTGTCCAGTTCGGGGCCGAGGTACCGCAGGGGCGCGCCGTTGCCGCCGGCGAGCACCAGGCGGCGCACGCCGTCGCCGTCCTCGGACCACACTTCGACCCATTCGCTCTCCGTGGCCAGGCGCCGGGCGTCGGCGAGCACGGCGTCGAGCGGCCGGGGATCGCTCGCCGCCACGCCATCGTCCTCCGAAGAGCGCAGATCGAACACGACGCCATCCGGCTCGGCGGCCGGTGTGGGCGCCAGGAACCACCGCACGCTGTCCAGGTGGCCCCGAGCGATGAGCGATTCCATCAGGTCGACCGCCAGGGCCCGGGTCGATGCCGGGCCGTTGCCCGCCGACTCGAGCAGCTGGCGCACGTGCGCGACCTCTGCACTCAGGCGCGGCGCGGCGGACGGCGGCGGATCATGGCGAGGCGTGGGTGGCATGGGCTCCGTTCGGACACAGGAGTAACGACGAAGCCGGGTCGAACCTACCAGGAGGTTTGTGAACATCCGGTGACGCCATCGGTCCGGCTCCTCACCCCCGCCCAAGCGGCGAACACAGTCGCCCGGAAAGAATTGAGATTCGACCGCAATGATGCCGACGGTGCCACGTTCCGCTGCATAGGCCATTGCCAATGCCCCAGGGCTCGCCCCGAGGTTTCCATCGCCAGACGATCTACCTGAACGGAGGACAGGTGGTGGGCGGCGCGGTCCACAAGGAGATTGATGTACGTAAGTGGAGGTCCAGGACCCGTCGTGACGGGCGCGGCCGGGACGGCAACGGGTACGGGCTTGGCCTTCACCGGGTTCCCCATCATCGGCTTCACCATCGTCGGGGTGACCGCCATCGTGGTCGGCCTGGTGCTTCTGCGCGTCGCCCTGATGCGTCGCCACCCGCACGCTGAGGACGGGGAGGGATGACGGTGTCGCTGGCCCTGCCCTCGTGGTCCCGGCGAATCCGCGGACCGCAACTGGTGGCGGCCCTGCTCGTGGCGGCCGGCGTCGTCCTCCTGGTGGTCGAGAGCAGTATTCGCGATATCGAAGCGCACTTCTCCGCCTTCCTGATGAGCCTGACGGGTGTGGCCCACGCGCACCCGATGGGCTATTCGGTGATCTTTCCCCAGGGCCATCAATGGATCGGCTACTCCATCACGGCCGGCTGCACCGCGACGCTGCTGGCCGTGCCGTTCTTCTTCATCAGCGCGGCCTTGCTCCTGACCCGACGGGTCAGCGTCGGCCGCGGCTTCCTGGGCCTGGTCGTGGTCGTGGCCCTGGTGTGGCTGGTCAACCAGCTGCGACTGTTCCTCATCGGCGCCAGCATGCGGCTGTGGGGGTTCCAGACCGGGTACAACCGCAGCCACGTGCTGGCCGGGGGCGTGCTCTCGACCCTCGGTGTGGCCATCGGCCTCGCCATCTTCCTGGGACTCATCGTGCGCGACCGGCGCACCACGGCCGGCCCTGACCTCCCCACCGGAGGTCCCGCATGACGTATCCCGGCGCACCACCCGCACCACCATCACGTCCCCATCCATACCCGATCGTCCAAGCAGTACCGATCCCGATCCCGATGAAATTGGAGTCCCAGTGCACATGACCCTTCTTCGTACGACCCGACGGGTGGCGGCTGTCGCCGCCATCAGCGGACTGATCCTGGGCTTCGGCACCACCGCCGCCTGGGCCGACACGTCGACCGCCACCGCGCAGGCCCTCACGCTGACCATCGGCGGTGGTTCGGTGCTGAGCTCGGGGACGGAGTCGGCGTCCAATCCCGGACCCGCCGGCGACCCCGCCGTGATCAACGGCGACACACCCGCGCTCAGCGTCCTCGGAACGCAGTCCACGGTGACGGCCGGTGTCCTGGTCCAGACGGCCATCGCCAACGGCGACGGCACCTCGTCCGCGTGCGCCGGTCTCGTCGGCGCCGGTGGCTCGATCCAGATCGGCACTAACGGCAACTGCGCCGTGGTCGGCGCCGCCACGTCCGGGGTGACGTTGAACCTCCCCGGGTTGGTCACCTTGACCGCCACCGCGATCCTCGAGCAGTGCTCGGCCAACTCCAGCGGCACGGTGACCGCCAGCGCCCAACTGGTCGACGCCCAGCTCAATCTCGCCGGGAACCCCGCCGTCGTGTTGCCCGTCAATCCCACCGCCGGCCAGACGGTGTCGGCGTTCCTGCTCGACCTGGGCCTGAACGACCAGAGCACGTCGGACGGGCAGATCACGGGCACGGCGTTGTCCTTGAGCGTCCTTGACACCATCGACCTGAACATCGGCACGGTGACGTGCGGCCCCAACGCCGCCACCTCCGCGACGTCCGCCTTCCCGGTGAAGAGCCTCCCCATCGCGGGTGGCACGCTCGCCCTCCTGGCCATGATGGGGGCGGTCCCGTGGTACATCCGCCGTCGCCGTACGGAGGTCTGAGCCCACGGGGCACGTCGGGGAAGGAACCTGACATCGGCTCGGCACCATGAGCGGCGCACTGGCGCTGGGGCTGCTGAACGCGGCTGCCTTCATGCTGTGCGTGAGCTTCGTCGCCTACGCGACGATGATCATCCTTCCGTACGTGCGCCACCGGGCACAGCCGCCGGGGAACGGCCGGGACTTCGATTGGCACTTCCTGATCCCCTGCCTTGACGAACAAGGGGTCATCGCGGCGACCGTGGAACGACTCGTGCGCACGTTTCCCCAGGCCCACGTGTGGTGCGTCGACGACGCCTCCACCGACGCCACCCCGAGAATCCTGGCGGGGCTGGCCCGGCGGCACGAGAAGGTCCATGTCGTCACCCGCCGCCTGCCCCACGCACGGGTGGGGAAGGGGCCGGCGCTCAATGCCGGGTGGGAGGCGCTGATGGCGCAGCTTCCCCCGGGGGCCGACCCAGCGGGCCAGGTGGTCGGCGTGCTCGACGCCGATTCCATCCTGGACCCGCGCGCGCTCGACACCATCGCCGGCGCAGCCTTCTTCGGCAATCCCCATGTCGGTGCGGTGCAGATCCAGGTCCGGGTGACGACCCGATCGGGACCCAGCGGGCGGCGGGTGCCGCTGCTCGTCCGTCTGCAGGACCTGGAATTCAGCTGCCCCATCGCGGCCATGCAGCTCCTGCGTCGGCGTTCGGGCAGTGTCGGCATGGGCGGCAACGGCCAGTTCTCCCGCCTCTCGGTCCTCAACCACATCGCGGCCACCCACGCGACCCCGTGGCACGGCGCGCTCCTCGAGGACTTCGAGCTCGGTCTGCACGTGCTCCTCTCCGGCGATCGCACCGAGTACTGCCACGACACCTGGGTGGAGCAGGAAGGCCTGCCCAGCCTTCGCCCGCTCATCCGCCAGCGCAGTCGTTGGGCCCAGGGGTCGATGCAGTGCTCCCGATACTTCGCCCCGGTCATGCGGAGCCGTTCCATCTCGACTGCCGGTGCGCTGGAGATCGCCTACTTCCTGTGCATCCCCTGGGCCCAGATGATCGGCGGGCTGGTCTATTCCGCCTCGCTGGCGGTCATGGTCTTCTACGCCGTCTTCGACTCGGGTGGGCTGGCCAACTGGTTGTCCGCGGCCACCCTCGGCGTCATCCCCCTGTTCATCCTCTTCGGCATGGCACCGTTCATGGTGTGGGGCCCGATCTATCGGGCCCGGGTGGAGCGCCGGGTGACCCGACGGGGCGCCCTCGCGCTGGGCCTGTCCAACTGGATCTACAGCTACTTCCAGTACGCGGCCGTCTGGTGGGCCTTCGCCCGGATCCTGCGGGCCCGCAACGACTGGAAGAAGACGCTGCGGAGCTCCAGCGGGCCCGTCTATGCGCCCTACACGGCGACCGCGGTCGTCCGAGGACGGTTCACCCCGCGTCGAGCGGGGTCCGGCGTCGGGACCCGCATCCCGGCCCGACTCCGCACGCGTCCGGTGGATCCGATCGATGCCGTGTTCGAACCGGCGGCGGTCACCGGCACCGGTTCGTGACGGCGCCGGGCCTCGCTCATCCCTCCGGCGACACGGCGAAACGCTCGATGTAGAAGCCGAAGGCCTCGCGCAGCGGCTCGCGGTCGATGCCGAACGCGGACAGGTCGTAGAGGACCCCGCCATGGCGACCGCGGGGATGATCGCGCATGAAGGTGGTCATGGCCGAGCTCGACGCCTCCGTGAAGGGCTGGTCGGCCAGCTCGTAGAGGCGCCGGACCATGGCCACGTCGTCCTTCATGAAGGCGTCGAAGTGCAGGTCGATCGAATGATCGGCCGGCAGGAGGTCGCGGGACTCGGCGCAGGCTCGCAGCATCCGCTGCAGCCGGTCGACCCAGTAGTCGGCGATCCCGTGCGTGTCCACGGGGTCGTGTCCCATGCGGGCGGAGTAGCTCACCATGGTGACCATCGACGCCGTCACCGAGACCGGATCGCGGTGCGTAACCACGAAGGTCGCGTCGGGGAAGGTGGCGAGGAGGGCGGGGAACTGCTCGAGGTGCTGGGGGGACTTGAGGACCCACCGCGAGCCGCCGCGCAACCACTGCAGTGCCTGCAGGATCTTCTTCAGATAAGCGTAGCTGGGGCCCTGGTCGCGGGCCAGATAGTGGTCACGCCAGGTGGGCATGGGGGCAATGGTGTCGAAGAGCATGGTGGAGAAGTCGATGGCCAGGAGCTGGATCTCCTCGTGGACGTGCTCCACCGTCATCTCGTGCATGCGCTTGAACTCGGGCATGGCGGCGTCGATGAAGGCGAGGGCCGTCTCGGTGCGGGCCAGCCGGGGGTCGGGCTGGCCCGCCGGGGGACGCTCTCGATCGGCCAGGACGGGCTCGAGGCTCTCCCAGTAGGGCAGGGACCGCAGCGCCGGGTCGCTGGAGATCAGATTGTGCAGGTGGGTGGTCCCCGTGCGGGGCAGCCCGCAGATGACGATGGGTCTCTCCACTTTCTCGTCGAGGATCTCCGGGTGGCGGGTGATCAGGTCCTCGAGCAGGAGCCGGTTGCGGAGGAGGCCGGTGAGAAACGCGGACTGGGCCAGGACGCCGGCATCGTTCAGCCTGGCCTCCTCCCGCAGGCAGCGACACAGGACGTCGAGCCGGGGCAGGAAGTCGTCGGATCCGAAATCGTCCAGCCCGGTCTCGGCCTTCGCCGCGTCCATGAGGGCCTCGGGCTCGAGGGAGAGCCCGGCCCCCGCATCGGCCATCAGATCGAGAACGGCCCGCACGTCGTCGGTGAAGCGGGGGTGGGCGAGGTCGTCGAGGACGATCGGAGGAGGCCGGTGGACGGTGCTCATTGTAGGGAGGCCAAGGGGACCACGTCCGCCCCGGGCGGCGCGGGCGTCTCGTCCGGTAAGAACCAGCGCAGCCAGATCCGGCCCGTGTGGTGGCCCGCGGTCGAGACCCAATTCGGATGACCGGGGTCACGCGCGGAGATGACGATCCGCCACGAGCCGTCCTCCTCGTGGCGCACCTGCGCGCGGTTGATCGTCACCCGCTTGCCCCCAACTCGGCCAGCAGTTCGGCGAACACCTTCTCGGTCTCAGTGCCCATGGCGGCTTCCTACCATGTCGTCGGCGCGCCGGCGAGCGCCACCGGCCCGCGCCACCTGCCGGGTCACCGATGGCCCGGCGTCACGGAGACGCATCCCCGCGAGCACGCGGGAGGGGGGTGGTGGGGGCCTCGGGCACCGGGTCCAGAGCATCGAGGAAGGCCACGATCTCCGAGATGAGGCGCGCCGGCATCAGTCGCAGCTCGACCGGCGAACGGGCCCGTACGAGGACACCGTGGGGCAGGCGCTCCGCCAGGCCGACCGCATCGGTGAAGGGATGGATGAGGTCGTTGCGGTGCGCGAGGACCAGTGTCGGGGCCGCGATGGCCCGACGCTCCTCCTGGGTCGGCGCCACCGGTCCGACCAGCACGCCGTGCAGCACCGAGGCCATCACGTCGGGGGAGACGGACGCGGCGTGCCGGACGCTGTCGACCGGGCCGATCCTGGTCCGTGGCAGGCGTCGAACCCACGCGGCAGTGACGTTGAGGACCGAGCGCCCGTAGTGGGCGGCGAGGACCATGGGCACGAAGATCAGTGCGGCGGCCGGCACGGCCCGTTCCAGGACGGGCATCTCCAGCACCAGGGCGCGCACCCGCCCGGGGTAGCGCGTCGCCGCGAAGAGGCTGACGTTGGCACCCAGGGAGATGCCCCCCAGGACGGCGCGCTCCACCCCGAGATGATCGAGCAGGCCGACCACCTGGTCGGCGTAGCTGTCGATGCGGTACTCGGACGCGTGCGTCGGCGTGTCGCTCCGCCCGTGCCCGAGGAGATCCAAGAGGACGACGCGGTACCCCTGCTCGGCCAGTGCCTGCGCGATGCCGCGATTGAGGTCGGCGTCGAGGAGCAGTCCGTGCAGGTAGACCACGACCGGGTCGTCGTCGCACCCATAGGTGTCGTAGACGAGCCGGCGATCGTGATGGGTGAAGTGCTGATCGAAGACGACGCCCGTCACGCCCATGTCGACGCCAGCCTGGTCAGGTCACGTTGCCCTTCACCGGACGCACGGGCGTCAACCGCCGTCTCGGCCCGCCCCATCCCTCGCCTTCTCCATGGCCGCAGGATACCGCCGCGGCGCTCCGCTCTCGGAGGGTCGGCGGCCGTCTCGCCGCCGGACGGTCGTCCCCGCCCGGCGAGGCACCCTGCGAGTTAGCGTGGACGCATGGAACACGTACGCTTGGGCGGGACCGGCTTGCTCGTGTCGCCGCTCTGCGTGGGGACGATGACCTTCGGTCTCCAGTGCGACGAAGCCCTCTCGCATTCCATCTTGGACCGGGCCGCCGAGGGGGCATCACCTTCCTCGACACGGCGGACGTCTATCCCCTCGGCGGCGGGCGGTCGACCGTCGGGCGGACCGAAGAGATCGTGGGCCGTTGGCTGCAGGGCAAGAGGGACCGCTTCGTGGTGGCGACCAAATGCGTGGGGCGCACCGGCGGGGCGGCCTGGGACCAGGGGAGCTCCCGCAAGCACATCGTGGAGGCCGTCGAAGCCTCGTTGCGACGTCTCGGGGTCGATCGCATCGACCTCTACCAGCTCAAGGGCGAGCTGGACGAGATCACCCACCACTACCGCCTGGGCGATGCCGCTCGATGACGGTCCGACCCGAGCGGCCGGACGTGGCCCGCAACTCTCTCTGCGGTCCCTTCCGGAGCCCCCACGACCTCGGTACCGTGTCGGCTCGAACCCGGCCTTCCGCGTCGGCGTGGGGCGTCACTCGCCCACGTCGTGGGTTGCGGTAAATTTCGGCGCGACGGCAAGGCTCGGAGGGGCCGCCGTGGAGATCAGGTGGGAGATGTCACGCAGGGACCCTTCGGAGGGGGAGCGATGACCGACGACGATGGGTCGACCCGTGCCGGCGGTGAACCGATGGTGGCGAGGGAAGCGACACAGGCCGGCAATTTCAAACTGCTGGCCCGGTTGACCCTCGAAGATCCCCTGACCGGGCTGGTCAACCAGTTGCTGCTGCACGACCGATTGGCTCAGGCCCTGACGCGAAGCGTGCGACGCGGCGATCGGGTGGCGGTGTTCTACATCGACCTGAACTACTTCGGCGACATCAACGACCAGCACGGGTTCGAGGCCGGAAACTCGGTCCTGCGTGAGGTGGCCCGTCGCCTGAAGGCCATCATCCGGTCCGAGGACACGCTCAGCCGCGTCGGTGGCAATGAGTTTGTTGCCGTCATGTCCATCGCCAACGCAGAGGCGCTGGGGCCGCTGACCAAGCGGGTGCAGTCGGTCTTCGATCAACCGATCGAGATCGACGGCACGGCGATCACCACGTCGGCCTGCTTCGCCATCGTCCTGGGGGAGGGTGCCGACTCCGCCGAGGACCTGCTGGCCAAGGCGGATCAGGCCATGTACGTGGAGAAGAACGAGAAGCGACCCCCGCGGGAGCACTGAGGGGAGCAGGCTGCGCCGATCGTTCCCGGCGCCACTCCGAGCGTGTGCGGCGAGCACCCGGGATCCGCCCCGACCACACCCCCGACACCGGCGCGACGCCGTCCCGGACGCGGCATTCGGGAAGGCCCGGGAGATCCAACAGGCAGAAGTTCATGGAGGTGGGGGCGATACACTGGCCGCCGGGAACTGGATGGCTGCTTCGGTGGACGGACCGCGAGCCGTTGCCAGGGTGGAAGCGAGGGGCATGTGAGTTTTTCCGAACCCGAGCAACCAGGGTTGGTGAACATCGACGCCCAGCCTGGAACGTCGGCGGCCTTCCCGGCGGACGCGTTGGACCGGTTGGCTCAGTACGCCACCATCGTGCGGGAGAGCAGCGAGGCGATCTTCACGCTCGACCGCAACGCGGTCATCACCAGCTGGAACAAGAGCGCCGAGCGGATGTACGGCTACAGCCCGGCCGAGATCGTCGCCCGCCCGGCCTCGGTGCTCCTGCCACGGATCTTCCGGGCTCCCGATGGCATGCACTATGGGACGAACGAGCAGACCGAGCGGCTCAATCTCGAACATGTGACGAAGAGTGGGGTCGTGCTGCCCGTCTCCCTCTCCATCTCACCCCTGTACGAGGACGACGGCACGCCACACGGCTTCCTGGTGCTGGCCCGGGACCTCACCGAGCTGCTTCTGGCCCAATCCGCGCTGGCGCAGAGCGAGGTCCGGCTGCGGGAGGTGGAAGGGCTGGCCCACGTGGGATCGTGGAGTTGGGACGCGACTACCGGTGCCGTGCAGTGGTCGTCGGAGCTCCACGCCATCCGGAAGCTGCCGCCGCACGAGTTCGACGGCAGCTACGCCACGCACGTGGCCGACGTGCATCCCGACGACCGGGAAGCCGTGGATGCCGCGTTCCAGATCGCCCGCCAGTCCGGTGCCCCGTTCGAGATGCAATACCGGATCGTGTGGCCCAGCGGCGAGGTCCGCTACCTCGACACGCGGAGCCGGCCCATCCTCGATTCCTCCGGTGCGGTCGTGGGCATACGGGGCATCTGCCAGGACATCACCGAGCGCCAAGAGAGCGAGTTGAAGCTGCGGGAGGCCTACGACAAGGTCAGCGCCAGCGTGGACGAGATGGAGCGCCGGAATCACGAGCAGACCGCGGTGGGCGAGATGGCGGACATGCTGCAGAGCTGCCTGAGCGCGCGGGAGGCCTACGGCATCATCAGTGCCTTCGCCGTCCGCCTGTTCCCGCATACCAAGGGAGCGGTGTTTCGTCCCGCCCAGGCCGCCGGCACCTTCGAAGGCGTATCGGCGTGGGGCGGACTCGAAGTCACCGGGAGCGTCATCGATTCGGCCAATTGCTGGGCGCTGCGCCGAGGTCGGCCCCATCGGACCATGGGCGTCCACAACGAGATGGAGTGCGGCCACGCCCGGGGGGAGAGCACCAGTTGGACCGCCTGCCTGCCCCTCATCGCGCACGGCGAGCTCCTCGGGCTCCTGCACATCTGCCAGGGGGCCGACGTGCCCGAGGCCCACAAGACCGAGAATCCCGATGCGCTCGAATCGCTCGAGGTGAACGTGATGGAGCACCTGGCCCTGGCCCTGGCCAATCTGGAATTGCGGGACCACCTCAAGTCCGAGTCCGAACGCGACGGCCTCACCGGTCTGTACAACCGTCGCTACATGGACGGATGCCTCAAGCGCGGCGCCGCGCCCGGTGCCGGCCAGGGTGCGCTCAGCCTGCTGCTCATCGACGTGGACAACTTCAAGGAGCTCAACGACCGGCGCGGGCACGCCGAAGGGGATGCCTACCTGCGTGCCCTGGCGCTCCTGCTGCTCAGGACGACCCGGGCCGAAGACACGGTGTGCCGGTACGGTGGCGATGAGTTCGCCCTCATCATTCCCCAAGCGAACCGCCGGGTCGCCATGCGCCGGGGCGAGCAGCTCCGATCGGTGGTCGCACAGGAGCTGGAGCGCACCATCTCCATTGGCGTGGCCTCCATTCCCGAGGACGGGTCGCGGGCCGAGGAGCTGTTCCTCCAGAGTGACATGAACCTGTATGAAGCCAAGCTCAGGGGGCGGAACCAGGTGGTCGGGGGTCCGCGCAGCGAGAAGGCGATCGTGCCGACGCCCTCCGGTTGATCGCCCCGCCGGGAACGCGCGGCAGATTCCGTCCCGCTCCCACGCCCCGCTCCCGCCCCGCCCGCTCCGGGCCCCCCGTCGCGGAACGGCCGGTAGTCTCCGGTGATGTGGCCTCCGCCGGCTCAGGGCACGTGGGTCATCGATCTGGACGGCGTGATCTGGCTGACCGGGGAGCCGATCGAGGGGGTGGACGGGGCGGTGGCCGGACTGCGGGGGGCCGGGGTGCGCGTCCTGTTCGCCACCAACAATTCCGCTCCCACCCGGGCCCAGCTCCACGCGCGCCTGGCCCACTGCGGGATCACGGCGAGCGACGCCGACCTGTTGAGCTCGGCCGATGTGGCGGCCGACATGGTCGCGCCGGGTGCCTCGGCCTTGATTCTGGCCGACGACGGCGTGCGCGAGGCGCTCGGGAGGAGGGGAGTGCTCGTGGTCGAGCACGGGCCGGCCGACGTGGTGGTCGTGGGCTGGACCCGATCGGTCACCTTCGACGGCATCGCCGAGGCGGCCCAGGCCGTGCGTGACGGTGCCCGCCTGATCGGCACCAACGAGGACCCGACCCACCCCACCCCGCACGGGCTCCTACCCGGGGGCGGCGCCCTCCTGGCTGCCGTGGCCACCGCGGCCGAGACGACGCCCGAAGTGGCCGGCAAGCCGCACCGGCCGACCGCCATCGCCATCGGGGCCCGGGCCGAAGACCTCCGCCTCATGGTGGGCGACCGGCCCACTACCGACGGTGCACTGGCCGCCCAGCTGGGGATTCCCTTCGCCCTGGTGCTCTCCGGCGTCACCGACGCCGCCTCGGTCCCCACCGACCCGCCGCCCGCCGCCGTGTCTGACGATTTGGCCACATTGGTGCGAACGGCTCTTGAACAATGGGCGACTTAGCTGCTTGCTCGGCGCTAGCACTTAAGATACTGTTGTTGCATGGCAGGCAATGAGAGAATCAGGAAATACCTCGACGCGGGTACCGTATTCGGGCAGGTGACACGGGGTCGGGCCGAGGAGATCGTCCGGGAGCTGGTGAACTCCGGCGACATCCAACGGGGCCAGGCCCAGGAGTGGGTGGACAATCTGGTGGACCGCAGCCGCAAGACCAGCGAACAGGTGCTCGAGCTGGTGCGCCACGAGGTCTCGGCCCAGCTCCACCGGATCGACGCGTCGTCCCTGGAGGCCATCGCCAACCAGGTGGCGGATCTGCTGAAGCGCTCCGCCGAGGCCGGCCGGGCCGCCACTGCGGAAGCCACCTCCCAGGCCACCAAGACGGCCACCAAGGCCACCAAGACGGCCACCAAGGCGACCAAGACGGCCACCAAGAGAGCCGGCACCACGGCGACCAAGACGGCCACCGCCGCCCGCACGGCCGCCAAGAAGGTGACGCCCTCACGCCGGCACGCGAGCTCGGCCCAGAAGGTCGGCGCCACCAAGAAGACCAAGAAGGCGGCCACGAAGGCGTCCCCCAAGGCGAGCACCACGAAGGCCGCGGCCCGGACGGCTCCGGCGAAGAAGGCGGCGGCCACGAAGACCGCGGCCAAGAAGTCCGGCGTCACCAAGAAGGCGGCAGTCAAGAAGGCCACCCCGGGCGGGTCGAGCACCTGAGCCATTGAGCAACGGGGCCCGCCGGCGGCTCGATGCCGAGCTGGTGCGGCGGGGCCTGGTCGCCAGTCGGTCCGAGGCGCTCGAGGCGATCGCCGCCGGCTTGGTCGTCGTTTCCGGCGCGTCGGCGGGCAAGGGAGCCCGCCTGGTGGCACCCGGTGAGCCCATCACCCTGCTCGGGCCCCCGGCGCGCTTCGTCGGCCGGGGGGGCGAGAAGCTCGACGCCGCCCTGACGGCGTTCGCCCTCGACGTGTCGGATCGGCGCGCCCTCGATGCGGGAGCGTCCACCGGGGGCTTCACCGACTGCCTCCTCCAGCGGGGCGCCCGCCGGGTCTACGCCGTCGACGTCGGGCACGGGCAGCTCCATCCCCGCCTGCGCGCCGACGACCGGGTGATCGTGCTCGAGCGGGTCAACGTGCGCACCGTGACCCCAGGGGTGCTGCAGCGGGCCGATCCGACCTTTGCCCCCTGCACGCTGATCACGGCCGATCTCTCCTTCATCTCCCTGGTCACCGTGGTGCCGGCGCTCACCGGCCCGATCGGTGACGAGCGGGCCGACCTGGTCCTGCTGGTCAAGCCCCAGTTCGAGGCGGGCCGCGTCGTGGTGGCCCGCGGCAAGGGGGTCGTCCGGGATCCCGAGGTGTGGCGCCGGGCCCTCGAGGACGTGACGTCCGCCCTTCGGCGCGCCGGAACCGGCATCATGGGGGCGATGGTTTCCCCACTGACCGGCCCCGCCGGCAACGTCGAGTTCCTGCTGCACGCGCGCAAGGGCGCCGCCACGGGCGAGGACGCCGGGGTCGGCCGCCTCCTCGCCGCGGCCGTTTCGGAGGCGGTGGCACGCCGAGACGCCACCCTGCCGGTGGACTGAACGGCCCCGACGGCATGTCGACGGCGATCTTCCTGGTCCATCCCGGACGGCCCGACGCGCTGGCCCTGACGCTCGACACGGCCCAGTGGATCGCCGCCCGGGGCCACACCGCCCGCATCCTCGAGTTCACGGCCCGCGACCGGGTCTCCGAGGACGGCCGCGAAGAGGACATGGCCGCCGTGGACCTGCGGGGCGCCACCGTGGTGGTCAGCATGGGCGGGGACGGCACCTTCCTGCGTGCGGTGCGCCTGGCCTGGGCCGAGGACATCCCGGTGCTCGGGGTGAACTTCGGCCGGGTCGGCTACCTGCCCGACCTGGTGCCCGAAGACGTGCGGGAGGCCCTGACCCGGGTCTTCGAGGGCCGGGCCGTGATCGAGTCCCGTTGCGCCCTCGAGGTGGCCATCGACGAGGCCGGGGCCGACCGTTCCTTGTCCCATGACGCCGGCTCGCGTCTCGCCTTCAACGAGGTGGTGCTCGAGAAGATCATCTTCGGGCACACGGTGTGCCTGGGCACCTCCATCGACGGGGAGGAGATGGTGACCTACTCGGCCGACGGGCTGCTGATCGCCACCCCCACCGGGTCGACCGCCTACAACCTCTCGGCCGGGGGTCCCATCCTCTCTCCCGGGCTCCGGGCCATGGTGATCACGGCGCTGGCTCCCCACCTGAGCCTGGACCGCAGCCTGGTCCTGACCGACGAGCAACGCTTCGCCGTCGAGATCGCCGCCGACCGCGCGGTCGTGCTGGTGATCGACGGCGAGGAGATCGGCCGGCTCGAGCCGGGCTCGACCGTCACCTGCCAGGTGGCCACCCGCCCCGTGCGGGTCGTGCGCAACGAGGCGAAGGGCTTCGGCGGCATGTTGCGGATCCGCCTGCTGGCGGACCGCACCCGGTAGGCCGGCCGCCGGATGCTGACCGATCTGCGGGTACGGGACCTCGGCGTGATCGAGGACCTGTCGCTCACCTTCGGGCCGGGGATGACGGCCCTCACCGGCGAGACGGGCGCGGGCAAGACGCTGGTGGTCGACGCCCTGCACCTGGTGCTGGGCGGGCGGGCCAGCCCGAGCCTGGTGCGCGCCGGCGCCACCGAGGCCATCGTCGACGCCCGCTTCGTGCTGGGGGAGGGGGACGAGGAGCGGGAGGTCTTCCTCGCCCGCGCCGTGCCGGCCGACGGCCGCTCCCGGGCCTGGGTGGACGGCCGCCTGTCGCCCCTGTCGGCCCTGGTCGAGGTGGCGGCCGAGCTGGTCGAGATCCACGGCCAGCACGAGCACCAGTCCCTGGTGACCCCGGCGGCCCAGCGCCAGGCGCTCGACGCCTACGCCGGCACCGACCTCACCGAGGTCCGGCAGCTGCGGGCGCGCCGGCGCGAGCTGGCCGACGCGCTGACCGAGCTCGGTGGCGACGAGCAGCAACGCGCCCGCGAGGCCGACGTCCTGCGCTACCAGATCGCCGAGATCGCGGCGGCCCACCTGGACCATCCCGACGAGGAGGCCGCCCTGCGCCAGGAGGAGTCACGCCTGGCCGACGCCGGAGCCCTGCGCGAGGCGGCGACCCGGGCGCTGCGGCTGCTCGACCCGGGGGGCGCCGAGGCCGACGGGGTGCTCGAGCTGCTGGGGCAGGCCGAGCACGTCCTGTCCGACCGGGAGCCCTTCGACGAGTACCGCCGGCGCATCGCCTCGTCGGCCCTCGAGCTGGCCGACCTGGCCCGGACCCTGCGCGACGTGGTGGAGGGCTGGGAGGACGATCCGGCCCGCCTGGCCGTGGTCCAGGAGCGCCGCCGCCGGCTGGCCGAGCTCCGGCGCAAGTACGGCGAGGACCTGCCCGCGGTGATGGCCTTCGCCCAGACGGCCGCCGCCCGCGTGGACGAGCTCGAGAACGCCGAGGCCGTGGCGGCCGAGCTCGAGACCGAACGGCTGGCGGTGGCCGAGCACCTGGCCGAGGCCGAGGCCAAGGTCCGGTCCGTGCGCACGGAGGCCGCGTCGCGCTTCGCCTCCGTGGTGGGGGAGCGGCTGGCCGCCCTGGCCATGGCCGGGGCCCGGGTCGAGGTCCGGGTGGGGACCGAGGGGACCGGGGACCCGGTCGAGCTGGCCCTCGGCGCCAACGTGGGCGAAGCGGTGCTCCCGCTGGCCAAGGCCGCCTCGGGCGGCGAGCTGGCCCGGGCCATGTTGGCCATCCGCCTGGTGGCCCTGGCCGGTCCGGCCACCATGGTCTTCGACGAGGTCGACGCCGGGGTGGGCGGCGCCGCCGCCATCGCCCTGGGCCAGGCGCTGGGCGAGGTGGCCCGGGAGCGCCAGGTCCTGGTGGTCACCCACCTGGCCCAGGTGGCGGCCCAGGCCGATCGCCAGATCCGGGTGGACAAGCAGGAACAGGCGGGGCGGACCGTCACCATGGCGGCCACCTTGGCCGACGAGGACCGGGTGGTCGAGCTGTCCCGGATGCTCTCGGGGCATCCCGACAGCGACGCGGCACGGGCGCACGCCCGCGAGCTGCTCGGCGCGGCCGGCCCCGCACCGGTCTAGCGGGTGTCCACCACGCCGTCGGCCCGGTTCGATTACTTTAGGGGGGTGCACCGAACGTTGGTCATGACCTTCGGCGTCGCGCGGGCGGCGTGAGCAAGTTCATCTTCGTCACCGGGGGCGTGTCCAGCTCCCTCGGCAAAGGTCTCACCGCCTCCTCACTCGGTCGGCTCCTCAAGTGTCGCGGTCTCCGGGTCACCATGTGCAAGCTGGACCCCTACATCAACGTGGATCCCGGGACCATGAACCCGGGGGAGCACGGCGAGGTCTTCGTCACCGAGGACGGCGGGGAGACGGACCTCGACCTGGGCCACTACGAGCGCTTCATCGACGAGAACCTCAACAAGCGGTCCAACACCACCACCGGTTGGATCTACCGCTCCGTCATCGAGAAGGAGCGGCGCGGGGACTTCCTGGGACGCACGGTGCAGGTGATCCCCCATGTCACCGACGAGATCAAGGCCCGCGTGCGCCGGCTGGCCAACGACGACGTAGACGTGGTGATCGTCGAGATCGGCGGCACGGTGGGCGACATCGAGATCGTCCCCTTCCTCGAAGCCATCCGGCAGTTCCGGCGGGACATCGGGCGCGACAACGTCTGCTACGTCCACCTCACCCTGGTGCCGTACCTGGTCACCGGCGAGCAGAAGACGAAACCCACCCAGCACTCGGTCACCGAGCTGCGCAGCCGCGGCATCCAGCCCGACGTCATCGTGTGCCGCAGCAACATGCCGATCTCCGAGAGCCTCAAGCGCAAGATCTCGGCCCTCTGCGACGTGTCCATGGAGGCCGTGGTCTCCGCCGTGGACGCGCCGAGCATCTACGAGATCCCGCTGGTCCTGCACGAGCAGGGGCTCGACGCCTTCGTGTGCCGCACCCTGGCCATTGACGAGGCGGCGTACCCCATGCGCGGCCTGGGCCAGTGGGAGGATCTGGTGCGGCGCGTCGGGGCGCTCTCGCGCCGGGTCAGGATCGGGATCGTGGGCAAGTACGTGAACATGCCCGACGCCTACATGTCGGTGGTGGAGGCGCTGCGCTCGGCCGGCTTCCACCACGGCGCGCAGATCGAGCTGGACTGGGTCGACGCCGAGCTGGTGCCCGACATCTTGGGCACCGGGTCCGACCGGCTCCGCGTCCTCGACGGCATCGTCATCCCGGGCGGCTTCGGGGTGCGGGGGATCGAGGGCATGGTGGCCGCGGCGGGCTATGCCCGGGACCACGAGATCCCCTGCCTCGGCCTCTGCCTGGGCCTGCAGGTCATGGTCATCGCCGTGGCCCGCGACTGGGCCGGCATGGGTGGGGCCAACTCCCGCGAGTTCGACTCGCTGACCCCCTTCCCGGTGATCGACCTGATGCCCGACCAGGCCGACGTGACGCACAAGGGCGGGACCATGCGCCTCGGGTCCTACCAGGCCACGCTGGTGCCCGGCACCAAGGTGGCCCAGGCCTACGGGACCCTGGGGGTGACGGAACGGCACCGCCACCGCTTCGAGTTCAACAACCGCTTCAAGAGCAAGCTCGAGTTGGCCGGCCTGGTGTGCTCGGGCAGCTCGCCCGACGGCCAGCTGGTCGAGTTCGTCGAGTTGAGCGAGCATCCCTTCTGGGTCGGGACCCAGGCCCACCCCGAGTTCAAGAGCCGGCCCGATCGCTCGCACCCGCTCTTCCGCGACCTCCTGGGCGCGGCGTTGGACCGGGCCGAGGGACGCGAGCCCCACCTGCTCGATCTCGACACCGTGCCCTGAGCGGGTGGCGTCCTTCCGGCGGGTCTCGGAGGAGGAGGTCTTCCGGGGATGGC
>JBKQIP010000066.1:0-14889 GCA_052148295.1 Acidimicrobiales bacterium
CCTCGAACGGCTCCAGCTTCTCGTACAGGAGGGCGGCCGACTCGGCGTGGCCCAGCTGGATCGCCGCTTCGGCGTAGGCCACCAACCCGAAGCTCCACATGAAGTCCTCGGACATGTCGGCGAACCGGCGTGCGGCGGCGTCCTCCAGCAGGGCCATCGCCTCCTCCTCCCGGCCCGACTGGCAGAGGGCGCGGGCCAGGACGGCCCAATAGGCGGGGACGCCCGGGGTGTTCCGGGCGCCCTCTTCGATCTGGTCCACCACCTCGGCCAGCCGGCCCTGCTGCCAGCGGGCGTGGGTGAGCTGGCCCATGTAGTACATGACGGCGTCGGGCTGGCCGATGGCGACACCCAGATGGAGGGCCTCCTCGGCCAGCTGCTCGCCGGTCTCGGCCGCACCGGACAGGAAGGCCCACTGGGCCCGGGCGTAGCTGGTCATCCACCGCATGATCGGTTGCGCCAGCTCGTCGGCCACCCGCTCCATGCGCCCGAACAGCCCGCGCGCCTCGGCCACGTTTCCCGCTTCGAGCGTCGCCCGCATCCGGTGCCCGATGGCCCAGAACAAGGTGGCGGGGTTGCCGAGCGTCTCGGCCAGGCGGAGCACCTCCGCCGTGTCCTCCAGCCGATCGACGAGATCGGTCGGATGCCTCGATGCCTCGACCAGCAGGTTGTGCACGTCGACGAAGACCACGGGATCGTCGAGGGCCAGAACCTCCTCCTTGACCTGGCGGACGAGAACCCGGCGCTCGGGCAACGAGGTCTCGAACACGAGCTCGCTGCTCAACGTGGCCAGCAGGCGCACCCGCAGCTCGCCGTCGGCATCGCCCAGGCGCTCGAGGGAGGCCCGCAGGGCCGCCACCCGCTCGTGGTCGGTCGCGCCGACGGAGCTGTAATAGCCGCGTGTGTTGGCCAGTGCGGCCAACGCCATCCGCCGGGCGTCGCCGGCGGCATCGGCCTGGGCCACGGCTTCGAGGAGCGTCACGCGATAGGCCGGGTCGCCGGCCAGGCGCTGGGCGATGCCCATCTGGGTGGTCAGGTCGCAGCGGCGCTGGTCGCCGTCGGGCTGCAGGATCTCGAGGAGGGAGAGCGCCTGGCCGAACCAGCGCAACGCCTCGTCGGGGGCCATCGACTGCAGGGCGTCGCGCCCCGCCAGCTCGGCGTAGTGGAGCGCCGGGCTCTGCTCCCCCGCCGCCAGGTAGTGGTGAGCCAGCAGCGTGGCGGGCGGGGCTCCGCCCGAGCCCTCCTCCAGCGCGCGCGCCACCTTGGCATGGATCTGGCGCCGGCGGGCCGACGGCAGGGCGTCGTAGAGGGTGTTGCGGAGCAGGGCGTGGGCGAAGGCGTAGGTGTCGCCGCCGCCCGAGGGGTACAGGAGAGCCGAACGCTCCGCGGCCTCGACGACATCGAGCATCACGTCCTGGGTCGTCTCGGCCACCTTGAACAGCGTGGCCAGATCGAATTGCGCTCCCACCACGGCCGCCAGCGACAGCACGCGCGCCGCCTGGGGCCCGAGGTGCCGGACCCGCTGGGTGATCACCTCGTGCACGCTGGCCGGGAGGCCGGTCCGCAGGAGGGCCCGGTCCGGCGACCACCGCTCGGCTTCGTCCTGGACGAGGCCACCCGATTCGGCCAGGTGCCGCAGGAGCTCCCACACGAAGAAGGGGTTCCCATTGGTGTCGCGCTGGAGCTCCCGCACGAACTCGGTGGAGTCCGCATCGTCCACGGCGTGCCCGGCCGCCACGGCGCACAGGTCGAGGACCTCGCCGGTCGTGAGCCCGCTCAGCTCGATCCGGGTCACGCCCCGCTCGCGCCAGAAGGCGGCGAGAACCTCGGCCAACGGATGGTCGTCCGTCACCTCGTTGGACCGGAACGTCCCCAGGACGAGGAGCGGCAGCCGCGGTGAGGCCAGGGCCAGATGGCGGAGCAGCTGGAGCGTCGAAGCTTCGGCCCAGTGCAGATCGTCGAGCACGAGGAGCACCGCACGATGCTTGGACTCCTCGGCCAGGAGCCCGACCGCCGCGCCGAAGGCCAGGTAGCGCTCGGTGTCGGGGTCCGACTGCGACGGGGGCGGGACCCCGGGGACGCGCCGCTCGAGCGAGGGCACCAGTCGCCGCAGCTCCCCGCCGAACTCGGTCACGTGGGCGTTGAGATGCTCCTGCGGCGCGTGGTGGACGTAGTGGGCGAGCGACTCCACGAACGGCTGGTAGGGCGGGCTGACCTGCTCCAGGCACCGTCCGTAGAGGACCGTGCCCCCGGAGGCGCCCACCGTCCGCGCGACGACCGACGTCAGGGTGGTCTTGCCGATGCCGGGCTCACCACCGAGAAACACGAACTGGCGCTCGCCGTGGGACGCCTGTTCGAAGAGGTGGGCGATCTGGGCCTGCTCGGACGCCCGCCCGACGAAGCCCGGCCCCGCCACGCTCAACGCCTCGGGCATGGGGATGACCGACGCCTCCTCGACGTGCGGCTCCCACCGGAGCGAGAGCGTGGCCACCGGCTCGGGGATGCCCCGGAGCTCGAGCTCGCCCAGATCCGAGAATTCGAGCCGGCTTCGCCGGCCGGCCATGGCCCGGACCAGCTTGGCCAGGAGCACCTGGCCGCCCTCGGCCATGTCGCAGAGCCGGGCCGCCTCGACCACGGGGTCCCCGTAGTAGTCCCCGTCTTCGAGGGCGACCTCACCCGCCGAGAGCCCGATGCGCAGACCCAGGGCGACGTCGGACCGCCGGTTCAGGCGCTCGACCCCCTGCTGCATGGCCGCCGCGGCGGCCAGGGCGGCCGACGGGCTGGAGAAGACGGCCATCACACCGTCGCCCAGATTCTTGACCTCGGTGCCCTCGTGCTGGACCAGAACGTCGCGCAGCAGCGCAAAGTGCCGGCGGCGGAGGGCGTCGGCCTCGTCGACGTCCATGCTCGTCGAGACCGCGGTGGAGTCCACCCAGTCGGTGAAGAGCAGGATGACCGTCTCCGACTCCACCATCTGCGACCGGGCGTGCAGGGTCGACGCCGTCGCCGCGGCCCGAGGGGCGGCCGCCGAGGGGGCCGCCCGGTTGGCGTCCAACTCGGGGCTGTGGTGGATGATGGCGTTCTCGAGGTCGACCAGGTCGGGAGAGGGCTCGAGGCCGAGCTCCTCCCCGAGCAGCGCGCGCACGCGCTGATAGGCGCGGAGGGCGTCGGCCTGGCGTCCCGACCGGTAGAGGGCCAGCATCAAGGTGGCCCACCGGTGCTCACGGAGAGGCTGGGCATCGACGGCGGCCTCGGCGCTGCCGACGACGTCCCGGTGGAGCCCCAGCGCCATCCGGGCATCGAGCAACGACTCCTCGGCACCCAGGCGCAGCTCGTCGAGTCGGGCGATCTCTGCGAGAGCCCAGGAGGCTCCCTCGACGTCAGCCAGGGCCCGGCCGCGCCAGAGCCCGAGACCGGCCTCGAGGCGCTCCGCCGCCTCGCCGAAGACCGACGCCCGGATGGCCCGTCGCCCGGCCACGACCTCCGCCTCGAACCGGTCGGCGTCGAGCTCGCCCGGTCCGACCGTGAGGCCGTAGCTGCCGGCATGATTGACGATCCGGTCGGCCCCGATCAGCTTGCGCAGCAGGGAGACGTGGCTGGCCACCGTGGAGAGCGCCCCGTCGCCCAGCGCTCCGTCCCAGACGTCCTCGGCCAGGGTGTCGATGGGCACCGGCTGATTGGCCGAGATGAGCAACCTGATCAGCAGCGCCCTGCGCTTGGCGCCGCGAATGGCGACCGGACCGGCATCTCCCTCGACCTCGACGGGACCCAGGATCCCAAATCGCGTAACCACGGGCCGTGCCTCTCTTGCGGACAATGGGAATGGACAATGGAGACTGGTGCGCCAACAGCCAACAGTAGTGGCCACCCCGATCGATTGCTCCTGTCGGAGGGCCGCCACGGGATCCGGAGCGGCCCGACGGGACGGCCGGCGCGGCGCGGTCCCGACCGCCCGGGCCGTCGCACACCCCGCCGACGCGAAGGGCCGATAGCGTGCTGGCAGCGTAGGGGGAGGAGCGAGCGTGGGATCGCGCAAGGGGAGAGCGACGGTGCACCGGACCGGGGCGGGACCCTAGATGCCCGCCGTCCGCTGGATCTGCATCTCCGATCTCCACCTGGGGGCGCTCAACAGCATCCTGACGTCGGTCAGCTCCGACGGCGAGCGGGTGGACCAGTCGACGACGTCGCCCGTGACCGTGGCCCTGTGCGAGGGGCTGCGCGCGCTCAGCCCCCCGGGCCATCCCCCGCAACTCGTGGTGGCGGGGGACCTCTTCGAGCTCGCGCTCTCCTCGAGCGACGACGCGGCGGCGACCTTCGCCCAGTTCATCGCCTGCCTGCGCCCGGGCGCCACCGATGCCGCCGTCGGGCCGCACATCCGGTTCATCCCGGGGAATCACGACCATCAGCTGTGGACCCGGGCCCGCAGCGATCACTACCTCGAGTATCTCGCACGGCTGCCCCGCGGCGAGGCGCTCCACGCCGAGTCCCACGTCACGCACCTGCTGCCGGCCAACGACCGGCGACCGGTGCGCGATCGCTTCATCGAGCTCCTGGCGGCGCGGACCGATACGGCGAGCCCGGTCGTGGTCGAGCAGAGCTACCCGAACCTGGGGCTGGTCGGACCCACCGGCGCGCGCGCCGTCGTCGTCTCGCACGGCCACTTCGTGGAGCCCCTCTACCGGATGATGTCACTGCTCGACGACGTGTTCACGAGCGACAGCGGGGGCACCATGTCCCAGCATCTCGAAGCCGACAATGGCGGGTGGATCGACTTCTTCTGGTCGTCCATGGGCGACAGCGGTGACATCGGCACGTGGACCCGTGATCTCTACGAATCCCTGCAGAGCGAGAAGTCGATCGACGCGGTGACCGGGGGCATCCGGCGCGCCATGGCCCGGCGCCCGGGCTCACGGATCCGCAACCACATCGAGGGCGCGGTGGTGGCCGACGTCCTGAAGCGGTCGGTCAAGCGGTCCCTCCGGCGCGAGCGGCACCTTCCCGGGGTGCTCTCCAAGAACGCCGCCGCCGGGCTCCTCGACTACCTGGACGGGCCGGTGGCCGCGCAGCTGAGGGAGGAAGTCGGGAGCCCGCCCGACGTCACCTTCGTCTTCGGGCACACCCACAAGCCCTTCAGCGACGTGCGCATCCCCCCGGTCTCGGCCCGCCCGGTCAACATCTTCAACACCGGGGGATGGGTGGTCGACACCCCCGAGCCCGAGCCGGTGAAGGGGGCCGCCGTGGTCCTCATCGACGACGATCTCAACGTGGCCACCGTCCGCTTCTACGCCCAGGAAGTCGAGCACGCCGGCCACGCCCACCGCACCGGGCCGCCCATCCGGGTCGAAGGCGCGGGAGGGGTGTTCGACAACCCGCTGGTCGAGGAGCTGCGTCGGCACGTCGACCCCGACCGGGACCCGTGGCGGGCGCTGGCCGAGGCCACGGCGGCCACGGTGAAGGACCGGCGCCGGCAACTCGAGGCCCGCCTGGCCGCCGAGGAGGCCGACCTGGCCCGCACCGACCGACGATGGCGCCGCGGCGGCGGCCCCGGCAAAGGAGAGACATGATGGACCGACTGTCAAAGCCGATGGACGATCTCACCGGCCACTTCCACGTCGTCGTCGTCGGCTCGGGGTACGGCGGCAGCATCGCGGCGTGCCGGCTCAGCCGCGCCGGGCGCAAGGTGGCGGTCCTCGAGCGGGGGCGGGAGCTCCACCCCGGCGAGTACCCGACCACGGTCGACGCGGCGAAGGGGCGCGTGCAGCTGAGCGCCGGCGATCGTGACCACGAGGACCCCCGCGACCTGTTCTGGTTCCACGTCGGCGGCGACGTCAACGTGCTGACGGGATGCGGGCTGGGGGGCACGTCGTTGATCAACGCCAACGTGTCGCTGCGCGCAGACCCGCGTGTCTTCGAGGACGACTGCTGGCCCCGCGCCCTGCAGGACGACCGGGCCGGGATCGAGGCCGCCTACGCCCGCGCCGAACGGATGCTCTCGCCCACTCCCTACCCGGCCACCTTCCCGCCCCTGGCCAAGATGGAGGCCCTCCGGCAGGCCGCCGCCGGGCACACCTGGTACCCGACGCCCATCAACGTCACCTTCCGCGCCGGGCCCAACGCGGCGGGCGTGCACCAGGAGGCCTGCACCGGGTGCGGCGACTGCGTCACCGGCTGCAACTACGGCGCCAAGAACACCCTGCTCATGAACTACCTGCCCGACGCCGTCGCCCACGGCGCCCAGGTCTTCACCGAGGTCGACGTGCGCTGGATCGAGCGGGGCGGGGCCGACGGGGCGGGCGGGACCCCACCGTGGATCGTGCACGCCCAGCCGCTGGGGACCGGTCGGGACCGCTTCGACGCGCCACCGCTGGCCATCACGGCCGACGTCGTGGTCGTCGCCGCCGGCACCCTGGGCACGGCGCGGGTGCTCCAGGCCTCGCGCCGGCAGGGCCTGGCGCTGTCCCAGCGGCTGGGTCACCGCTTCACCGGCAACGGCGACGTCCTGGGGTTCGCCTTCCGGCCCCACACCGACGTCCATGGCATCGGGTCCGGCCCTCATCCGCCCGACCCCGAGCGCCTGGCCGGTCCGTGCATCACCTCGGTCATCGACCAGCGGGCGGGACAACCCCTCGCCGACGGCCTGATCGTGGAGGACGCCGTGGTGCCCGGCGCCGTGGCCGCTCTCCTGCCGGTCGAGCTGGCCGGGCAGACGGTCCCCGACTGGCTGCGCCACCGGTTGGTCGGCGGCGGCCCCGTGAGCGCCGTGCTCAGCATGGTCAGCGGCGGCCGGCTCGGCATGACCGAGCACCTGCAGACCTTCCTGGTCATGGGCAACGACGACGACCACGGCACGCTCGTCCCCGACGACGGCGAGGTCCGGGTGGAGTGGCCCGGGGCCGGCACCAGCGCGTACTACGAGCGCGCCAACGCGTCGCTCGAAGGGACGTCGCAGGTCGGCGGCGGCACGTTCCTGCACAATCCGATCTGGTCGAAGATCCTCGACCACAACCTGGTGACGGTCCATCCCCTGGGCGGTTGCGTCATGGCCGAGCGGGCCGAGGACGGCGTCGTCGACGACCGGGGCCGCGTCTTCGCCGGCACCACCGGGAGCGACGTGCACGACGGCCTGTTCGTGTGGGACGGGTCGATCATCCCCCGGCCCGTCGGCGTCAACCCGCTCCTCACCATCTCCGCCCTGGCCGAGCGGGGCGCCGCGCTCCTGGCGGCGGACCAGGGCTGGGTGGTCGACGAGACGCCGGCCGGGCCGGCGGCCCCGGCCTCCGCCACCGCCCCGCCCCCGCCGCCGACCAAGCCGGGCCTGCGCTTCACCGAGCGGATGGTCGGTTTCTGGTCGCCGACCGAGGCGGCGGACGCGGGCGACCTGGCCCAGTACGAGGAGGCCGCCCGCGACGGCGAGGCGGCCCGATCCACCCTGGCCTTCGAGCTGACGCTCTCCACCGACGACCTGCGGGCCGAGACGGCCGACCTGGCCCGCCCCATGGCGGCCTTCGGTACGGTGGAGTTGCCTGCGCTCTCCGCCGACCCGCTCACCGTCGAGGGCGGCCGCTTCCAGCTCCTGGCCCCCGACGACCCGGTCGACACCGAGGTCCGTCACATGTGGTACCGGCTCCCCCTGGCCGCCACCGACGGCCGGCGCTACCACTTCGCCGGCTTCAAGGTGGTCGCCCCCGGTGCCCTGGACGAGGTGTGGGCCGCCACCACCACCCTGTACGTCACCCTCCGCCACGACGGGCCGACCGGACCGGTCTTCGGGCGCGGCATACTCCGCATCAAGCCCGAGGACTTCGCCAAGCAGCTCCGGACCATGGCCGTCACCGGACCGGTCGGTTGGCCCGAGCGGCTGGAGCTCGAGGCCCGCTTCGGCCGGGCCTTCGCCGGGGCGCTCTACGAGGACTATGGATCGGTGGTGCACAAGAGCACCCCGTTCAACCAACAGGCGCCCCCGCGACGCCACCGCACGCTGGCCCTCCCCATCCGCCGGGAGTACGAGTACCGCACGGACGACGGCGTGGCCCTGCGGCTCACCCGCTACGAGGGTGGCCGGCGCGGACCGGTGCTCCTGTCCCACGGCATGGGGGCCAACCCGTTGACCTTCAACCTGGACACCATCGAGCTGAACCTGGTCGAGTACCTGTTCGCCCACGGCTTCGACGTCTGGCTCCAGGAGTGGCGCGCCTCGACCCTGCTGCCCAGCGCCAACACGCAGTTCACCGGCGACCAGGTGGCCACCTACGACCACGCCGCGGCCCAACGGGCGGTCCGGGAGCTGAGCGGCCGCGACGAGCTCCATGTCATCGCGCACTGCGTCGGCAGCCTCACCTGGGTGATGGCCACCCTGGCCGGATCGGCGACGCCGAGCTCCCTCGTGTGCTCCTCGGTGGGCGCCCACCCCATCGGGCCCACGCTGACCAGAATCAAGGTCGGGCTGCACCTCGGCGAGCTGATGAAGGCCGCCGGCGTGCGCATCCTGACCACGGACTCCTTCTCCGACGAGTCGCGGGGGCAGCGCGCCCTCGACCAGCTGCTCCGCCTGTACCCGACCAAGCCCGAGGAATGCGACCAGGCCGTCTGTCGGCGGTTGGCCTTCATCTACGGCAATGCGGTGCACCACCCGCAGCTGAACGAGCTGACCCACGT
The DNA here is from genome assembly GCA_052148295.1 of Acidimicrobiales bacterium. GTDB lineage: Bacteria > Actinomycetota > Acidimicrobiia > Acidimicrobiales > RAAP-2 > Bog-473. Next base: position 8,653 of record JBKQIP010000066.1, read on the forward strand.
CACCATGTACGAGCTCTTCGGGCCCACCGATCTCACCATGATGGACCACCTGTCGGTCATGGCCCGCCAGGAGCGCGTCGTCTCGGCCCGGGGCGAGGACATCTACCTGAGCCACCTCGAGCGCCTGCGGCTCCCCGTCACCTTGATGTCGGGGAGCGTCAACCTGGTGTGGACCCCCGCGTCAACCCAGCGGACCTTCGACCTGTTGACCCAGGAGCTCGGCGGTGACGACTTCCGCCGCGAGGTCTTCGACGACTACGGCCATCAGGACGTGCTGATCGGGGCCACGGCCGCCCGCGACACCTTTCCGAGCTTCCTGGCCCATCTCGACCGGGTCAACGCCTGATCGCGGCGGCCGGCTTCCGGGCGACGCCCCGCCCCTTCCCCGGCCGCGACGCTCAGCGGGCCGGCGCGTCGCCCGCCGGCGGCCGCGCCGAGGGCGGCTGCACCGCCGCGTGGGAGCGGTAGGCGACCGGGTCGTGTGCGCTGAACACGTCCACGTCGGGGCGCTCGGCGGTGAAGCGGCGCAACCGGTCCTGGTTGGCGACCCGTTGCCCGCGGTCGGTGGTGATGACAGCCTCGAACAGCCGGACCCGGGGTCCGCAGACACGTTTCGGCCCGTGGACCTCACGGGGGTCGAAGAAGGAATCGCCGGCGTCGAGCATCCACCCGTCCGCCGTCTCGATGGCGATCCCGCAGTGCCCGTGGGTGTGGCCGAAGAGGGGGATGGCGACGATCTCCTCGGGGAGCCCCGCCAGCGAGCGGACGGCCCCGAAGCCGAACCAGGGCTCGCCCTCCTCGGAGTAGGTCTGCCACTTGGGGCCGTGCGCCCACATGAGCGGGCGGTACCGCCCGCGCGCCTTGATCCCCTTGCGGGCCAGGGCCACCTCCCGCTCCGTCTCGTGCACGTGCACCGTGGCCCACGGGAAGTCGGACAGGCCGCCGACGTGGTCGAGGTCCAGGTGGGTCTGCACGATGTGACGGACGTCGCGGGGGTCGAACCCGAGGGCGGGCAACTGGCGGATGGCGGCCAGGGAAGGGTCGACCGCGGGCTTGGCGTAGCCCAGGGCGAAGCCCCGCCCCAGCCGGGAGGCGATGTCCGCGTAGTCGGCGGTGCCGAGCCCGGTGTCGACCAGCACCAGGCCCGAGGCGGGCGTCTCGATGAGCAGCACGTGGCAGACGAACGGCCGGCCACCCATGGACAGGCGCTGCAGGTGGGCGCAGCTGAGATGGTGGACGCGTAAGTCGGACATGTGCTCGGCTCCCCGTTGCGCGCTCGCCCGCCGCCCCTCGTGGCGGACGCTCCATAGTGGCACAGGTCCTCCGGCCGGCGGTCCCCCGGGGCCCTCCGCGGCCCTCCGCGGCCCTCCGGGACATCCAGCGCCCCGACCCCGCCGGCCATCGGCCCCGCCGGTCGGCGTCAGTCCAGGCCGCGACCCAGGGGGAGCGTGCAGGTGTACGCCGCGGCCTGGTCGCCGTAGAGGCGGCGCAGGATCAGGCGGGACTGCCCCGCCGCGTGCTGCACCGCATCGCAGGCGTTCGCCAGCTCGGCCTCGCTGCCGGCGGAGACGGTGACGAAGCCGGCGTAGCGGAAGGAGGCGTGCCCGTCGGCCAGCTCGGACTCCCGCCGGGCCAGCATCTCGCTCTCGCGCGCGTGCCGGGCCGTGAAGACGAAGCCGCTGCGCCGTCGGAGCTCGGCGTCGGCCATGTCGGCGGTGCGCGAGGCCTCCACCTTGCGCAGGGCGTGGTCCGGAGCCAGCGGCTCCATGACCAGCGAGAAGGTGGACCGCACCGGCGAGAGCAGCACGGGGGCCAGGAAGTCGCTGCGCACCTCCACCCGCGGCCATTCCGCCACCCAGAAGGTGGCGTGCACCATGCCGTCGACGCGCAGCGTGGCCCACTCCTCCGACATGGCCATGGGCCACGGGTCGGCCGGGGACGGGGTCCCCGGCCCCGGTGCGGGTGCCGGTGCCGCGTTCGGCTCGTAGGTCCGCCGCAGTGACGCGGCGAGGCCGTCGGCCGTCAGCACGGCGTCCACCCCGACATCGGCGTCGCCCAGCTGGCGGACCAACTGTTCGATCTCGCGGGCGAGGACCTGGCACCCCTCTTGGTGGGACCGTCCCGATCGGACCTGCACGGCCAGCGTCACGATGTGGGTGCCGGCGTTGGCGTCCATGTCGTGCAGCAGGGACCGGTAGGAGGCCGCGCAGGCCGCCGCCGGGTCCGCCGTCCCCCGCTCGCGCAGATGGGCGCGCACGCCGTGGCCCTCGTCGGGGAACGAGGCCGCCACCCACTGGACCCGGCGCACGGGTGATCCCTCACGGGCCAGCGAGGCCAGGACGGCCGACCAGCCGGCCACCCGCCGGTCCTGGTCGTCGGGGGCGAGCAGGGCGAAGCTCTGGCCCCGCAGGGCCAGCGCGCCGGTCAACGTGCGCGCCCGCACGTCGTGGACCACGCCCATGTCGCGCCGCCCCGCGCTGAGCAGGCGCAGTCCGCCCAGCGCGTCGGTGCGCCGGCGGCCCCGGCGGCCGGCCCGGCGCGCGCTCCAGCGCACCACCACCGGGATCCACTGCTCACCGGTGCGCCCCGACAGGGGCCAGGTGGCCAGCGCGACGCACACCACCAGGATGACCAGGGCCGCGCCCACCCCGGTGACGTCGGGCTGGGACCGCAACACCACCACCCCGACGAGCAGCCCCAGGGCCACGGTGAGGATCTGGCCGGCGCGCCATCCGGCCAGAGCGCCCCCGCGCTCGCGGGGCCCGAAGCGGTAGCGCGCCCCCGCCGGCGTCACGGGGCGCCGGCCCCGGGCGGGGGCGTCCCCGGGTCGGGCTCGGGCCGGACGTAGGTGAGGACCGGCCCCATGTGGTCGTGCCCGATGGCATGCTGCAGTCCGTTGAAGCCCGGTCGACCGACCGGGACGAGCGCGGGCGGTGGGGCACCGCCGCTCGCCCCGCCACCCCCCGGCCCGTCCCGCACCGGCTTGGGGCCCCGGTCCCTCGGCGCGATGCCGGCGGCGTCCACCCCACCCCCCGCCCCGGGATGGTCGGGCGGCAGCCCGACGGCCCATCCGCCGGCGTCGGGGACGAGCCCGCCGTTCTCGGTCGTGGCCTCCTCCGTCCCGTGGTGACCCTCGGACCACCCGCCCGAGGCCCCGCCTCCCCACCCGACACCCGCGTCGCCCGTACCGGGCGGACCGCTCACGGCGGCCAGCCGCGCCGCGCCGCGGGTTTCGCGCTGGAGCGCCATCCCCTCCCGCAGCGCGTACGACGCCGCCGTCCGGGGCACCGCCGTCACCGCCGCCGTGCCCCGCTGGCGCGCTCCCTCGAGGTGGCCGATGGCGCCGGCCTCGGCCACGGGGATGAGGCGGAGGATGGCGAAGGGGACGAAGGTGGAGAGCACCAGGAGGGCCCCGCCCGCCAGCACCGAGGCGAAGCCCGCGCCGTGCGCGCCGGTGCCGGCGGTGCCCGAGGCGACGGCACCGACGGCCAGGCTGAGCGTGGCCACGATGACGAACTTGGACAGGATCAGCGCGGCCAGGGTCTCCACCAGCCGGCGGCACCAGTGCGACACCGCGGGCCACACCAGCGTGGCCAGGGCCAGGGGGAGGAAGAGGACGGCCACGTAGACGGCGGCCGCCCGGACCAGGAGCTCGAGCCAGAGCACGAACGCCGCCACCGCCACCAGGAGCCCCACCAGCAGCAGGACGAAGCTGGCCATGGTGGGGTCGCCCACCGCCTCCACCAGCCCGCGCGAGATCCCGGCCAGGAGCGCCGTGACGGCCGAGCCGCTGCCGCCGGCGACGGCGTCGCACATGGCGTCGGTAGCCGAGAGGCACAGGAGCACGATCTGCACGGCCACCACGCCCAGCAGCAGTGCCAGGGGCAGCTGGACGAAGAAGGCGCGCACCAGCTGTCCGGGGTCCTGCCGGTAGACCGCCTGCATGGTCGACACCAGCAACAGCGGCACCACCACCACGCCGGCCAGCACCGTCATCTCGGCGTAGTGGTCGCGGAACCATCCGGCCCCGAGGTCGATGGTCGTCGTGCTGGTGAGCACCGCGCCGATCTGGGCGAGCAACCACTCCGCGCCGCCGGCCACCCACTGGCTCAGCCCGCCCAGCACGGCGTCGATGCCCGTGCCGGCCACCGATCCGGCCACCCCGCTCACGGCATGGCCGACTTGGCAGACGGGGTTGAGCGCCTCGATGCCCGGGCAGCCGCCCGGCGCGGCCGCGCTGGACGAGGGCACCATTCCCGCTGCGCTCACGGCGTCCCGGCCACCTCAGTGCAGGTGGGTGCCGGCGTTGAAGAAGAAGTTGATGATGGTGGGGGCCGCCCCGATGAGCAGCGCCGCCAGGCCGGAGACCAGGACGGCGCGGCGGCCGATCAGGGACTGCTGGTAGTTCTGCGAGTGCACGCCCAGGGCCCACGCCGCGGCCCCGATGACCAGGCCGATCAGGGCCGCCACCAGGGCCCAGGCGCCCAGACCGTCGGTCAGGTTCTGCAGGGTCCCGCCGCCGGGCAGTTGGCTCAGGGACGGATTCAACGAGACGTCGGCCAGACGCCCTATGACCATGTGCACCCACCTCCTGGCCCGGCCCGCCGCTCCGGCGGTTGGCCCATGCCCCGTTGGCCCATGCCCCGTTTGCCCATGCCCCGTTGGCCCATGCCCCGTTGGCCCATGCCCCGATGACTCATGCCCCGATGACTCATGCCCCAATGAACGGTCATGCCTTTTCACCGTTTTCCACATGGCGGGTCGACTCCCGCCCGGCCGTCGCATCCCCCCTCCGACGCCTGGGTCGCCCCGCCCCGGCCCCGCCTGTCATATTGGGGAGCGTGCACCGGAGTGTGTTGGGGAGCGGGAAGCAGCCAGGACCGGGCGCGTGATCGGCGACGTGCGCGTGTTCAGGGTGACCACCACCGAGGAGATCGTCTACCTGGCCGCCCTGGTCGTCCTCTTCGTGGTGGCCATCGTGGTCGCCCGGGCCGTCGGCCGCCGCTCGGGCCGGCGGGCCATCTCCCAGCGCCTCACCGCCCTCGGCTCCCGGCTCGGGCTCAACCCGCCCGAGGACGAGTCGAACATCGAGACCTCGCTGGCCTACCTCGAACAGGTCACCAGCGGCGCCGCCCAGGCGGTCACCGAGTCCAGCTCCGACGCCATCCGCCTCCGTCGCTCCCTCGACACCCTGACCCAGGGCGTCGTCCTCTGCGACGAGAACGGCACGGTGATCTACCGCAACGGGAGGGCCAACGCCCTGATGGTGAGCCGGCACGGCGACGCGCTGGCCGCCCAGGCGGTCACCGAGCTCCTCCAAGATGCGTGGCACGCGGGCACGGCGGAGCGCACGCTCGACCTGTACGGCCCGCCCCGGCGCACGCTGCAGGTGCGGGCCCGCCAGATCGACGACGGCCGGCGGCCCCTGGGGGTCATCGCGCTCATCGAGGACATCTCCGAGCGTCGGCGCCTCGAGGAGATCCGCCGCGACTTCGTGGCCAACGTCAGCCACGAGCTCAAGACGCCGATGGGCGCGCTGGGTCTGCTGGCCGAGACGCTGGTCAGCGAGCCCGATCCCGACGTGGCCCAGCGGCTGGCCGGTCGCATCCACAACGAGGCCTTCCGCGTCAGCCGGATCATCGACGACCTGCTCGACCTCTCCCGCATCGAGTCCGAGGAGGCGCCCCCGCGCGAGCCCGTGCTGGTCAACCTGGTCATGGCCGACGCCATCGAGCGGGTGCGAGCCACCGCCGACCAGCGGGGGATCGAGATCGTGTTGCACGAGCCCTCGCCCCCGGTGGCCGTGATGGGCGAGCGCCGTCAGCTCGTCTCGGCCATGCACGCCCTCTTGGAGAACGCCATCACGTACAGCTACGACAACTCCAAGGTGGTCGTCTCGGGAACGGTGCGCCGCGTCGCCGACGACGCCGAGGATGACGCCGCCTCGGCGTCCCTCGCCGCGGTGGAGGCGGACTTCACCCCCCGGAGCAACGACGCCGCTGCCGCCACCGAGGGCAAGCACGCGGCACCGGCCGAGGCGCCGCCGGCCGAGACCACGTTCTCCCAGGTCGCCATGTCGTCGACGGCGCCACCGGCACCCGAGAGCGAATCACCGCTGGCTGAGGGGGGCGACGAGGCATCGTCCGGCCGGGCCGAGGTGCATGCCGAGAACCGCGACACCGTGCGCCTGGCCGTGCAGGACCACGGGATCGGCATCCCCGCCCGCGACCTCGACCG
>JBKQIP010000067.1:0-10414 GCA_052148295.1 Acidimicrobiales bacterium
CTCCTGGGCGGCACGGTCATCATCGAGCAGATCTTCTCGTTGCCGGGCATCGGGACCTACGTGCTCGAGGCCATCTCGGTCAAGGACCTGCCGCCCATCCAGGGGGTCGTCCTCGTCACGGCGGTGGCCTTCGTCCTCATCAACCTGGTGGTCGACATCATCTACGGCTTCTTGAACCCAAAGGTCCGCCTGGGATGACCCTGGCACTGCCCCCCGAACGCGAAGATCCCTTCGTCGGTCTGGCCGATTCGCCCCCGCCGATCGACGATGCGGCGGAGATCGCCGACGCGGGCCGCAAGCGAGCCACCTTCTGGCATCGCTTCCGCAAGGAGCGGTTCGCCGTCGGGGGTCTCGTCTTCCTCCTCGTCGTGATCGTGGCGGCGATCTTCGCGCCGCTCATCGCCCCCTACGACCCCAACACTCAGAACCTCAACCTGATCAACGCCGGCCCCTCAGTGGCCCACTGGTTCGGCACCGACGACCTCGGCCGGGACATCTTGAGCCGCATCATCTGGGGTGGGCGGACCTCGCTGCGGGCGACGTTTGAGATCGTGGCCCTCGCCGCGGTGATCGCCATACCGCTCGGGCTCGTCGCCGGCTTCTTCCGTGGCGCGGTGGACAGCGTGATCATGCGCCTCATGGACGCCATGTTCTCGTTCCCCCCTCTGATCCTCGCCCTGACGGTCGCCGCGCTCCTGGGTGCCACCGTCAACGACACGGCGCTGGCCATCGGCATCGTCTTCGTGCCGGGCTTCGTCCGCCTGATCCGGGGACAGGTCATCGCGGTGCGCGAAGAGAATTTCATCGAGTCGGCGCGCTCGCTCGGCGCCACGTCGCCCCGCCTGATCCGCAAGCACATCGTGCCGAACGTCGCCTCGCCGGTGATCATCCAGGTGGCCCTGGCCCTGGGCTTCGCCCTCTTGGTCGAGGCCGGCCTCAGCTACCTCGGCATCGGCGAGCAGCCGCCCACGCCCAGCTGGGGCGGCATGCTTCAGGAGGGATTCAACTTCATCGACTCGGCGCCCTGGGCCCTCATCTTCCCGGGTCTCGTGATCATGTTCACCGTGCTCTCGTTCAACTGGGTGGCCGACGGGTTGCGCGACTCGCTCGGTCGTGAACGCCCCAAGGCGAGCACGGCGTTCGCCGCGGAGGAACCAACCTCGCGGTTGGACCGCCTGCTCGGCCGGGGCCCGGAGCCGAGCACACCGGCCACCTCCGGTCCGGCCCCGGAGGCCGCGCTGCTCACGGTGGAGGACCTGCGGATCGAGTTCCTGACCAACGGCGAATGGTTCCCGGTGATGGAAGAGGCCACGTTCTCCGTCTGGCGGGGGCGGACCCTCGGTCTCGTCGGGGAGAGCGGGTCGGGCAAGACGGTCTCGGCGCTGGCCGTGATGGGCCTCCTCCCGACGAAGGTCTCGAGGGTCTCGGGATCGGCCCGCTTCTTGGGCCGCGACCTCATGCGTCTCAACCCCGGCGAGCTCCGTCAGATCCGGGGCAACGAGATCTCGATGATCTTCCAGGAACCGATGACCAGCCTGAACCCGGCGTTCACCGTGGGGAACCAGGTGGCCGAGCAGGTGCGCACCCACCGCCACCTCACTCGGGACGAGTCCTGGAAAATCGCCGTCGAGATGCTCGACCGAGTGGAGATCCCCGACGCCAAGAACCGGGCCAAGGACTATCCCCATGCCTTCTCGGGTGGCATGCGCCAACGGGTCATGATCGCCATGGCCCTGTCCTGCTCGCCCAAGCTGTTGATCGCCGACGAGCCGACGACCGCCCTCGACGTCACCACCCAGGCCCAGATCGTCGAGCTCCTCCACAACCTGCAGCGGGAGGAGCAGATGGCCATGATCTTCGTCACCCACGACCTCGGCGTCATCGCCGACGTGGCCGACGACGTCGTGGTCATGTACGCCGGCCAGATCGTCGAGCAGGCCGAGGTGAACGACCTGTTCGCCCGGCCCCGACACCCCTACACCGAGGCCCTGCTGTCGTCCATACCCCAGCTCACCCCGCCCGGCGAGCACCTCCACGCCATCCCGGGCATGGTGCCCCGGCCGGACCAGTTCGCCGCGGGCTGTCGTTTCTCCGACCGATGCCCCCACGCCGTCGCGCGCTGCGCCACACCGCCGGTGGTCCTCCGTCCCCCCCTGCGACCCGAGCTCGACCGCCCCACCCTCGACGTCCCGACCGGCGACGTTCCGGGTGTCGACGGGCGGGAGCCCGACGTCCCCGCTGCCGACGGGCCCGGTGCCGGCCCGGCCGAGCCGAGGCGCGACCGGGCGACGAACGCGCTCACCCGCTGCGTGCGCCAGGACGAACTGACCCTGGCCGGCGCACGAGCGGACCGGGTGGACCAGCCCTTCGCCGGCGATGCCGCGGCCGCGGTCACCGGGCCGCCTCTCCTCGAGCTCGTCGGGCTTTCCAAGCAGTTCCCGGTCCGTAGCGGCTTCCTGCGGAGGGTGACCGGCCAGGTCACCGCGGTCGACGGCGTCGACCTCAGCCTGCAGGCCGGCACCACACTTGGCCTCGTCGGGGAGAGCGGCTCGGGCAAGTCCACGCTGGCCCGTGTCGTCCTACGCCTCATCGACCCGACCGGCGGCTCGATCGTGCTCGAGGGCCAGGACATCACCACCCTGTCGGGCCCTCCCCTGCGGCGCAGCCGCCAGTCCATGCAGATGATCTTCCAGGACCCCTATTCCTCGCTCGACCCCCGCCAGAACATCGCCGAGATCGTGGGTGAGCCCCTACAGATCCACACCAAGCTCCCGGCACGAGAGCGGGAACAGCGGGTGATCGAGCTGCTGGGCCAGGTGGGCATCGGGCGCCACGTGCTCGGGCGGCAGCCGCACGAGTTCTCGGGCGGGCAGCGCCAACGCATCGCCATCGCCCGGGCGCTGGCCCTCGAGCCGAAGCTCCTCGTCTGCGACGAGCCGGTCAGCGCCCTCGACGTGTCCACCCAGTCACAGGTCATCAACCTCCTGAGCGAACTGCAGGACCGGCTGGGGTTGGCCTATCTGTTCATCGCCCACGACCTGTCGGTGGTGCGGCATCTGAGCGACCGCATCGCCGTCATGTACCTGGGCAAGATCGTCGAGGAGGGTACGGCCGACGACGTGTACCTGCGACCCACCCACCCCTACACCGCGGCCCTCCTGTCGGCCATCCCCGTCCCCGACCCTCAGCGGCAACGGTCCCGCCCGCGCATCGTGCTGACCGGCGAGGTCGGGACGCTCCTCGACGCCGGCACGGGCTGCCGGTTCCGGCAACGGTGCCCCTTCGCCATGCCGGTGTGCGCCCGGGCCGACCCCGAGCCCTTCACCACCCCCGCCGGCACGGTCGTCCGCTGCCACCTGCACACCGAGGGCCCGGCGCTGGCCGGGGCCACCGTCGCCGGTCTGCACACGCCGGCCTGACCTCCCCGCCCGCCGTCGCATCTCTCTCCCCAGGACGGGCAGAGCGCCCCCGGCAGAGCGCCCCCGGCAGTGTGAGAGCGCCCCCGGCAGAGCGCCCCCGGCACAAGAGCGCCCCCGGCAAGAGCGCCCCCGGCAGGACTCGAACCTGCGCCACCGGCTCCGGAGGCCGGTGCTCTATCCGCTGAGCTACGGGGGCAAGAACAGGGGACGATCGTAGTCGGCCGCGTCAGGGTCCCGTCTCGGGGAGATCGGTCGCTGCCCTATCCTTCATCGATGCCGACGGATCCGGGGGTGGCGACGGCGCCGGTGGAGCCGGCGCTGCTGCCGCGGTCCTCCACCGTCGGCCCGAACGGGCATCTGGTGGTGGGAGGCCTCGACCTGCTCGACCTGGCCGCCGAGTTCGGCACGCCGCTCTTCGTCTACGACGAGGACCACCTTCGCCACGCCTGCCGGGAGGCCGTGGACGCCTGGGGAGACGGGGTGGCCTACGGCACCAAGGCCTTCCTGTGCCGAGCCATGGCCCGCCTGGCCCACGAGGAGGGCATGCAGCTCGATGTGGCCTCCGGGGGTGAGCTCGAGGTCGCGCTGTCGGCTGGTGTGCCGGCCGAACGGCTGGTGCTGCACGGCAACAACAAGTCGGAGGACGAGTTGCGGGACGCGCTCTCCGCCGGCGTGGGCCGGATCGTGGTCGATTCCTTCGACGAGATCGCCCGACTGGGTCGCATGCTCGATGTCCCCACCGCCCGGCCGGAGCGGCCCCAGGTCCTGGTGCGGGTGACTCCGGGCGTCGAGGCCCACACCCACGAGTTCGTGCGCACGGGGCAGGAGGACTCCAAGTTCGGGTTCTCGGTGGCATCCGGCGCGGCCACCGAGGCCGTCGCCGCGCTCGAGCTGCTGCCCGCCGTGGCGCTGGTCGGCGTGCACGCCCACATCGGCAGCCAGGTCTTCGACGCCTCGTCGTTCGAGCAGGCGGCCGAGGTGCTGGGCACCTTCTTCGCTCCGCTCGCCCTGCCCGAGCTGGTGGTGGGCGGTGGGCTCGGGGTGCCCTACGTCAACGGCGAGTCGGCGCCCACCCAGGCCCAATGGGCCGCCGCCACCCGGGAGGCCTGCCGCCGCGTCGGCGTCGACCCGGCGACGCGGATCTCGGCCGAACCCGGCCGGTCCATCGTCGCCACCGCCGGCATCACGCTGTACACGGTGGGCACGATCAAGGAGCTCCCCGGGATCCGCACGTACGTGAGCGTGGACGGAGGCATGAGCGACAACCCGCGCCCGGTGCTCTACGGAAGCGGGTACGAGGCCTTCCTGCCCCGTGCCGTCGAAGCCGTCCGTCCCCGGGCCATCCGGCTGGTGGGCAAGCACTGCGAGAGCGGGGACGTCGTCGTGCCCGACGCCTACGTCCCGGACGGGCTGCACGTGGGTGACGTCGTGGCGACGCCGGTGACCGGCGCGTACGGCTACGCCATGGCGTCGAACTACAACAAGGTCCCGCGCCCGGCCGTGGTCTTCGTCACCGACGGGCGAGCCCGCGTGGTGGTGCGACGGGAGACCATGGACGATCTCATGCGACTCGATTCGTGAACCGGCCCCCACATTGCCCGGTGCGGGCAGCCTGTACCGTGGTGCCATGACCAGCGGCGCCGCGGCCCCCGGGGCATCGTCCACGGTGCGCGTGGGCCTGTTGGGGTGCGGCAATGTGGGGGGCGCACTCGCCGAGCTCCTGTTGGTGCGTCGCGACGACATCTACGCCCGCACCGGCGTCAGCCTCGAGCTGGCCGGCATCGCCGTGGCCGATACCACCCGGGAGCGATCCCCGGTCATCCCTCCCGATCTGATCGGAGGGGATGCCGCGGCACTGGTGGTCCGCCTCGACATCGACGTGGTGGTGGAGCTGATCGGGGGCATCCACCCGGCCCACGAGTTCATCGAGGCCGCGCTGCGCGCCGGCAAGCCGGTGGTGTCGGGGAACAAGACGCTGCTCGCCGTGGCGGGCGCCGAGCTGGCCGAGGTGGCGGCCGATGCCGGGGTCGATCTCCTGTACGAAGCCGCCGTGGGCGGCGCCATACCGGTCATCCGCCCGTTGCGGGAATCGCTGGCGGGCGAGCAGATCGTGCGGGTGGTGGGCATCGTCAACGGGACGACGAACTTCATCCTGACCCGCATGGAGGACGACGGGTGCCAGTACGGTGACGCCCTGGCCGAGGCACAGCAACTGGGCCTGGCCGAGAGCAATCCCGCCGCCGACGTCGAGGGACATGACGCCGCGGCCAAGGCCGCCATCCTCGCCGCCTTGGCCTTCGGGAGCGACGTGGTCGACGCCGACGTCCATCGGGAGGGCATCACGGCCATCGCCGCTGCCGATGTGTCCTATGCCAACCGGCTGGGCTACTCGGTCAAGCTGCTGGCCGTGGCCGAGCTGGTCGACGGTGGCCCGGAGATCTCGGTCCGGGTGCACCCGGCCATGGTGCCGCGCACCCACCCGCTGGCCTCGGTCCGGGGCGAGTTCAACGCGGTGTTCGTCGAGGGCGCCGTGAGCGGCGAGCTCATGCTGTTCGGACGGGGTGCCGGCGGGGGGCCGACGGCCAGCGCGGTGCTGGGGGACCTGGTCGACGCCGCCCGGAACCTGCGGGCCGGCGCGCCGGCGCCGGCGCCGAAGCGCACCAGCGCGTCGGTGCGGCCCCAAGCCGAGTTGCGATCGGCCTTCTACCTCAGCATGGATGTGGCCGATCGCCCCGGGGTCCTGGCGGCGGTGGCCGGCGTGTTCGGCCGGCACGACGTGTCGATCCGGGCCATGGAGCAGGTCGGCCTGGCCGACGAGGCCCGGCTCATCTTCCTCACCCATGTGGCGCGCGAGGGGGACGTCCTGGCCACCATCGACGAGCTCCGCCTCCTCCAGGCGGTCGACCGGGTCAGCGGCGTCCTGCGGGTCATCGGCGACGAGGAGGAATGACGATGGCGCCCGGATGGCGCGGCGTGATGGAGGAGTACCGCTCGTTCCTGCCCCTGACGGACGACACACCGGTGGTGACCCTGCTCGAGGGAGGCACACCGCTGGTGCCCGCACCGCGACTGTCGGCGCGCCTGGGCGCGCAGGTCTGGCTCAAGGTGGAGGGCGCCAACCCCACCGGGTCCTTCAAGGACCGGGGCATGACCATGGCCATCTCCAAGGCGGTGGAGGAGGGGGCCAAGGCGGTGGTCTGCGCATCGACGGGGAACACCTCGGCGTCGGCCGCGGCCTATGCCGCCCGGGCCGGGCTGGCCTGCGCCGTCCTCATCCCCGAAGGGCACATCGCCTTGGGGAAGCTGGCGCAGGCCCTGGTGCACGGGGCGCGGGTCCTCCAGGTGCGCGGCAACTTCGACCAGGCACTGTCCCTCGTGCGCGACCTGCCGGCGCACGCACCGATCACCGTGGTCAACTCCATCAACCCCCAGCGGATCGAGGGGCAGAAGACGGGCGCGTTCGAGATCGTCGACGTGCTGGGCGACGCCCCCGACGTGCACTGCATCCCGGTGGGCAACGCCGGCAACATCACGGCCTACTGGAAGGGCTACCTCCAGTACAAGGAGGCCGGCCGCGCCACCACGCTGCCCCGCCTGCTCGGCTTCCAGGCCGCCGGCGCGGCGCCCATCGTGCTCGGGCATCCCGTGGAGCACCCCGACACCGTCGCCACCGCCATCCGGATCGGGAATCCGGCCAGCTGGTACCCGGCCGAGGCGGCGGCACGCGAGTCGGGGGGCTCCATCACCGCTGTGACGGACGAGGAGATCCTGGCCGCCTACACCTTCTTGGCGCAGCAAGAGTCCATCTTCTGTGAGGCGGCGTCGGCCGCATCGGTGGCCGGACTGATGAAGACGGGCGTGCCCGAGGGCGCACGGGTGGTGTGCGTCCTGACCGGACACGGCCTCAAGGACCCTGACCTGGCCATCAGCCAGATCTCGGTGCCCACGGTGATCGACCCCACCATGGAGGCGATCCTGGCCGAGTTGTCCCTGTGAGGGGCCTGGTCCCGCTCCCTTTTTCTGCCCGTTGCGCTGGGGGTGTTGGCATTGCCGGTCCGGTCCCGCTAATGTAGAGGCATCCCCACTGCGCTTCGAAGCGCCCTCCGCGGGAACCAGACGGTCCCGAGGTGCTTTTCGCAGAGGTGATTGGGGGAAGGCGCGAACCTTTCTCCTCCTATGTTTCCCCTCGCCGCGCGCGGACATTCCGAACCGGCGTCAACCCTCTATGGAAGAGGAGCCCGATGACTGCGGAACAGCAGCTCGAACGATCGGTACTCGAGGGCAAGGAGCGTGACGAGCTCAACGCCATTGCCCAGGCCATGTCGCTCAAGACGACGACCCGGACCAAGAAGGCCGACATCATTGACCAGATCCTCGACGCCACCGGCGTGACCGACGCCGGCGGCGCCAACGGGAACGGCACCGGTGAGGACAACGGCACCAGGGTGCGGCGTCCCCGAGCCACCGAGACCACGGCGCCGGAGGCCGCCACCGTCCCGGCCGAGCCTCCGTCCGACCGCCCCGACGAGCCGGCGGCGGGCCCTGCGACCGACGCGTCCCCCGGGCCCGCCTCCTCGGGCGATCCCGGTCCGGCCGTCTTCGTCGAGCCCCCCGAGCTCGCCGACGGCAGCCCGACCAGCGCACCCACCCAGAACGGTCAGAGCACCCCGGCCGGGCCGCCGCAGGGGCGGAACCGGACCAACCAGGGCCAGGGGCAGGGGCCGAACAACCGCAACAACCAGAACAACCGCACCAACCAGAACAACCAGAACAACCAGAACAACCAGTCGCAGGGTGAGGGCGACGTCGGCAATCGGCGGAGCCGCCGCCGGCGCGGCCGCGAGCGGGGCCCCGGTGGCGAGCTGCAGGGGGGCGGGGGCCCGGAGCAGCCCTACTCGGGTGAGCTGGTCGACGTCAAGGGCATGCTGGACCTGCGCGACGAGGGCTACGGCTTCCTGCGCTGTGACGGGTACCTGCCGTCCCCCAAGGACGTCTACATCTCCATCAGCCAGGCCCGGCGGTTCGCCCTCCGCAAGGGTGACTACGTCGAGGGCGCCTGCCGTCCCGCCTCCAACAACGAGAAGTACCCGGCGCTGCTGCGGATCGACACCGTGTCCGGCCTCGATCCCGAAGAGGCGCGCAACCGCCCCCGCTTCGAGGACCTGACGCCGCTGTTCCCCGATTCACGACTGCTGCTCGAGCTGCAGGGGGAGAAGGACAAGGACAACCTGACGGCTCGCATCGTGGACCTCCTCTCGCCGATCGGGAAGGGGCAGCGCGGGCTGATCGTCTCGCCACCCAAGGCCGGCAAGACGACGGTCATGAAGCAGATCGCGCATTCGATCGAGGCGAACAACCCCGACGTGCACCTCATGGTCCTGCTGGTGGACGAGCGCCCCGAAGAGGTGACCGACATGCGGCGGTCCGTGCGCGGCGAGGTGGTGGCCTCCACCTTCGACCGCCCGGCCGACGAACACACGCAGGTGGCCGAGCTGACCATCGAGCGGGCCAAGCGCCTGGTCGAGGTAGGTCGCGACGTGGTCATCATCCTCGACGGCATCACCCGCCTGGCCCGGGCCTACAACCTGGCCGCTCCGGCGACGGGCCGGATCATGTCCGGCGGCGTCGACTCGGGAGCCCTCTACCCCCCCAAGAAGTTCTTCGGCGCGGCCCGCAACATCGAAGAGGGCGGCTCGCTCACCATTCTGGCCTCGGCCCTGGTCGAGACCGGTTCGAAGATGGACGAGGTGATCTTCGAGGAGTTCAAGGGCACCGGCAACATGGAGCTGCGCCTCGACCGGCGTCTCTCCGAGCGTCGCCTCTACCCGGCCATCGACGTCAATGCCAGCTCGACTCGCCACGAGGAGCTGCTGTTCGAGCGGGGGCAGCTGGCGCAGGTCTGGAAGTTGCGCCGGGTGCTCAACGCGCTGGCCAACGACGGCAAGGAGGCGGCGGGCCTCGAACTGCTCATGGACAAGATCCGCACCACCATGAGCAACGACGAGTTCCTGGCCGAGATCGCCAAGGGACCCGCCACCTAGCCCCTGGGGAACCGCCGGACCGGAGCGTCCTCCCAACCCCTACACTGGACCGACCGCACGACGCAGGAGACACCATGAAGCCCGAGATCCACCCCGACTACGTTGAGGCCACCGTGCGGTGCTCGTGCGGTAACACCTTCGTGACCCATTCGACCAAGGCCGACCTCCACGTCGAGCTGTGCAACGAGTGCCACCCCTTCTTCACCGGCAAGCAGAAGCTGGTCGACTCGGGCGGTCGGGTGGAGCGCTTCCAGCGCCGCTACGGTGCCCGCAAGGGCAAGGCCCGGTCCACGGCGGCACCGTCCGGCGCGGCACCGACCGCCGCGGCGCGGGACTGAGCCGGGGCCGGGGACCGGGCGTCACCGCCCGGCCGGCCCACCGCACCCTCGCCTGTTCCCATGCTCGACGACCGGATGGCCGCGCTCGAATCGGAGTTCGACACCGTTGAGGCCGAGCTGGCAGACCCGGTCACCCTGGCCGACCCCGACCGGTTGCGCGTCCTGTCCCGGCGCCACAAGGAGCTGGGCGAGATCGTGCGCACCTGGCACGACCTGACTCGGGCGCAGGCCGACGTGGTGGCGGCCCGGGAGATGCTGACCGAGGCGACCGGCGACGAGCGCGAGCTGATGCGCCAGGAGGTCGACCAGGCCGAAGCGTCGGTGGCGGAGCTGGGGGAGCGCATCCAGTCGCTGCTCCTGCCCAAGGACCCCAACGTCGGTCGCAACGTGATCATGGAGATCCGCGGCGCGGTGGGCGGTGACGAGGCGAACCTCTTCGCCCGGGTGCTCTACGACATGTACCTGCGCTTCGCCGCCATCCGGAAGTGGAAGGTGGAGGTCCTCTCGGAGGACGCGTCGGACAAGGACGGCATCAACGAGGCGGTCTTCCTCGTGAAGGGTCCCGACGCCTACATCCGCCTGGAACACGAGGCGGGCACGCACCGGGTGCAGCGCG
>JBKQIP010000068.1:0-3521 GCA_052148295.1 Acidimicrobiales bacterium
CGTTCAGGCGGGTGTCCTCAAGGGTGAGGTCAAAGACGTCCTCCTCCTCGACGTGACGCCACTGTCGCTCGGTATCGAGACCAAGGGTCAGGTCATGCACCGCCTCATTGAGCGGAACACCACCATCCCGACCAAGCGGTCGGAGATCTTCACGACGGCCGAGGACAACCAGCCGTCGGTCGAGATCCACGTGCTCCAGGGTGAGCGCGAGATGGCGATGTACAACAAGACGCTCGGCAAGTTCCAGCTGGTGGACCTGCCCCCGGCGCCACGGGGCATTCCGCAGATCGAGGTCACGTTCGACATCGACGCCAACGGGATCGTCCACGTGTCGGCCCAGGACACGGCCACCGGCAAGGAGCAGTCGATGACCATCACCGGCCAGTCCTCGCTGGCCAAGGACGACATCGAGCGCATGGTGCGTGACGCCGAGGCCCACGCCGAGGAGGACCGCGCCCGCCGGGAGGAGGCCGAGATCCGCAACACGGCGGACACCCTCGTCTACCAGACCGAGAAGCTGCTCAAGGAGCAGGGCGAGAAGTTCGAGGGCACCGAGAAGGAGGACGTGGAGACCGCGCTGGCCAACCTGAAGGACGCGCTGGCCGGGACCAACGTCGAGGTGATCAAGGACTCGACCGAGAAGCTGGTCGGCGTGAGCCAGAGCTTCAGCCAGCGCCTGTACGAGCAGGCCTCGCAGGCGCAGAGCGCGCCGAGCAGCGACGGGTCCGCCGACGGGTCGGGGTCCGAGACGGCCTCCGACGACGAGGTGGTCGACGCGGAAATCGTCGATGAGCAATGAGCTTCTCCGACGAGGCCGTCCCCGCTGAGGAGGTCGCGCCGGACAGCGAGCACGACGCCGGCCCGAGCGCCGGGCGCACCGCCGGCGCGGGCAGCCCGGGCCAGCCGGGCCACGTCGGTAGCTCGGGCCAGGTAGGCGACTCGGGCCGTGCGGACGACTCGGACGAGGCCCTGGCCGCCGAGCTGGAGGCCGCCGCCCGGGAGATGACCGAGGCCGCGGCCGCCGGCAGGGACGCGCCGGCGGGTGCCGGTGTCGGCGTGGCCGAGCCCGAGGTCTTCGCGCTCGACCCGTTGCAGCAGGCGGAGAGCGAGCGGGACGAGTACCTGCTCGCCCTCCAGCGCACCCAGGCCGACTTCGAGAACTACCGCAAGCGCATCCAGCGCATGCAGGAGGAGGAGTCGGCCCGCGCCGCCGCCAAGCTCGTGACCAAGCTGCTCCCGGTGCTCGACACCCTCGATCTGGCCCAGGCCCATCAGGGCGAGGACAGCGCGGAGAACCACGACGCCAAGGCCTTGACCGCGGCGCGCTCCATGCTGCTCGACACGCTGGGCAAGGAGGGGCTGGAACGGGTGGACCAGGCCGAGGTGCCGTTCGACCCGCAGGTCCACGACGCCGTGGCCAAGGTGGAGGGGGACGGGGGCGAGCCGGTGATCGACGAGGTGCTGCGATCGGGCTACCGCTGGCGGGGCCAGGTGCTCCGGCCGGCCATGGTCCGCGTGCGGGGGTGACCTGAGCCATGGCCGCCCAACGGGACTGGTTCGAGAAGGACTACTACAAGGAGCTGGGGGTCGTGTCCACGGCCTCCGACAAGGAGATCACGCGCTCCTACCGCAAGCTGGCGAAGCAGTACCACCCCGACGCCAACCCGGGCTCGGAGGAGCGCTTCAAGGAGATCAGCGCGGCCTACGACGTCCTCGGTGACCCCGAGAAGCGCAAGGAGTACGACGACGTCCGTAAGCACGGGCCCATCCCGGGCTTCGGCACCGGGCCCGGCGGCGGCACCTTCCGCATGGAGGACATGGGTGACCTGAGCGACCTCTTCGGCGGGCTGTTCGGCAACCGCGGACGGACGCAGCAGCGCGGGCCCCAGCGGGGCGCCGACATGGAGGCCGCCCTGCACCTGTCGTTCCAGGACGCGGTGCACGGGGTGACCACCTCGGTCAACATCCCCCAGGACGTGCGCTGCTCCAATTGCAAGGGCACCGGTGCCGCGCCGGGGACCAAGACGCACACCTGCCCGCGTTGCGGGGGCTCGGGCAGCCTCAACGACGACCAGGGGCTGTTCTCCCTCAGCACCGTGTGCCCCGACTGCATGGGGCGCGGCACCCTGTTCGACACGCCCTGCCCGGTCTGCAAGGGCTCGGGCACCGAGCGCAAGGTGCGCTCGGTCAAGGTGCGCATCCCGGCCGGGGTGGAGGACGGGCAGCGCATCCGGGTCAAGGGGCGCGGCGCGCCGGGCCAGGGCATGGCCCCGCCGGGCGACCTCTACGTGGTGGTCCACGTCGGGGCCCACCCGACCTTCGGCCGCAGCGGGCGCAACCTCACCATCACCGTGCCCATCACCTTCCCCGAGGCCGCCCTGGGCACCAACATCACCGTGCCCACCCTCGACGGCAAGGTGACGCTCAAGGTGCCACCGGGCACCGCGTCGGGCACGGTGCTGCGCGTGCGGGGGCGGGGCGTACCGGGCAGCGGGCGCCACGCCAAGCCGGGCGACCTCCTGGTCAAGGTGGAGGTGGTGGTGCCCACCGAGTTGACCGACGAGCAGAAGGCGGCCGTCGAGGCGCTGGCCGCCGTCACCGACGAGGCGCCGCGGGCGTCGGTGGAGAGTTGAGCTGAGGGGATGAGGCGACATGGCGAACTCCGATGAGCTCCGCCCGGGCACCCGCCGCCCGGGCGACCAACGGGCCACCGACTACCGGACCGTCGAGCAGCGGACGGTCGAGCAGCGGGCCCGTGACAACCGGGCCGTCTACGTGATCTCGGTGGCGGCCGAGCTGACCGGGATGCACCCCCAGACCCTGCGCATCTACGAGCGCAAGGGGTTGCTGGAC
Source organism: Acidimicrobiales bacterium (assembly GCA_052148295.1). GTDB lineage: Bacteria > Actinomycetota > Acidimicrobiia > Acidimicrobiales > RAAP-2 > Bog-473. Next base: position 2,854 of record JBKQIP010000068.1, read on the forward strand.
CCGTCGCGCACCCGCGGCGGGAGCCGGCGGTTCTCCGACACCGACCTGACGCGGCTGCGCCACATCCAGGAGCTGACGGCCACCGGCCTGAACCTCGAGGGCGTGCGCCGGGTGCTCGAGCTCGAGGCCGAGGTCGACCGCCTGCAGGCCGAGCTGGACGAGACGCGGTCCGAGGCCCGGACCGCGGTGGCCGAGACCCACCGTCAGTACCGGCGCGACCTGGTGCCGCTGCGCCAGTCGCCCGTGCCCTACAGGAGGAGATGAGGTGCCGATCGATCCCGAACGCTGGACCAACAACACCAAGGCGGCCTTCAGCGCCGCCACCGGCCACGCCGCCTCGTCCAACCACCCGGAGCTGACGCCGGCCCACCTGCTCGACGCGCTGCTGCTGCAGACCGAGACCATGACGCGGCCGCTGCTGACCCAGGTCGGGGTGGACCCCGACGAGCTCAGCCGCCGGGTACACGAGCAGCTGGCCCGCCTGCCCCGGGCCGAGGGCGGCTCGGAGCCCGGTCTCTCCCGCGAGGCCCGGGCCGTGCTCGAGGCGGCCGACGAGAACCGGCGCGACCTGGGCGACGACTACGTGTCGGTGGAGCACCTGCTGCTGGCCCTGGCCGACGAGATCGGGGTCACCCAGGACGCCCTGGCCACCGCCCTGCGCGAGCTGC
>JBKQIP010000069.1:0-9426 GCA_052148295.1 Acidimicrobiales bacterium
CGGGATCCTGGAGCCGATCCGGGATCAGCACTTGACACGCCATACCGACAGGAACATAGTTCACTAGCTTCCTAGTGAAAGAGCGCGGTGATGGAGTTCTACCTGGACACCCGATCGGGCGTGGCCCCGTACCTGCAGCTGGTCCAGCAGGTCCGGCGGGCCCTCAAGCTGGGGCTCCTCCGTGAGGGCGACCAGCTCCCCACGGTCAAAGAGGTCGTGGCCCGGATCGCCATCAACCCGAACACCGTGTTCAAGGCCTACCGGGAGCTCGAGCACGAGGGCCTGGTGGCGGCGCGTCCGGGGATCGGGACCTTCGTGACCCGGACCCTCAGCGACCCCTCCCTGGCCGCCCACGGCCGGCTGCGCACCGACCTGCAACGCTGGCTGGCCAAGGCCGAGCGGGCCGGGCTCGACGACGAGAGTATCGAGGCCCTCTTCCGGGACACCTTTCGTTCCGCCCGTGAACAAGGCGTAGCGTGAGCGCCGTCCTCGAGACCGCGGGCCTGGGCAAGCGCTACGGGCGCAAGTGGGCGCTCAGCGACTGCACGCTCGAGATCCCCTCGGGCCACGTCGTGGGCCTGGTGGGCCCGAACGGCGCCGGCAAGTCGACCCTGCTCAACCTCGCCGTCGGCCTGCTGGCCCCGACCGCGGGGAGCATCCGGGTCCAGGGGGGCGAACCGGCCCGGGGCCCGGAGCAACTCGCTCAGGTCGGCTTCGTCGCCCAGGACACCCCCATCTACTCGGCGTTGAGCGTGGCCGACCACCTCCGGCTCGGCGCCCACCTCAACCCGGGGTGGGACGACGCGGTGGCGCAGGGCCGCATCGAGCAGCTCGACCTCGATCCGGACCAGCGCGCCGGCAAGCTCTCGGGTGGCCAGCGGGCCCAGCTGGCCCTGACCCTGGCCGTGGCCAAGCGACCCGAGCTGCTGCTGCTCGACGAGCCGGTGGCCAGCCTGGACCCGCTGGCCCGGCGCGAGTTCCTGCAGATCCTCATGGAGACCGTCGCCGAACACGGGGTGAGCGTCGTCCTGTCCTCGCACCTCGTGGCCGACCTCGAACGCGTCTGCGACTACCTGGTCGTGCTGGTGGCGTCACGCGTGCAGATCGCCGGGCCGGTCGACGAGCTGCTGGCGTCGCACCGCCGCCTCATCGGCGCCCGGCGGGACCCGGGCAGCCTGCCCGCCAACCAGGAGGTCATCGAGTCCAGCCAGACGGAGCGCCAGAGCACGCTGCTCGTGCGGACACACGAGCCGATCCTCGACCCGTCGTGGGCGGTCGAGGAGGTCGGTCTCGAGGACCTGGTGCTGGCCTACATGGCGCAGGCCGGCGGAAGCCGGCGGCGGCCCACCCTGGAACTGCACCGATGAGCTGGCTGACGTGGCGCCAATTCCGGGTGCAAGCCGCCGTGGTCGCCGGTGCGCTCGTCCTCCTGGCGGTCATCGTCGTCCCCACCGGCCTGCACCTCCTCGACCTCTACACGTCGTGCCGGGCGGCGCACGACTGTGCCTCGGGTTCGTTCACCGGCACCGACGGCAGGCTCCAGACGGTGCTCGAGGTGGTCCTCACGGTGGCGCCGGCGCTGATCGGGATGTTCTGGGGTGCCCCGCTGGTCGCCCGCGAGCTCGAGACGGGGAGCTACCGGCTGGGCTGGACCCAGAGCGTCACCCGGCGCCGCTGGCTGGCGGTCAAGCTGGGCCTGGTCGGCCTGGCCTCGGTCGCCGTGGTCGGGCTGTTGAGCCTCATGGTCACCTGGTGGTTCAGCCCGATCGACACGGTCACCGGGCTTGGCTTCGGCCCCTTCGACACGCGTGACATCACCCCGATCGGCTACGCCGCCTTCGCCTTCGTCCTCGGGGTGGCCGCCGGGGTGATGATCCGCCGCACGGTGCCCGCCATGGCCACCACCCTCGTCGGTTTCATCGCCGTCCGGGCCGTCGTCACCGAGTGGGTACGCCCACACCTCATGCCTCCCGCGCACACCGTGGCGCCACTGACGCAGGCCAGCCCGGTCGGCTTCTCCATCGGCCCGTCCGGGGTGTCGATGGTGGCCAACGGCCCCGACGTCCGCAACGCCTGGGTGATCTCGAGCGCCATCGTCAACGCGTCGGGCCAGAGCCCGTCCTCCCGGTACCTGACCCGGACCTGCCCGGGCCTCGTGCCGCCCGGCGGCCTGCCCTCCGGCCGGCCCTCCGGTCGCTCGCAGATCGCGGTCCACGCCGGCACCGGGCGGGCGCCGGTCCCGGCACCGGGTGGGCCTTTCCAATCCTGTGTCGACAAGGTTGCGACCAGGTTCCACCTGCTGCTCACCTACCAGCCGGCCAGCCGCTACTGGGCCTTCCAGGGTCTCGAGACCGCGCTCTACGTGGCCCTGGCCCTCCTGCTGACCGGCCTGTGCTTCTGGTGGGTGCGACACCGCCTCGCATGAGCGCGGCGCGGGGGAACCGATGCTCTGGCTGACCTGGCGCCAATTCCGGACGCAGGCCGCGGTGGTGCTCGGCGTGCTGGCCGTGATCGGCGTGGCGCTGGCCGTCACCGGCCCGCACCTCGTGCACCTCTACGACAGCACGGTGGGCGACTGCGCCAAGTACGGCGACTGCGACGTCGCCGAGAGCCGGTTCCTCACGACCGACCACCTCCTCCAGCTGACCAGCGACCTGCTTCTCGTCGCCCCCGCGCTCCTCGGCATGTTCTGGGGCGCGCCGCTCGTCGCCCGCGAGCTCGAGACCGGCACCCACAAGCTCGCCTGGACCCAGAGCGTGACGCGCACCCGCTGGTTGGCCGGCAAGGTCGGCCTGGTGGGGCTGGCCTCGGTGCTGACCGCCGGGCTGTTCAGCCTCATGGTGACGTGGTGGTCGAGCCCCCTCGACCGGGTGGCCGACAACGCCTTCGCCCCCTCGTTCTACGACCGCCGCGACCTCGTGCCCATCGGCTACGCCGCCTTCGCCTTCGCCCTGGGTGTCACCGCCGGCCTCCTCGTCCGCCGGACGCTGCCCGCCATGGCGACCACGCTGGTCGCCTTCGTCGCCGTGCGCTATGCCTTCGAGGACTGGGTGCGACCGCACCTCATGGCGCCGCTGCGCCTCGTGACGGCGGCCAACGCCGGCCCGAACAACGGGTCGCTCTCTTTCGGGCGCCTCAATCCCGCCGACTGGGTCCTCTCCGAAGAGACGGTCAACCGGGCCGGTCAGGCCATCGGCCACAACGGCGGTGGCGGCATCGGCGCGCTCGGTCTCAGCGTGTCATCCGGCGGCACCCTCACCATTCCGGGCGCCGGCACCTGCCCCAACAAGGTGCCGTTCCCGCAGCCCGGCGCTCCGGCGAACGGACCACCGGGTGGCGCCGCCTTCAACCGGGGCTTGCAGGAGTGCGTCGACAAGCTCGGCATCCACCAGATCCTCACCTACCAACCCATCGACCGTTACTGGCCCTTCCAGTGGTACGAGACGGGCCTGTTCGTTGCGGCCGCACTGGTGCTCATCGGCGTCTGTTTCTGGTGGGTCCGTCACCGTCTCGCCTGAGCTCGGGCTCGCGGGGCCCTCGGGCGGTGTCGTCGACGGGGCGGCCGTCTACCAATCGGCCCAGCCGGCGGCCGTGACCGACCCCGTCACGGTGCGGGGGTCGACCGAGATGCCGGTCTCGGAGGCCCGGTAGACGGCGAAGCAGAGCTGGAGCACCTTGATCGCCTCCGCCGGGTTCATGTCGGCCGGCGTCCCGTGGAGCAACGCGTCGACGAAGTGCTGGGACGAGCGGACGAAGCCGGTCCCCCAGTCGGCGTCGACGTCGCAGAACTCGGTCGTGGTGCACCCGCTCGCGTTGCCCGTGAAGAGCATCACGGGCGGGAGGTCGAGCATCTCACCGGTCGCCCGGGTCACCCAGATCTGCCCCTCGTCACCGGTGATCTCGAAGAACTCGTCGGCCCCGTAGTAGCTCGAGCGCAGGTACAGCTTGGGGGCGTACTGCACCTCCATGGTGCCCAGCACGTCGGGATCCTCGTACTCGAAAAGGACGGCACAGGGCTCGAAGAACAGGTCACGCCGCCGGACCACCGCCTGCACGGAAGTGATGTCGAGGTCGAGGAGCCACAGCGCCATGGCGTACTTGTGCACCATGTCGTCGAAGAGATGGCCGCCCGGGCTGCGCTTGTCGAGACGCCAGCCGTATCCCTCGGGTCGCAGGCCGGCCTGAAAGTCCGACGTGGTCTGCCCCACCAGCGTGCGGATGCGCAGGGACGTCGGTTTGCCGATGGCCCCGTCCGCCACCAGCCGCTTGGCCAATTCCAAGGGTGGGTAGTGCACGAAGCACTCGCTGATGCGCAGGATGCGACCGGTCCGCTCCGCCGCCGCCTGCATGGCCTGTGCGTCCTCGACCGTGTTGGCCACCGGCTTTTGCACCGACACGTGCTTGCCGGCCTCCAGCGCGGCGATCACGTGATCATGGTGGAGGTGGGTGGGCGTCAGCACCTCTACGGCATCGACGGAGGCATCGGACAGCAGGGTGTCCAGGTCCGGGGAATAGCTGGCACCCCACTGCCTCGCGGCCTGTCGACCGACCTCTTCATGGGTGTCGCAGACGGCCACGACGTCGCAGCGGGGATCCTCGAGATACCCCTTGACGTTCATCGCCGCGATGTTGCCCGCGCCCACGACGCCCAACCGGACCCTGTCCATGTCCCCTCCGTTCCCGCTGCAGTGGGGGGATCGTAGTGGCCGTCCGAACGTGTGGGCCGGTCGCGACCCCGCCATACTGGGCGCATGGACTCCGACCCGCTCGACGACGCGCTCACCATCTTTGCTGGCACGGCGCCCGAGTTCGGGGCCCACGGCCTGTCGAACCACGGCCCGATGGCCGCCGAGGCGCTGGTGCGGCTCGGGCGAGTCGATGCCGTCGGGGACTGGGCGGCCGCCTACGCCGAGCGGTTGCGGCCGGCCCCGCTCCCGTCGGACAAGCCGATGGCCGACGAGGACTGGCCCCGCGCCCTGGGCGACGCGGCCCGATTCCCCGACTGGCTGGCGGTGTTCGAGACCGAGATGGCGGACCAACCCGCCGCCGCGGTGATCCGAGAATGGGTCCCCCGGCTCGTGCCCGGCGCGGTGGGCGCGGCCACGCACGGGCTGATCCGCACCGCCCACGGGCTGCGCGCCCTGGGCGAGGTCGACACGCCGGCGCGCCGGGTGGAGGTGGCCACGGGCCTGGCCTACTGGGCGTCGAAGTACCAGGAGCTCCCCGGACCACCGCTTCTCATCGGGCACCAGGCCGTGCCCGACGCGGTGGCCGCGCTTCCCTACCTGCCCGAGGAGACGTCTCCGACGTTCCTCATCACCGACCGGGTGGCCTTCGTGTCGGACATCGCGGACGAGTTCGAACAGGGTGTGGCGTCACTGGCCCCGGGCGGCGACGCCACCGCCCTGCTCGACGCGCTGGCCGCGGCCGGCGCGACCTCGTATCTGCGCAACGCCGAGGACGGCCACGCCATCGCCCTGCTGCACGCCATCACCGCACCACTGGCCCTCGAGCTCGTCCTCCCCTGGCTGGCCGAGGAGGATCGCGACGCCGCCGTGGCCTACGCCTGGCAAGCAGTGGCCGCGCTGCACGTCGCCTACGACATCGAGCGACGGGCCCCCCTGGCCGGAGCGGGAGAGGTCCCCACGGCGGACGCATTGGTCGAACGCGCCGTGGCCTCGGGCGACGAGCACGCCATCAAGCTGACCGAGGCGGCCCTGCGCAGCCACGCCAGAAGCGGGGAACCGGCCCTGTTGCTGGCCGCTGCCGACGCGTCGGCCCGCTTCGCCCGCTGACTGCCCGCGGGCCCGGCGATCGGGCCCGTGGCTACCATCTGCCCATGGAATACCGCACGCTTGGTCGTACCGGGGTCAAGGTCAGCCCGCTGTGCCTGGGGGCAATGATGTTCGGAGCGTGGGGCACGTCCGATCACGAGGAGTCGATCCGCATCATCCACCGCGCCCTCGATGCCGGCATCAACTTCATCGACACCGCCGATGTCTACTCGTTCGGAGAGTCCGAGGAGATCGTCGGCAAGGCCCTGGCCCAGGTCAAGCGGGAGAAGATCGTGCTGGCCACCAAGGTGCACGGGGCTATGGGGCGTGACCCCAACGCGCAGGGCAACTCGCGCCGGTGGATCATCGCCGGATGCGAGAACAGCCTGCGCCGGTTGGGCACCGACTACATCGACCTGTACCAGATCCACCGGCCCTCTCCCGACACCGACATCGACGAGACCCTCGGCGCCCTGACCGACCTGGTGCGCGAGGGGAAGATCCGCTACTTCGGGAGCTCGACCTTCCCCGCCCACGAGATCGTCGACGCGCAATGGGTGGCCGAACGGCGGGCCCGTGAGCGCTTCGTCACCGAGCAGCCTCCCTATTCGATCCTGGTGCGCGGGATCGAGGCGGACGTGCTGCCCATGTGCCAGAAGTTCAACATGGGCGTGCTGTCCTGGAGCCCGTTGGCCGGAGGATGGCTCTCCGGCGCCTTCGGGAGTGGCAAGGACAACATCAGCCGCCGTTCGTCCATGCTGCCCCAGCACTATGACCTGTCACTGCCGGGCAACCAGCAGAAGCTGCAGGCCGTGACCGCGCTGAGCGCCGTCGCCGACGGGGCGGGCCTGAGCCTGATCGAGCTGGCGTTGGGCTTCGTCCTCGAGCACCCGGCCGTGACCTCCCCCATCATCGGCCCCCGCACCATGGAGCACCTGGAGTCGCAGCTCCCCGCGCTCGATCTCCGCCTGAGCCGCGAGGTGCTCGACCGCATCGACGAAATCGTCGCCCCCGGGACCGACCTCAACGTCACCGATGTCGGATGGATCCCCGCCGCCATCGCCGAGCCCTCCCTCCGCCGCCGCCCCCGCTGAACCCGGGACGCGTCTGGCGCGCCGGCGACCCGTGCCGGCGCCCTGTGCCGGCGCCCTGAGCGGCGGCTCCCGCGCCGCCCGAGCCGGCGGCTCCCGCGCCGCCCGCCCCGGCTCGCCGCCATCAGGCCGACCGCACCGGCTCCTGCCGCGGCATGGTCTGGTGCCGAGGCACCGGGTACGCCGGCTGGTCCGAGGCGAATTCCAAGATGTCGCCCTCGGTGCACCCCTCGGCCATGACGTCGGCCGACTGGTCCCGGGCGGTCGACGGCAACGGGGGCGGCGAGACGTCCGAGCTGCCCAGGTGGAGCGTCGAGGTCAGGTCGCCCGCCGTCTCGCGGCGCCAGGCCGAGAGGTTGGGGGCCCGCACGCCGAAGCGCGCTTCGAGGAAACGGAGCAGGGAGGTGTGGTCGAACACCTCCGAGGCGATGTGGCCGCCGCGACTGAACGGCGAGATCACCAGCATGGGCACCCGGTAGCCCATGCCGATCGGGCCCCGGATCCCCCGCGAGGCGCTGGGCAGCGGGCGCTCGGTCAGAACCTCACCGGGCGTGCCCGGCGGAGGGGTCGGGGGCGGCACGTGGTCGAAGAACCCGTCGTTCTCGTCGTACATGTGGAACACCACGGTCTTGGACCACACCTCGGGATGGGAGACCAGGGTGTTGATGAGCTGGCTGGTGAACCACTCACCGAGGGCGGGAGGGGCCGGCGGGTGTTCGTCGTACCCGATGGGCGGGATGATCCAGCTGACGGCCGGCAGCCTGCCGCCGGCCACGTCGGCCATGAACTCGCTGGGGTACTGGGGCAGGAAGGCCTTCTGGTACAGCGCGGACGACGGCTTCTTGTACTGGCCGAAGTAGGGGAGGATGTTGTAGGTCGCCTCGAGCCCGTACTTCTCGAAGAAGGCCGGCCCGTACAGCGCACCCTCGGGGTTGTAGACCTTCCAGCTGATCCCGGCGTCCTCGAGGACTTCGGGCATGGTGTCCCAGTGCACGCTCCAGATGGCGTCGGGGGTCGAGTTGGTGACGATGACCGGTCCGCCGGCCGCCCCGTCCGGGTCGATGGTGCCCGACCACGCCATGAGGCGGTTGGGATCGGTGGGGCCGAGGACCGAGCAGTGGTAGTTGTCGCAGATGGTGAAGGCATCGGCCAGGGCGTAGTAGAAGGGCAGATCCTGCCGCTGGTAGTACCCCATGGTCAGGACGCCGTACGTGTGCCCCTCATAGGCGGTCGACGTGTGGACGCGGACGAAGTCGGCGTTGTCGCCCGCACCCCGGCACCGGTGCTCCGCCGTCCAGGTGTGGCTCAGGTCGTACGTGCACTCACCGATGCCCGAGTCCGCCCGCAGCCGGAAGGGGAGGAGGTACTTCGTCGGGCCGTCCGGGTAGGCCTGGGCGAAGGCGCCGAGGGAATGGGCGGGGTGGTCGTCGAAGCCGCGCACACCGGGGTAGGTGCCGAAGTAGTGGTCGAACGACCGGTTCTCCTTCATGACGAAGATGACGTGCTCTATGGCGCCCAGGTCGGAGCCGGCCGCCTCGACCGACGCCGCCGAGCGAATGGTCGAGGCGCCCGCACGGCCCCCGCCGGCCGCGACGCCGGCGCCCAGGAGGCCGGCTCCGCCGGCGGCCAGCGCCGCCGCCATGAAGGTGCGCCGATCGAAGCGGGCGGGGGCGCGTGGTGGCGCCGTCATCGGTGCGCCACTAGACGGACTCTATTAATTGGGGGTCGTCGTTGCGGACGCTCCCCACCCGTTGGCCCACCCGGTGGTGCTCGATCGTGCCGGCCGGAGGGGGGCGCAGCAGCGCCGCGAGTGCGCTGGTGTCTCCGTCGTCGGGGTCGAGCCACCGGTCGAAGGTGTCGGGTTGGAGGATCACCGGCATGCGGTCATGGATCCCGTCCATGTCCGGGCCGCCGGTGGTGGTGATGATGGTGCAGGAGCGGATGAGGGGCTCGTCCTCCTTCGCCTGCTTGCCCCACCAGGACTCGGCCACGCCGGCCAGGGCCAGGGGTGCCCCGTCGGACCGGGTGAAGAAGTGTGGTTGCTTGGCGCCGCGGTTCTGCCTGTGCCATTCGTAGAAGCCGTCGGCCGGGACGATGACGCGCCGGGACTTGAAGGCGGAGCGGAAGGAGGGCCTGGTGGTCACCGTCTCGGCCCGGGCGTTGAACAGGCGGCTGCCGGCGGAGGGGTCCTTGGCCTGTGGGGGGATGAGCCCCCAGCGCAACGAGGTGAGCGTCCGCTCGGGGGGGCCGCCGCCGGAGCGCTGCGCCGTGACCGCGAGCACCTCGGTGGTGGGCGCCACGTTCCAGCTCGGGCTCCGCTCGGGGTCGACGTCGTCAGCCAGGGTGGCTTGGAAATAGCGGGCCAGGCGCACCGGAGGAGTGAAGAGGGCAAAGCGTCCGCACATGTGGGCTGCATTGTGGCACCGGGACTCCCGCCCAGGGCTCGCCGGGGATTTTATGGCTCTGAACAGGTAGTTCGTGTCGCTGGGCAAAGCGAGCAGGTTATCGGTAGTGTACGAACACATGTTCGCTTTTCACACCGAGAAGGGTGCGCTTCCTCG
>JBKQIP010000070.1:0-10674 GCA_052148295.1 Acidimicrobiales bacterium
GGATGGATTTGCAATGCGAAAGACGGTCATTGGCCACTCGTGCACAACGCCGGAGGCAGGCGCGAGCCTACCTTGGGGGAGCCGAGAGAGCGATTTCGGCTAGGTCGGTCCAACTTGGTGCCCGGGCCCATGCTGCCGGCCACCCAGCGGGGGTGCTCGGGAGTGGCGAATTCGGCGGCGACCGACCGGGCGATCTCGGCCCCCCGGCGGCTGAGCTCCTGGGCTCGGTCGGCCAGCCCGTATTCGGCCAGCACCACGGCGGAGGACCCGAAGGTGCCCGTCTCGACCACGTCGCACCCCACCTCGTAGAAGGAGCGGTGCACCTGGGCGATCAGGTCGGGTCGGCTGTCGATGAGGATCTCGTTGCACCCTTCGAGCTCGGCGCCCCCGAAATCGTCGGCGCTCAGTCCGAGCAGCTGCAGGTTCGTGCCCATGGCGCCGTCGAAGATGAGGACGCGTTCCCGCAGCGCGGTGAGGTAGGACGACGTGTCGGGGTCGAGCCGGCCCAGGAGTTCGGGAAGATCCGCCATGGTCCCCACAGGATACTGGGACCTCCGACCGGGTCTCGCCCGGGCGCCCTGGTGGCTAGCATCCGCCGTCATGGCGCCGCGGATCTACACCAAGAGGGGCGACGACGGGACCACCGGCCTCCTCTACGGCGGTCGGGTGCCCAAGGACGCCCGGCAGATCGAGGTCAACGGGGTGGTCGACGAGGCCCAGGCCGCGCTGGGGTTGGCCCGCGCCGAGGCGGCGGAGGGTTCGGAGCTCGACCGGCGCCTGATTCAGGTCTGCAAGGACCTCTATGTGCTGATGGCCGAGGTGGCGACGGCGCCGGCCCATCGGGACCGGTTGGTGCCCGGCACCACCCTGGTCACGGCGGACATGGTCACCCAGCTCGAGCGGGGCATCGACGAGCTGAAGGAGCGGTTCGCCATGCCCAGCGACTTCACCATTCCGGGTGAGAACCGCCGCGCGGCGGCCCTCGACTTCGCCCGTACCGTCGTGCGCCGGGCCGAGCGGTTGGTCGTCACCGAACGGGTCGAGGGCTCACTGGTCTGCCCCTATCTCAACCGCCTCTCCGACCTCCTGTGGGCCATGGCGCGCTGGCAGGAAGGGCCCGATCACGTGCTGTCCCGGGAGGCCGACGCCTGATTCCTCGCTAGGAATACCACCCTTCGACGTCCACCACGACGTTGACGCTGCCGGAGTTGTTGTAGATCGAGATGGTGCCGGTGGGGCTGAGGGTGGCCACCACCAAGTTGGCCCTGGTCATTCCGGGGCTGAGGTTCAGGTCGGAGGTGGTGGGGACCGGGGGCGTGGGAAAGACGGTCAGATGGGTCTGGGCGCTCGGGCCCACGCCGGTGAGATTGACCACCACCGCGGTGGCCGAGCTGGGGACCGAGGCCAGCCCGGTCACCTGGATGGTCAGCGTCTGTCCCCCCCCGGCCGGGCCTGCACCGTTGCACTGCGCCGCGCCCCCGCTGAGCCCGGACGGGTTCCCCGCCCGGGTGTCACAGATGCGCACGGGAGCCGCCTCGGCGGTGAACTGGGTGCCGGTCCCCCCGGCGGCCGTGTAGTAGCCCGAGACGTCGACCAGGACGTCGGAGGCCGCCGAGGAGGAGATGGTGATCCCTCCGCTCGACGACAGCGGCACGATGACCCGGTTGGCGCTGGTCTGCCCGGGGCCGTAGTTGACGTTGGAGGCCACGGGCCGGGCGCTGCCCTTCGCATAAACGGTCAGGTGACCCGTGGCCCCGGGGTTGACGGCGGTGACGTTGAGCACGGCCGCGGCGGCCCCGGCCGGGACCCCGGCGTTGCCGGTGACCTGGACCGAGATGGTGCCCCCCCCGGAAACGATCCGCTCGCCCGGATTGCCCGTCCCGCCGTTGCACTGGGCCTCCCCGCCGCTCAGGCGCGAGGGATTCCCTGCCCGGGTGTCACAGATACGGGCCGGGGTGGAAAGCGGGTCGTAGAGCCCGGCACCGGGGCCCCCGGCCGCGGTGGGGGCGACGTAGCCCTCGACGTCGACCACTACATCCGATTTGGCCAGGGAGTAGAGCGAGACCTCTCCCGAGATCCCCGTGCCCACCTCGACCAGGTTGGGTATCACCTCGCCCGCCGTGTAGTTGAGATTGGTAGCGGTCGGTGGGCTGGCCCCGGCCGGATAGACGCTCAAGAACCCGGGAGCCGAAGGACTCACCGCCGTCACGTTGAGCACCACCGCGCTCGCGTCGGAGGGGACGCCGAAGGACCCGGCCACGTTGAGGTTCAACGTGCTGCCGGCCGCGATGGTGTCTCCGGTGTTGCCCGGCCCGTTGCACTGGGCTGCCGCCCCGCTGAGCCCCGAGGGGTTGCCCGGCCTGGTGTCACAGATCCGGGTGGGGGTGAGAGGGGTGTAGGGGCCGGGAGCCGGTGGAGGCGACGGCTCCAACGCGATGGCGACACCACCACCGGCCGAGTTGGTGCCCGTGGCGACACACGCCGACGACGATGAGCACGCCACCGCAGACAGGTCCGCCACGTTGCCGGGAACGCCGAGCGCCACCCAGCTTGCCCCGGCATCCGTCGTGAACAGGCTGGTTGCGGGACCACCTTGATCGGAGCCGACCGCCGTGCACGCCGTCGCCGACGTGCATGTGATGGCGTTGACGGCGGCGACGTTCGAGGGCGTTGCCGCCGCCCAGTTGGACCATCCGTCGGATGTGCTCAGGACCACGCCCTGGCCGTTGGAGCTTCCCGCCGCCTCGCACGTCGTGGCCGACGTGCACGCGATCCCGGTGAGGAGAACGCCCGGTCCCACCTGCACGAGGACGTTCCAGGCAGCCCCTCCATCGGTCGTTCCGATGACATCGCTGAATCCCAACCCTCCACCCGTGGCATCGCAGACCGTTGCCGATACGCAGGCGACGCTATAGAGGGGGAACGAGGTGGCGGGATCCGGCTGGCTCTCCCAGGGGCCGCTCGTCGCTCCCGTGCCGATGATGTTCGAGGTTTCGTCGGCATTTGACCCACCGACTGCCTCACACTTTGTCGTTGTCGGGCAGTCGACGCTCAGGAGCGCTTGGAGGTTCGGCGGCACCGACTCGGGTTGCCAGGTGGACCCACCATTGACCGTCTCGAGCACGGTGGCGTTCGGCAACCCTCCGAACAGGTCCGCGTAGACGCCACCGGCGGCCACACAGGTGGTGGCCGAAAGACAATCCACTCCGCTCATTTCCGTATTGCCGGGCACACTCTGGACCGTCCAGGTCGCCCCGGCATTCGTTGATCCGATCATCGCCCCGGCGACCCACGTTCCCTGGCTGTCCGTGGCGCCCGCCGCCGCTTCGCAGGAGCCGGAGGATAGACACGACACCCCGTTGAGCGGAGGCACCTGCGTGCCGAGGTTGCCGCTGGTCCACTTCGCACCACCGTCGTCGGTCCCAAAGAGGAGCCCGGCCCCCCCTTCGTATGCAGTCGCGCCGGTGGTGACGCAGATCGTGGACGCACACGAAACGCCGAACAAGCCGCCGGCGGCCTCCGGGAACTCCTGTACCGCCCAGGTCGCTCCCCCGTCAGTCGTGCTGGCGACATCGCCGATGGGCGTGTTCTCGTCGTCCGACCCGTTACCACCGGCCCCGACCGCTTCGCAGGAGTCCACCGAGGCGCACGAGATGGAATACAGATACTCCGGGGTGATGCCACTCAATTGCGTGCTCCACGTCGCGCCGTCGTTGGTGGTCCCGAAAATTTCGCCATACGAGCCGTCGATCCCGGACACCTCACAGACCTCTTGGGACGGGCAGGAGACGCTGTAGAGCGATGCTGCGTTGAAGTCCTCGGTCTTCTCGTTCTCCCACCAGGAGGCACCGCCGTCTGTGGTCCCGATGATCACCCCGAGTGCGCCTTCAACGGTCTGTCCGACCAGCACGCACGTGGACACCGAAGCGCAGCTGACACTGTTCAAAGAGAGCCCCTGTCCGGGGACGATCTGGTGACTCCAGGTCACTCCGCCGTTCACCGTCTGAAAGACGCCGCTACCCCCGTCGGTGTCCGAGCCGGCCCCGACCGCCTCGCAGACCGATGCCGATGGGCATGAGATGCCGTAGAAGGGCTGACCGGCGAGCGAGGCCCCCTGGACGCTCCACGTTGCGCCACCGTTGGTCGTGCCGACGATGGCGCTTCCCACCGCCTCACACACGCTGGTCGAAAAGCAAGAAATGGAACTCAGATACGCGATGCCGCTCGGAACCGGCTGGCTCGTCCACGTGATTCCGCCATCGGAACTCCCAAAGAGACTGGCGGAGGCACCGTTCCCGACCGCTTCGCAGACGGTGGCCGACGCACATGACACTGACGAAAACCTCTCGACGGCTGGTGCGTAGGAGGCGACCACATTCCAGCCCGGCGTCGCCGCCGACGTCGACACCGGTTCGACGAGCCCCGTCCCGAATGCAAGCACCGAGCCAATGAGTATGGAGCCAAGCAGGGCAAGGCTCCACTGGTTCCGAACGTTCAGCCGCCCGAGCTTCGGCCGCGCGTTCCCCGAGGTCCCAACGGGCGACCGGGCACCGGCTGCGGTTCGGGCCGCACGTGCATCACTCACGTCGCCTTCGGGGCGACCACCTCGGAGACTCGACACGGCATTCCCCCTGACTCTGCCGGACCAAAGGAGCTTGCGCTCAGCGTGAGTAGCTCAGCGTGCAGCGAGAGTAAACGTAGCAAGGACGACCTGGCCAGTCGGGAACCGACGGCAGATGGGAAGACGGCCCTTCCGGCCCGGGACGCTGAAGGATGAGTTGAAGACCGTGAGCCTGCCGGCAGTCGTGCCCGCAACCGACCCGGCTCACCAGGCGCCGTAGTGGACCCGCTCGTCCGCGGCCGGCGCGGCGCGGTCCAGCGACGGCGAAGGCCGGTCGTCTCCGTCGGGCCGGCCCAGGGCGACGGCACAGAACAGGCGCCAGTCCGCCGGGACGCCCAGGGCCCGGGCCAGGGCGCCCTCACCCCGGAAATTGCCCAGCACGCAAGCGCCCAGGCCGGCGTCGACGGCGCCGAGGAGCACGGTCATGACCCCGAAGGCGGCGTCGCCGGTCCAGTAGGGCACGGGCCATGCCGCTTCGCCGGTCCCCAGCCCCGAGGCCGCCTTGTCCCCCTCGGCGTAGCGATCGACGTAGGCCCGGGCCGAGGCGTAGGCCAGCAGGACGACCGGGGCCCGGCGCAGGCCCTCCCAGCGGGGGCTGGCGGAGCGCCAGGCCCCGTCGGTGGTGGCCTCCCAGTAGGTGGCCGTCTGGGCCGCACCCCGCAGGACGACCCACGCCGTCCCTTTGGTGTTCCCCGCGGTGGGCGCCCGCAGGGCGGCCCCGATCAGGGTGTCCACCACGGCGGGCTCGATGCCGTCGGGGGCGAAGCTCCGCACCATGGCCCGGCGGCGGATCACCTCGTGCCATTCCATGGCGGGCAGCTTTCCAGGTCGGGAATGATGACCCCGCTGGTAGTGTTTTATGGTTCGGAACAGCGCCGCTGGCCTGGAGGTTGCACGTGCCCACACCCCGAGATCTGCTCAACGAAGCCAAGAAGTCCATACGTGAGGTGGACCCGCCCGAGGCCGAGGAGCTCCTGGGCCGGGCCACCTTCCTCGATGTGCGCGAGCCCGACGAGTACGAGCAGGGCGCGTTGCCCAACGCCGTGCACCTGCCGCGGGGCCACCTGGAATTCCAGGTCGAGGGCAAGCTCCCCGACAAGGCGGCCCCCATCGTGGTCTACTGCGCCGGCGGTGTGCGCTCGGCCTTCGCGGCCAAGACCCTGGGCGACCTGGGGTACACCGACGTGCAGTCGATGACCGGTGGCTTCAACAAGTGGAAGGACGACGGCCGTCCGTGGTCGGCCCCCCGAACCCTGATGCCGGCCCAGCGCAACCGCTACCAGCGGCACCTGCTGCTGCCCGAGGTCGGTGAGGTGGGCCAGCTGAAGCTGCTCGACGCCAAGGTGCTGCTGCTCGGGGCCGGAGGGCTCGGCTCCCCGGCCGCCCTGTACCTGGCCGCCGCCGGCGTGGGGACCCTGGGCATCATCGACATGGACGTGGTCGACGAGTCGAACCTGCAGCGCCAGATCCTGCACAACATGGACCGGGTGGGCGACCGCAAGGTGGACTCGGCCAAGAAGACGCTGACCGCGCTCAATCCCGACGTCAACGTGGTCACCTACGATGTGCGCCTGGGTGCCGACAACATCCTCGACGTGATCGACGGCTACGACGTCATCGTCGACGGGACGGACAACTTCCCGACCCGCTATCTGGTCAACGACGCCGCGCTGCTCAAGCGCATCCCCGTGGTCCACGGCTCGATCTTCCGCTTCGAGGGACAGGTGACCGTCTTCGATCCCTTCAACGGGCCCTGCTACCGCTGCCTCATTCCCGAGCCGCCACCGGCCGAGTTGGCCCCCTCGTGCTCCGAAGCCGGGGTGCTGGGCGTGTTGCCGGGCATCGTGGGCTCGATCCAGGCGGTGGAGGCCATCAAGATGATCCTGCATCTCGGTGACCCGCTGGTCGGTCGCCTGTTGTCCTACGACGCCCTGGAGCAGTCGTTCCGCACGTTCAAGGTGCGCCGCGACCCGGCCTGTCCCGCCTGCGGGGACGGCGCGGGCGAGATCGTCATCGCCGAGTACGACGACCTCTGCATGCCGCACGCGCACTGAGGTGGCGCGTCTCCGCGTCAACGACGTCGAGCTGCACTGGGGGACGTGGGGCGCGGCGGACGGCCCGGCCCTGGTGCTGTGCCACGGCTACACCGGCTCATCCCACGACTTCTCGCTGCAGGTCGATGCCCTGTCGCAGGCGCGGCGGGTGGTGACGCTGGACCAGCGCGGCCACGGGCACTCGACCAAGACCGGGGACGCCTCGACCTACACGGTCGACCAATTGGTCACCGACCTCGTCGCCTTCATCGAGCTGGTGGCCGAGGGACCGGTCGACCTGCTCGGCCACTCCATGGGTGGCCGGGTCTCGCTCGGTGTCGTGCTGGCCCGTCCCGATCTCGTCCGCTCCCTCATCCTGATGGACACCAGCGCCTGGAGCTTCTCACCCCCGGACGAGGGTGTCCGCGCGCTGATCACCCAGTTCATGACCGAGTTCGACCCCGCCCTCGGCATGCCCGGCCCCCTCGACCTGGGCGGTCCCGAGGTCGCCCTCATCGAGGCAGCCACCCCGGCCGCCTGGCGCGCGGAGAAGGACGCCATCTTCTCGGGCATGGATCCGTACGCCTTCAAGGCCTTGGGGACCGCGATCCTGGTGGAGGGCGTTGCCTCCGTCCGGGCGCAGCTGCCGTCGATCACCTGTCCCACCACGGTCATGGCGGGGGCCAACGACCATCCACTGGTCGACCAGGCGCCCGATCTGGCCGCCGAGGTGGCCCGGGGCCGGGTGACCGTGATCGCGGGCGCCTACCACTCGCCCCAGCTGACCCACCCCCAGGAGTGGCGGGACGCCGTCGAGTCCCACCTGGCCCGCGCATGACCACCCCCCAGGCGGGGGACCGCATCACGCTCGAGGGCACGGACGTCTCGTTCCCGCCGCTCGGCGTGGGCACCTGGGCCTGGGGCGACAAGGGCACCTGGGGCATGGGCGGCTACGACCGCACGTACTCCGAGGAGACCATCCTCGAGGCCTGGCAGGCCTGCCTGCAGGCCGGCGTCGTCCTCTTCGACACGGCCGAGGTCTACGGCGGCGGCGAGAGCGAGCGCATCATCGGGCGGCTGCTGGCCACGGACCCGAGCGTGCGACCGCGAGTGGTCATCGCCTCCAAGTTCATGCCCAGCCCGTGGAAGCTGGCGGTCACCTCGTCGCTGCTCTCGGCGGCTCGGAAGTCCCTCGAGCGGCTGGGCGTCGATCAGATCGATCTCTACCAGATCCACGGCCCCATCTCGCTGCGTTCGCACGGCGCCCTGGCCGATGCGCTGGCCGCCGCCCATGCCGCCGGGCTCGTCAAGGCGGTCGGCGTCTCCAACTACTCGGCCAAGGAGACCGCGTCGATGGACGCCGCCCTGCGCCAGAGGGGGTTGCGCCTGGCCTCCAACCAGATCGAGTTCTCGCTGCTGCGTGCCATGCCCGAGAAGGTCGGACTGCTGGCCTGCTGCCGCGACCTCGGGGTGGTCCCCTTGGCCTATTCGCCCATCGGGCAGGGCCGACTGACCGGCAAGTACTCCGCCGCCCACCCGCCGCCGAAGAGCCGCACCTTCTCCAACCACCCCATGGAGACGGTGGACCGGATCGTCGACCTGCTCCGGCGCATCGGGGCCGCGCACGACGATCGCACTCCGAGCCAGGTGGCCCTGGCCTGGATCATCGCCAAGGGCGCCGTGCCCATACCCGGCGCCAAGAACCGCCGCCAGGCCGAGGACAACGCCGGTGCCTTGGGGTGGCAGATGACCGACGCCGAGCTGGCCGAGCTCGACGCGGCGGCGCTCTACGGGTTGCGGAAGATCTCCCAGCGGGTGTGGCAGCACGGCTGAACCCGCCTTGGACCGCCCGGGGGGCGGAACTACGGTGAGCGCGCATGATCGCCGTGCTGGCCGACGCCCCCCTGCCCCCGCTGCGGGGCGGCCAGCTCCTCTCGACCCAGTTCGACGTGATCCCGGTCGCCATGATCCTGGCCGCCCTGGCGCTCTACCTCTGGGGCGTGCAGCGGGCCAACCGGCTGCGGCCCCGCCACCTCTGGTCCGGTGGCAAGACGGCGGCCTTCATCGCCGGGCTGGCCACGACGGCCATCGCCATCTTCAGTTTCGTCGGTGTCTACGACGGCTTCTACTTCTGGGACCACATGGTCCAGCATCTCCTGCTGATCATGGTGGCGGCCCCGCTGTTCGCCATCTCGTCACCGCTCGACCTGGCCTTCCGGTCCACCACCGGCACGGCGCACATCGTGGTGACCAGGGCCCTGCGGTCCCCGGTGGCCAAGGTGTTCGGCCACCCCGGCGTGGCCTTCATCCTCTACGCGGTCATGGTCCCGATCACCCACCTGACCGTCTGGTACAACTACACGCTCCGCCACGAGACGGTGCAGGACGCGGAGCACCTGGTCTTCCTGGTCGTGGGCTACCTCTTCTGGCGTCAGATCTTCGGGTCGGACCCGAACTGCTACCGGATGCACCCGGCCCTCCAGTTCGGGTACCTGTTCCTGGCCATCCCGATCGACACCTTCACCGGCCTCTCGCTCGACCAGGCCGTGCACGAGATGTTCCCGGCCTACCTGGCCATCCATCCGACCTGGAGCGAAGCGGTCTTGACCAACGACCTGCACGTGGGCGGCGTGATCATGTGGGTGGGGGGCGACACCCTCATGCTCTGGCCGATGATCCCGGTGGCCCTGCGCTGGATGCACCTCGAGGAACGCCGGGCGGCCCGGATCGACCAGGAGCTCGACGCCCTGGCCGCCGGGGGCGCCACTTGATCCGCCGCCGATCGGATGCCCCGGTCCGATCACCGCACCGCGGCTACGCCTCGGACAGTTCGAGCCCGTCGTCGAAGGACGCGGTGGCCAGGGTGCCGAACACGGTGGACACGAACAAGATGAACGTCAGGACGTGCACGCCCGTGCACCACAGGCAGATGGCATCGATCTGGAACAGCTCCGCGTAGAGCAGGTACACCACGGTGCCCAGGCCGACCACCGCCCAGGCCACCCGGGCCCACCGGACGGCCGGTTCGGTGCGCCTCCACAGGGCAGGCAGTTGGAGAACGAGCATCACGGCGAAGAACACCAGGCCCAGCACGGCGACGGGAATGCCCGCCACCCGCGAGTAGGTGCTGGTGGTCACCTCCAGGCAGTTGACGATCCCCTTGTCCGCGCAGACCAGGCTGGTCGACCCGGTGTAGTGCTCGTAGGTCAGGTAGGCCGCTTCACAGAGGCCGGCCACGCTGGCGACCGTGCCGACCAGGCCGGGCCACTGCGGGGAGCGCCGGTCAGCCATGGCCGACGGCGTTGCAGACGTCGGCCGGCTGCCCATTGGTCAGCGTCTTGCAAATGGTCTGGATCAACACCTTGGCCGAGGCGTCCACGTCGGCACCGATGACGGTCGAGTTGTTTCCGATCTGCGAGGCGATGCCGTCGAACGTCTGGCCCTCCAGGAGGTCGGGGTCGTACTGAGCCGACGTGAGCTCCTCCTTTCCGCCGAAGTCCAGCCACGGGAAGGACTGATCGGTGTGGGACTCCCAGAGCTTGAGCTGTTCCGCCGTCGGCGTCTGCAGGGTCACGTAGTAATTGCCGTCAGGCTCGTTGGTCGTGGTCTCCACTGGCGTGAAGGTGAAGTAGGGGCTGGTGTACTTCGTGTTGTAGAACGTCAGCGTGGGGATGTCCCCGTCCCGCACCGCCGAGTGGATGCGCCCCGGCTCCGGGCTGAAGGTGCCGAATTTCGACAGAGCGACGTACATGGCCCACCGCTCGGTGGCGCAGATGGGGCAGAACTCCGCCCCGATGAAGAGCAGGTCCGGCTTCCCGTCGGCCGTCAGCTTGGGATCGGTGATGGCTTGCGTCGGCGTGATCACCCCGCTGGTGGGAGCGGCCACCAGGGTGCTCAGGGGGATCGAGGCCAACCGGGCCATGGTGGCGGCCGGGACCGGCGTGCCGGCCGGCGGGGACGAGACCGATGCCGACGACGGACTGCCGCCTCCCCCCACCTTGACCAGGATGAGCGCGCCCA
>JBKQIP010000071.1:0-28910 GCA_052148295.1 Acidimicrobiales bacterium
TCGACACCGCCCTCTGCGCCACCCTCGCCGCCGCCGCCGACCTCCTCCTCGACGCCTCCGGCTCCCTGGTGGCGGTGTTGAAGAGGCGGGCCCTCGAGTTCATGGACACCCCGATGGCAGGGCGGACCCACGGGATGCACGCCGAGCCCACCACCTTCGGGGCCAAGTTCGCCCTGTGGGCCCTGCAGGCTGACCGCGACCGGCGGCGCCTGCGGGCCGCCCGCGAGGGGATCGCCGTGGGCAAGCTCTCGGGCGCGGTCGGGACCTATTCCCACATCGACCCGGCGGTGGAGGCCCGGGTCTGTGCCGCGCTGGGCCTGCGGCCGGTGCCGGCCACCCAGGTCATCGCCCGCGACCGCCACGCCGAGTACCTGTGGGCCTGCGCCGCCGTGGGCGCCACCGTCGAGCTCATGTGCACCGAGGTGCGCCTGCTGGCCCGCAGCGAGGTGGGGGAGGCCGAAGAGCCCTTCGGCGCCGGCCAGAAGGGCAGCTCGTCCATGCCCCACAAGCGCAACCCCGTCCTCTCCGAGCGCCTGTGCGGCCTGGCCCGGCTCCTGCGCGGCTACCTCGGGGCCGGGCTGGAGGACGTGGCCCTGTGGCACGAGCGCGACATCTCGCACAGCTCGGTCGAGCGGGTGGCCCTGCCCGACGCCTCGCTGCTGGCCTGCTACCTGCTGCGCAAGGCCACCGGCCTGGCCGAGGGACTGGTCATCCACGCCGATCGGGCGGCGGAGAACCTGACCAGTGGCAGCCACGGCCTGGTCTTCAGCCAGTCCGTGCTGTTGGCCCTGGTCGCGGCCGGACTGAGCCGCGACGCCGCCTACCGCATCGTCCAGCGCGACGCCCGCGCCGCCTGGGAGCAGCGTCGCCCCTTCCGCGACGTGCTGCGCGAGGATCCGGACATGACGCTCACCGAGGCGCAGCTTTCCGAGGCCTTCGACCTCGGCCGGGCCCTGCGCCACACCGACCGCTTCCGGGACGCCCTGGAGGGGCTGGCGTGAGGGGGCCGTGCGTGAGGGGGCCGTCCGTGCGGGGTGCGTCGCCGAGAGCTGCGTCCGTTCGGGGTGCGTCGCCGAGGGCTGCGTCCCTGGCGGGGCCGTCGGCGGGGGGGCCGCGGTGAGCGTGACCCTGGCCCGGCTCCATTCGGGCAAGGTGCGTGAGCTCTACGACGCCGGGGAGGACCGGCTGCTCATGGTGGCCTCGGACCGGGTCAGCGCCTTCGACGTCATCATGGCCGAGCCCATCCCCGAGAAGGGGCGCGTGCTCACCGCCATGACCGTCTTCTGGTGCGCCGAGATGTCCGACGTGGCACCCGGCACGCTGCTGGCCGCCGATCCCGACGCGATCGAGGCGGCCCTGCCCGGCCAGACGCTCCCCCCCGCATGGTCCGGCCGTGCGCTGCTGGTGCGCCGGGCCGAGATGCTGCAGATCGAGTGCATCGTCCGCGGCTACCTGGCCGGCCAGGCCCACGAGGAGTACGAGCGCTCGGGCACCGTGCACGGCACCCCCATGCCCGGCGGGCTGCGGATGGCCGACCGGCTGGGCGAGCCCATGTTCACCCCGTCCACCAAGGCGGCCGAGGGCCACGACGTCAACATCAGCTTCGCCGAGGCCGAGAACCTGGTCGGCACCGAGGCGGCGCGGGCGGCGCGGGACATCTGCCTCGAGCTCTACACCCGGGCCGCCGCCCGGGCGGCCGACGTCGGCTTCATTCTGGCCGACACCAAATTCGAGCTGGGCTACGTCGACGGCGTGCTCTCGCTGTGCGACGAGGTGTGCACGCCCGACTCGTCGCGCCTGTGGCCGGCCGAGCACGTGGTGCCGGGGACGACGCCGCCGGCCTACGACAAGCAGCCGCTGCGCGACTGGCTGGCCGACCAACCCTGGAACCGGGTGGCCCCGCCGCCGCCGCTCCCGGCGCGGGTGGTCAGCGCCATGTCCGAGCGCTACATCGCGGCCTACGAACGGGTCACCGGCCTCTCGCTGGGTGACTGGTACGGTGCGGCTCCATGAGGTTCCAGGCGCGGGTGGAGGTGCAGCTGCGGGCCGGCATCGCCGATCCCGAGGGCGCCACCATCGAGCGCGCGCTGCCCGCCCTGGGCTTCGACGGCGTGGCGCACGTGCGGGCCGGGCGGTCGTTCCGCTTCGAGGTGAGCGCGCCCGACGAGACGGCGGCGCGCACCACGGCCACCGACCTGGCCAACCGCCTGCTGGCCAACCCGGTCATCGAGGAGAGCCGGCTCGAGCTGCAGGCCCTCGGGGGCTGAATGGCACCACGGGTCGGGGTCGTCGTCTTCCCGGGGTCCAATTGCGAGCACGACGTCCTCCAGGCCGTCCGCTGGCTGGGGGCGGACGGCGAGCTGCTCTGGCACGGCGAGGCTGGCATCGGCACCGTCGACGCCGTCGTCCTCCCGGGTGGCTTCGCCCACGGCGACTACCTCCGCCCGGGGGCACTGGCCCGCTTCTCGCCCGTCATGGAGGCGGTGACCCGCTTCGCCCAGGCCGGTGGGCCGGTGGTCGGCATCTGCAACGGCTTCCAGGTCCTGACCGAGGCGGGGCTGCTGCCCGGCGCCCTGCAGAAGAACCGGCGCCTGCGCTTCCTGTGCGAGCCCACCGTGGTGCGGGTGACCTCGACCCGCTCGGTGCTGACCGCCCTGGCCTCCGAGGGTGACGAGCTGGTGCTGCCCATCAACCACTTCTCGGTCAGCTACACCTGTGACGACGAGACGCGGCGCCGGCTGGTCGCCGAGGAGCGCGTCGTGCTGCGCTACGCGGACAACCCCAACGGCTCGCTCGACGACATCGCCGGCATCGCCAACGGGCCGGGCA
This sequence comes from Acidimicrobiales bacterium, assembly GCA_052148295.1. Lineage (GTDB taxonomy): Bacteria > Actinomycetota > Acidimicrobiia > Acidimicrobiales > RAAP-2 > Bog-473. Next base: position 2,830 of record JBKQIP010000071.1, read on the forward strand.
ACGTGGTCGGCTTGATGCCGCACCCCGAACGCGCCGCCCACGCGCTGCTGGGCTCCGAGGACGGCCTGGTCCTGTTGCGCTCCCTGCTCCACGCCGCGTCGGCCACGGCGGCGGCCTGACTCCGCCGGGCCTCAGCCCCGGGCGCGCGAGATGTCGGCCGCGTGGAGGACGGCGGCACTGACCCCGGCGGCGCGCCAGGTGCCGTACGTGATGCCCTTGCGCTCGCCGTAGCCCTTGGCCACCTTGATGAACAGCTTCTCCAGCGCGCTGAGGTCCTTGACCTGATCCACCCGTGAGCGCTCGTCGGTCAGGTCCTTCTTTTCCTGCAGGAGGTGCAGCTTGGTCAAGGCGTCCGCCGAGGCCAGTTGGGACTCAATGGCGGCCAGGCGGCGGTCGATGGAGGCAGGGGTGCGCTTGCGGCCGCGTTTGGGTTTGGAGGTCTCGAGGGCTTCCAGGTAGTGGCGCACGGACGCACTCTCGGCACGCCCACGGGCCAGGGCCGCCTTGTGGCCGCTGCTCATGGGCTTGCGAGGAGCCGGAGTTCTTGCTTTTGCCATACCCACAGTGTGCCCCAATTGCACCGATGTGTCCGGTCGCATTGAGGATAAAGGACCTGGGGGCCTTTTGGGTACAATCGCCGGGCCGATTAGGTGGAAAAACCTCCCTCCCCTTTTCCCTCCCCCGGTTGCGCCAATCACCATTGCCGCAGCTGGGGTGGCGCCGCCGGGGTGGCGCAGCGGAGCCGTTGGGCCTTCACTAGGGTGCGGTCGGGCCACGGGTGTCGTGGCCCGAGGGGTCCGAAAGGGGTGCGCATGTCCTCCGATGCCCCGGGCACCGGGGCGCGGCGCCGCTCCCGTCGCAACGGTGCGGTGCACGCGCGGTGAACGGGCACCGGTGAGGATCACCCGCGGCGCCATGGCCGCCGTGCTGATCGCGGCCGTCGTGCTGGTGGTGGCCTACTGGGTGGCCTGGTTCACGCACCGCTCGCTGGTGGCGTCGGAGACCACGGTGCCCTACCAACAGTTCGAGGACGCCTTCCCGCTGGCCGACGGCTGGCTGGCCGTGTGCATGGTGGCCGGTGCCTTCTGCCTGGTCACCGCCCGCCGGGCCGCCCTGTTCTGGCTGCTGGCCGGCGGGGGGGCCGGGCTCTACCTCTTCGGCATGGACGTGCTCTACGACCTCGAGCACGGGGTGTGGGGCAGGGGCGCCAACGGCATCATCGAGTTGGTGATCAACCTGGTGACCCTGGGCCTCTCGCTCTTCGTCCTGCGCTGGTCGTGGGTCCACCGCACCGAGCTCCTCGGCCCGTGAGAAGCTGCTCGGCCGTGGTGAGAAGGGGGGCGCGGTGAGAAGGAACGGCCCGTGAGCGCGCCCCACTTCGACCCCGCCACCTACCACCAGTGGGTGCGCCGGGACGTGCCCCTCTACGACGAGCTCCAGCAGCGGGTGGCCCGGGCCACCGTGCCGCCGGCGGCCACGGCCATTTTGGACCTGGGCAGCGGGACCGGGGAGACCCTGGCCCAGGTGCTGCCGCTGCACCCGGGGGCCCGGGCCGTCGGCATCGACGAGAGCGACGCCATGCTGGGCGTGGCCCGCGACCGCCTGGGCGCCCACGACGTCACCTTCGTGGTGGCCGACCTGAGCGACCCGCTGCCGCCGGGTCCCTTTGATCTGGTCACCTCCGTGCTGGCCGTGCACCACCTCGACGGGCCGGGCAAGGCCGCGCTGTTCGAGGCGGTGGCCGGCGTCCTGCGACCCGGCGGGCGGTTCGTGCTGGGCGACGTGGTCGTGCCGCGCCGTCACGGGGCCGTGGTGACGCCGATCACCGACGACTACGACAAGCCGAGCACCGTCGACGAGCAGGTGGGGTGGCTCGAGCGGGCCGGGCTGGCGGTGGCGGTGCGCTGGCAGCGCGACGATCTGGCCGTGCTGGTGGCCGACCGCCCCGTCGCGCCCTGAGCACCCCGGCCGGGCGGAGCGTCCCGGACGGGCCACGGAGGTGTCCGATCCGCTAGCTTTCGCCCCACTGGTGCGCACGCGCCAGGTCCCGGCGCTGCCCGTGCGGCGATGGCCACTGAAGGGGAGGAACCGTGTTCGAAACCGTAATCGTCGGAGCCGATGACTCGGCCACGGCACGCCAGGCCGTGATGGTGGCCGCCGAGATCGCCCGGTTGGCCGGGGGCAAGCTCCACATCGTCACGGCCTACGACCCCAAGTCGGTGCACGCCGGCCACCTGCCGGCGGAGTTCCAATATTCGACCACGGTCAACCCGGCCGACGTGCTGCTGGACGGCCTGACCAGGATCGTCAGCCAGAGCGGTCTCGAGCCCGTCGTCCACGCCGCGACCGGCGATCCGGTCGAGGCCATCGTGGGCGTGGCCGAGGAGATCGGTGCCGACCTGGTGGTGGTGGGCAACAAGGGGATGAAGGGGAAGGGCGTGCGCCGGGTGCTGGGCAGCGTGCCCAACTCGGTCGCCCACGCCGCCCCCTGCTCGGTGCTGATCGTCGACACCGAGGCGGCCGGCTGACCCCACCCCGGCCCGGCCGCGCCCGCCCGTTCGGGGCCGGCCCGGCGGCCCGTCGTCGGGCCCGGGGCGCCGCGGGCGGCGACTAGGTTGGGCCCGTCGTGAGTCCCGCCGCCGAGGAGCCACCCGGGTCAGAGCCCGGGTCGCCGTCAGGCTCTGCGGCCGACCCGCTGCACCGGGCGCTCGGCCTCACCGACGAGGAGTTCGCCGCGGTGGGTCGCATCCTGGGCCGCCCGCCCAACCATCTGGAGCTCGCCCTCTACGCCGTCATGTGGAGCGAGCACTGCTCGTACAAGTCGTCCCGCCTCCACCTGCGGCGCCTGCCCACCGACGGCCCCCGGGTGCTGGTCGGCCCGGGGGAGAACGCCGGCGTCATCGATGCCGGCGACGGCATCGCCGTGGCCATCCGGATCGAGAGCCACAACCACCCCTCGGCCATCGAGCCGTACCAGGGGGCGGCCACCGGCGTCGGGGGGATCCTGCGGGACATCTTCACCATGGGGGCCCGGCCCCTGGCCGTGCTGGACCCCCTCTTCTTCGGCCCCCCCGACGACGCCCGCCAGCGCTGGCTCATCGAGGGCGTGGTGAGCGGGATCTCGGGCTACGGCAATTCGGTCGGGGTGCCCACCGTCGGCGGCGAGCTCACCTTCGACCCCGGCTACGCCCAGAACCCACTGGTCAACGTGCTGTGCCTGGGGGCCCTGCCCACCGAGCGCCTGGTGCTGGGGGCCGCCTCGGGTCCGGGGAACCTGGCCGTGCTGTTGGGCAGCAGCACCGGGCGCGACGGCATCGGCGGGGTGAGCGTGCTGGCCTCGGCCGGCTTCGCCGGTGACGGCGGGGGCGGCACGGGGACCGACGACACCAAGCGGCCCAGCGTCCAGGTGGGCGACCCCTTCGAGGAGAAGCGGCTGATCGAGGCCTGCCTCGAACTGCTGGACCGCCAGTTGGTGGTGGGGATCCAGGACCTGGGCGGCGCCGGCCTGGCCTGCGCCACCAGCGAGACGGCCGGCCGCGGCGGGGTGGGGATGGACGTCGACGTCTCCGCCGTCCCCCGCCGCGAGGAGGGCATGGAGCCCTGGGAGGTGATGACCAGCGAGAGCCAGGAGCGCATGCTGGCCATCGTCACCCCCGGGTCCTGGCCCGCGGTGGCCGAGGTCTGCGCCACCTGGGAGGTGCGGGCGTCCGTGGTGGGCCGGGTGACCGCACCCGAGGCGGGGCACGGCGGGCGCCTGCGCATCCGCGACGGGTTCGAGGGCCCGGTCCTGGCCGACGTCCCGGCCGCCTCGCTCTCCGACGACGCCCCCCTCTACGACCGGCCGCGGGCGGCCCCGGCCCGGGCCCCGGTGGCGCCGCCGGCCCCGCCCACCGATGCCGCGGCCGATCTGCTCGGCCTGGTGGGCTCGCCGCGCTGGGTCTACCGCCAGTACGACCACCAGCTGTTCTTGAACACGGTGGTGGGACCCGGGGCCGACGCCGCCCTCCTGCGCCTGGCCGGCCCCGGCCTGCCCCCCTCCGCCCGCGGGGTGGCGGTGACCACCGACTCCAATCCCCGCGCCTGCGCCATCGACCCCCGGGCCGGCACGGCGCTCGTGCTGGCCGAGGGCACGGCCAACCTGGCCTGCGTCGGGGCCACGCCGGTAGCGGTGGTCAACTGCCTGAACTTCGGCAACCCCGAGCACCCCGAGGTGATGTGGCAGCTCTCCGAGTGCATCGACGGGATGGCCGAGGCCTGCGCCGCCCTGGCGCTACCGGTGGTCGGCGGCAACGTCAGCTTCTACAACGAGAGTGGGGGGGCCGACATCGACCCCACGCCCGTGCTGGGCCTGCTGGGCCTGGTGGAAGCCGTGCAGGCGCCGCCGCCCGGCCTGGCCTGGCGCGACGGCGACGCCATCGTGCTGCTGGGGGCCCGCCGCGCCCCGGGGGGCGGCCATCCGCTCGAGGGGTCGCGCTGGGCCGCCGAGCGGCGCGGCCACCGCGGCGGCACCCTGCCGGCGCTGGACCTGGGGGCCCACCGGAGCCTGACCGGGTTCGTGGCCGGGCTGGTGGCCGCGGTGGTGGCCGGCGAGGAGACCGGGCCGCTGGTCACCGCCGTGCACGACGTGTCCGCCGGCGGGTTGGGCGTGGCCCTGGCCGAGATGGCCGTGGCCGGCGGCTTCGGGTGCTTCGTCGACCTGGCCGACGGGGCCGAGGTGTTCTGCGAGCTGCCGTCGCGTTTCGTGATGGCCACCAACATGCCCGACGAACTGCACGAGCGGGCCGCCGCGGTGGGCCTCGCGGTGGAGCTGGTGGGCCGGGTCATCGGCGACCGCTTCGGCCTGGGCGACGTGGTCGACCTGCCGCTGGCGGCCCTGGCCGAGGCCTACGAGGGCAACCTGGCCCGCGCGCTGGGGGACCCGTGAGCGCACCGGTTTGTGGGAGAATCGGCCCACCGTGAAGGAAGCCTGCGGTGTCTTCGGGATCTACGCCCCTGAGCGGAGGGTGGCCAGCCTCACGTTCGATGGTCTCTATGCGCTGCAACACCGCGGCCAGGAGTCGGCCGGCATGGCGGTCAGCGACGGGGACACCGTCATGGTGGTCAAGGACATGGGGCTGGTGGCCACCGTCTTCGACGAGCGCACCCTCTCGAGCCTGCAGGGCCACCTGGCCATCGGTCACACCCGCTACTCCACCCACGGCAACTCGGACTGGGCCGGCGCGCAGCCGGTGTACCGGCCCGAGGGCCGGGCCGGGTTCGCCCTCGGCCACAACGGCAACCTGACCAACACCGGCGAGCTGGCCGAGAAGGTGGGCATGCTGCCCGGGTCCATCGCCACCGACAGCGACGTGGTGGCCGAATTGCTGGCCCGCGCCTTCCCCGAGAGCGACGACCTGGCCGGCGCGCTGCAGGCCGTGCTGCCCATCGTCGAAGGGGCCTTCTCCTTCGTGCTGATGGACGCCGAGCGCCTCTACGGCGTGCGCGACCCCTACGGCTTCCGGCCGCTGTGCCTGGGCCGGCTCGGCTCGGCCGAGCGGCCGCAGGGATGGGTGCTGGCCTCCGAGACGCCCGCCCTCAGCGTGATCGGGGCCACCTTCGTGCGCGAGATCGACCCCGGCGAGCTGGTGGTCATCGACGGCGACGGGGTGCGCAGCCTGCCCGTCTCGTGGCTCAAGGAGGTGGGCCCCCGCCTGTGCATCTTCGAGTTCGCCTACATCGCCCGGCCCGACAGCATGCTCTACGGGCGCGAGGTGCACGAGACGCGGTGCCGCATGGGCGAGCTGCTGGCGGCGCAGGCCCCGGTGGAGGCCGACCTGGTCATGGGGGTCCCCGAGTCGGGCGTGCCCGCCGCCGAGGGCTTCGCCCGGGCCAGCGGCATCCCCTACGGCCAGGGCCTGGTCAAGAACCGCTACATCGGCCGCTCCTTCATCGCCCCCGACCAGCAGGCCCGGGGCGACGCCGTGCGGCGCAAGCTCAACCCCTTGAGCGAGACCATCGCCGGCAAGCGCCTGGTGGTGGTGGACGACTCCATCGTGCGCGGCACCACGCAGCGGTCGGTGGTCCGCATGCTGCGCGAGGCGGGGGCCAAGGAGGTGCACCTGCGCATCTCCTCGCCGCCGTGGTGCTGGCCGTGCTTCTACGGCATCGACACCCCGTCGCCGGCGGAGCTCATCGCGGCCAACCACCCGGTCGAGGAGATCATGCGCATCCTCGGGGCGGACTCGCTGGCCTACATCAGCGTGGAGAACCTCAAGCGGGCCATCGGCGTCGACCACGGGTTCTGCGACGCCTGCTTCACCGGCCACTACCCGACCTCGGTCCCCAGCCCGGTGGCCGTCCCGGTGCCCCTGGCCGACCCACCGCGGACGGTGGCGTACCAGGCCGCGCTGCCGGGGGTCTGAGGGCGGTGGCCGACCCGGCCGGCGAGGGGGCCACCTACGCCGGCGCGGGGGTCGACATCGGCGCCGGCGACGCCGCCGTGGCGCGCCTTGCGGGCCTGGTGGCCGGCATCGGCGGGTTCGGTGCCCGGTTCCCCCTCGACCTGACCCGCTACACCCGGCCGGTGCTGGTGGCCTCCACCGACGGGGTGGGGACCAAGCTGGTGGTGGCCCAGGCCACCGGGCGCTACGACACCGTCGGCGTCGACCTGGTCGCCATGTGCGTCGACGACCTGGTCTGCCTCGGGGCCGAGCCGTTGTTCATGCTCGACTACATCGCCACCGGGAAGGTCGACCCCGATCAGGTGGCCGCCGTGGTCGGCGGCGTCCACGAAGGCTGCCGCCAGGCCGGCTGCGCCCTCATCGGCGGGGAGACGGCCGAGCACCCCGGCCCCATGGCGCCCGGCGACCTCGACCTGGCCGGCTTCGCCGTCGGCGCGGTCGAGCAGGGCGACGAGCTGGGCCCCGAGCGGGTGCAGGCCGGCGACCTCGTCGTGGGCATCGCCTCCCCCGGGCTGCGCTCGAACGGCTACACCCTGGCCCGCCACGTCCTGTTGGAGCGGGCCGGGCGGCAGCTGGGCGACCCGGCCTGGCCCGGGGCGCCGCACACCCTGGCCGACGAGCTGCTGCGGCCCTCGGTCATCTACGCCCCGGCCGTGCTCGGCGTGCGGGCCGAGCTGGGCGAGGGGCTGCACGCCTGCGCCCACATCACCGGAGGCGGGATGGTGGGCAACCTGCCCCGGGTCCTGCCCGTGGGCCTCGGGGCCGTGCTCGAGCGCGCCGCCTGGGAGGAGCCGCGCATCTTCGGCGAGATCCAGTCGCTGGGCGCCGTGGCCGAGGAAGAGATGGACCGGGTCTTCAACCGCGGCGTGGGCATGGCGCTGGTGGTGGCGCCCGGGCAGGCCGCGGCGGCCGTCGACGCGCTGCAGCGGCACGGCCGGGCGTCGACGGTGATCGGTGAGGTGGGGCGCGGCGCCGCCGGCGTGCGGTACCGGTGAGGTGGCGGGCAAGGTGGCGGTGAGCGGCGCCACCGACTTCGCCGAGCTGCGCCGGCACCTGTTGGACCACGCGGTGCGCCGGGGCGACTTCGTGCTCAAGTCCGGCCGGCACAGCAGCTGGTTCATCGATTCCAAGCAGACCGCCTGCCGGCCCGAGGCCATGGTGCTGGTGGCCGACGCCGTGCTCTCGGTCATCCCGCCCGAGGCGACCGCCATCGGCGGCCTCACCATGGGAGCCGACCCGGTGGCCTTCGTGACGGCCGGCGTGGGGGCGACCCGGGGCCGCCCGCTCAAGGCCTTCAGCGTGCGCAAGGAGGTCAAGGACCACGGCGGCGGCGGGCGCATCGCCGGCGCCCTCGAGGTCGGCGACAAGGTGGTGGTGACCGAGGACACCGTCACCCGGGGCACCTCGCTGCTCGAGGCGGCCCGGGCCGTCGCGGCGGCCGGGGCCGAGGTGGTCCTGCTGGTGGCCCTGGTCGACCGGGGCGGGACGGTGGCGGCCCTGGCGGCCGAGGCGGGCCTTCCCTTCCGGGCCATCGTCACCGCGCCCGATCTGGGCTTCGACTACGAGGGCGCCTGACCTGAGCCTGGGCCCGGGCCCGGGCCCCTGGGCCAGCGGTCACGGGGGGGGACGGGCTGGGGTCTCCGGACGCGCCTCAGGCCAGGCCGGCGGCGGCGGCCATGAAGTCGGCGAACGCCTTCGGATGGGTGCGGGGGGCGAAGTGCCCGGCGCCGGGCATCGCCAGCAGGCGTGCCAGTGGCAGGCGCTCCACCAGCCAGCGGGCGCCTTCGCGGTGCTCGGCCGAGGTGGCCGTCCCGTAGCCGACGACGGCGGGGACACGCACGTCGGCGAAGTCGAACGGGGCCTCGAGCTCCGAGGCCATGTCCACCTGGAAGGCCGCCCCCTCGGCCCGGCGCTCGGCCCGGACCTCGGGCGGGAGGCGGTCCCAGGCCGCGTCGCCCAGCAGCGAGCGGTACATGGCCTCGATGTCGTCCGAGGGGTCGGGCGAGGCGGCGACCGCGGCGTTGTAGGCCTTGGTCGAATCCGACCACCAGTGCACCCAGGGCAGGGGCGGCTCCCACAGTCCGAGGGCGCCAAAGGCACCCGGGCGGAGGGTGGCGGCCAGCATGGTCGGGTTGGAGCCGAAGCTGTGGGCCACGACGACGGGAGGGGCGTCGCAGCCGTCGAGGATGGCCAGGAGGTCGTGGGCGTGATCGACCATGGCCCGGGCCGGTGGGGCATCGATCGAACGACCGTAGCCGCGCCGGTCGTAGAGCACGACACGGCGGCCGGCGTGGTACCCGAGCACGCCCCGAAACGTGGACGAGCGGTCCGGGGCCCCGTGCACGAGGACGAGCGCCGGGGTCGTCGCCGGCCCGTGGTGCTCGACGTGCACGCTCGAGCGGTCCACCGCGTCATGGTAACGACCCGCCGGCCGCCGGCCGCTTTGCGGAGGGGTCGTGCCTGACTAGCCTGGATCTCGAGCAACCGACGTCGTGTGAGCAGCGAGCCACCAGAAGGATCAAGAGAGAAGGAGAAGGACCCACCGTGCCTGACAGCGGCAGCGAAAGCGAGAACCCAGTCATCCCCGCCCCGATTCCCGAGCCGAGTGGACCCAGGTCGAACCACGACTGGTGGCCCAATCAGCTGGACCTGGACGTCCTGCACCAGCACTCGCCCCAGTCCAACCCCCTGGACGAGGACTTCAATTACGCAGAGGCGTTCCAGACCCTCGACCTCGACGCGCTGAAGCAGGACGTCATCGGGGTGATGACGACGTCGCAGGAGTGGTGGCCGGCCGACTACGGCCACTACGGGCCGCTCTTCATCCGACTGACCTGGCATGCCGCCGGCACGTACCGCATCCACGACGGCCGGGGCGGGGGTGGCACCGGCGCGCAGCGCTTCGCCCCCCTCAACAGCTGGCCCGACAACGCCAGCCTCGACAAGGCGCGCCGCCTGCTCTGGCCGGTCAAGCAGAAGTACGGGCAGAAGATCTCCTGGGCCGACCTGCTGATCTTCGCCGGCAACTGCGCCCTGGACTCCATGGGTTTCAAGACGTTCGGCTTCGGCTTCGGGCGAGAGGACATCTGGGCGCCCGAGGACGACATCTACTGGGGGCCCGAGGACACCTGGCTCGGCGATGAGCGCTACAGCGGCGACCGGGATCTGGCCCGACCGTTCGGCGCGGTGCAGATGGGTCTCATCTACGTGAACCCGGAGGGGCCCAACGGCAACCCCGATCCGCTGGCCGCGGCCCGGGACATCCGAGAGACCTTCCGTCGCATGGCGATGAACGACGAGGAGACCTTCGCGCTCATCGCCGGCGGCCACACCTTCGGCAAGTGCCATGGTGCGGCCGGTGCGGAGTACGTCGGCCCGGAACCCGAGGGTTGCCCTCTCGAGGCGCAGGGCCTGGGCTGGCCGAACACCTTCGGCACCGGCAAGGGTGACGACGCCATCACCAGCGGGCTGGAGGGTGCGTGGACCAATGAGCCGACCAAGTGGGACAACGGCTACCTCGACAACCTGCTCACCTACGACTGGGAGTTGACGACCAGCCCCGCCGGCGCCAATCAGTGGACGCCCAAGGATCCGGCGGCCCAGGGCACGGTGCCCGACGCCCACGATCCGTCGAAGCGGCACGCCCCCATGATGCTGACGACCGACCTCGCCCTGAAGCTGGACCCGATCTACGCGCCGCTGGCCAAGCGCTTCCACGAGCACCCGGACCAGTTGGCCGACGCGTTCGCCAAGGCGTGGTACAAGCTGCTGCACCGCGACATGGGACCCGTCTCGCGCTACCTCGGCCCCTGGGTCCCCGAGCCCCAGCTGTGGCAGGACCCCGTCCCCCCGGTCGATCACGAGCTGATCGGGGAAAAGGACATCGCGGCGCTCAAGGGCACGATCCTCGCCTCGGGACTGTCCATCTCCCAACTGGTCTCGGCCGCCTGGGCCTCAGCGTCCACCTTCCGCGGCACCGACATGCGGGGCGGGGCCAACGGGGCACGGATCCGCCTGGCGCCGCAAAAGGACTGGGAGGTCAACAATCCGGCCGAACTGGCCAACGTGCTGGCGAGCCTCGAGAAGATCCAGCAGGACTTCAACGGCTCACAGTCCGGCGCCGTGAGGGTCTCGCTGGCCGACCTGATCGTCCTGGGCGGGTGCGCGGCCGTCGAGCAAGCGGCCAAGAGCGCCGGGCACGACGTGACGGTCCCCTTCACGCCGGGGCGCGGGGACGCCACGCAGGAGCAGACCGACGTGGAGTCGTTCGCCGTGCTCGAACCCACCGCCGACGGGTTCCGCAACTACCTGCGAGCGGGCGAGAAGTTGCCGGGCGAGCACGCGCTGGTGGAGCGGGCCAACCTGTTGACGTTGACCGCTCCCGAGCTGACGGTGCTCGTCGGCGGCATGCGTGCCCTCAACACCAACTTCGACCACTCGGCCCACGGCGTCTTCACCGCCCGGCCCGAGACGCTGACCAACGACTTCTTCGTGAACCTGCTCGACATGGGTACGGAGTGGAAGGCCTCCGCCTCGGCCGAGAACGTCTACGAGGGGCGCGATCGCACCACGGGCGCGGTCACGGCGACCGGCACCGCGGTCGACCTCGCCTTCGGTTCGAACTCCCAGCTCCGGGCCATCTCGGAGGTCTACGCCTCGGACGACGCCAAGGAGAAGTTCGTACGGGACTTCGTGGCGGCGTGGGACAAGGTCATGAACCTCGATCGCTTCGACCTCGCCTGATGCCCTCGTGGGTGGGATGACCGGTTCTGGCCGAACCGGCCGTCCGACCCTCGCTGGGAAGCCGGCGACCGGGGTCAGGGCGCGGCGGCGAAGGCCTCCACCATGGCCGCCCGCCAGGCGGCCAGGTCGGGGTCGTGCTCGGTGGCCGTGCGGCCCAGGCGCACCACCATGAGGTCGAGGGCGGGGCACAGGGTGATCGACTGGCCCTCGTAGCCGGCGGCGCGGAAGGTGCCGAGCGTGTCGCCGGCCACCCCCCACCAGTGGGCGCCGTAGGGGCCGTCCTCGGGGTCCACCGACCGGATGCGGCGCCCGTGGTCCACCCATCCCTCGGGCAGGACCCGCCTGCCGTCCCAGGTTCCGTCGCGCAGGTAGAGCAGCCCGAAGCGGGCGAAGTCGCGCGCCGTGGCCCGCACGTAGGACGAGGCCACCCAGGTGCCGGCCTCGTCGAACTCGGCCCGGGCACTGTCCATGCCGATGGGGGCGAAGAGCCGGTGGTGCAGGAAGCGCGCGTAGGGGGCACCGGGGCCGACGACCCGCGCCAGCACCCCGGCGATGATGTTCGAGGACCCCGACGAGTAGTTGAAGCGCTCCCCCGGCGCCGCGGCCGGGGGGCGGTCGGCCGCGAAGTGGGCCATGTCGGCCTGTCCGGCGCCGAACAGCATCTCGATGACGTCGGAGACCCGTTCGTCGACGTAGTCCTCGACGAAGTCGAGGCCGTCGCGCATGGCCAGCAGGTGGTTCAGCGTGATGGCGTGGCGGGGGTCACCGGGGTCCGACCACTCGGGCACGTCGGCCGGCCGGTCGGGGTCGAGCCAGCCGTCGCCCACCAGCAGGCCGACGGCGGCGTGCAGCACCGACTTGGCCATGGACCAGCTGAGCAGCGGGGTCCGCGCCGTCACCGGTTCGGGGGGGCGGTCGAAGTGGGGCAGCGCGCCGTGGTAGCGCTCGGCCACCAGCCGCCCCCGGTGGACCACCACCACGGCGTAGGTGGTGGCCAGCGGCCCGGTGTCGTCGCAGGCCCGGTCGAGCAGGTCCTCGAGGGCGACGCCGGGGGGAACCTCGGCCTCGGGCCACTCGGCCCCCGGCCCCGGCCACGGCAGGCCCGCCGGCTGGGGGGGCAGCGGCGTGAGCGGCGTGAGCGGCGTGACGCTCACCGCTCCGGCCGCTCCGGCCGCTCCGGCTGGGCCACGGGGGGCAGGAGCGTCTCGATGTCGGCGCCGTCGGGCAGGGGGACGATGCCCCGTTCGGTCACGGCCCGCAGGATCCCCGCCCAGGCCGGGCGCCGCTCCACCAGTCGGTGGACCTCGAGCGCCGCCTCGTCCAGCCGGCCCACCCCGACCAGGGCGCCGATGTAGCCGAGGAGGAGGTTGCCGTCGTCCGGCAGCAGGACCAGGCCGGCCTGGGCCTGGGCCAGCGCCGCCGCCGGGTCCCCGCGGACCAGGGCGTCCTCGGCCCCGTCGCAGAGGTGGTACGCCTCGGCCACGTCGACCAGGCGGGCCAGCTCGGTGAGCGGGTCGGGATGGTGGTCCACCCGCACGTCGATCAGCACGCCCTCCCACGGCCGGTCGTGGGGAACCCCGTCGACCACCAGCAGGGCGGCCGACATCCGTCCGCGGGCGTCGCCGCCCCGGTCCTCGGCCGCCCCCAGCGCGGCCAGCAGGCGTCCCGCCAGCGGGCCGGTGGCCGAGGCGAAGGCGGCGGCCATGGCCTCGCCGACGCCGGGCCCGGCCATCATGTTGGCCTGGGCCGAGTAGCCCTCCCCCTGCGCGTGGCCCACCTGGTCGATGCACTGCGCGCCGGTGAAGGAGGCCACTTCTCCCTGGGCGCTGACCAGGGCGACCTGGCGCAGCTCGCGTCCCGCATCGGCCGCCCGCAGCCGCGCCAGCGCGCCGGCGGCCGGGACGCCCGCGGCCAGGAGGTCGAGGCAGCGGGGCCCGTAGGCCGGGTCGACCATGGCCTGCGTGGCCACCGCGCCCACCCCGGCCCGGGCCCAGGGCAGCACCCGTCCGAGGGCGAAGTAGCAGCTCTGGGCGGCCACGCCGAGCTGGCCGGAGGCCGGGTCGCGGGCGACGATGGAGTAGGTCACCGCAGCGGGGTCACAGCGCGGCGAGGAAGCCCAACAGGGCGGCGTTGGTCTCGGCCGGGCGCTCCTGCTGCACCCAGTGGCCGGCGCCCTCCACCGAGGTGACGCCGCGGAAGTCGGGGAATGCGCCCGCCATGGCCTCGGCGGCACCGGGCATCATGGCCACCACCGGGTCCCGCGAGCCGGTGAGGAACCCGGTGGGCATGGTGAAGACCGACGGCGGGATGTCCTTGCTGCGCTCCCAGTTGGCGTCGATGTTGCGGTAGAAACTGAGCGGGCCGAAGAAGCCGCCGGCGGCGAAGGCCGCGGCGTAGACGTCGACGTCGGCCTCGGTGAGCCAGGCCGGCAGCCGGGCCGGGGCGGGGGTCAGCATGTCGGTGAAGCGGGTGCCGGCGCGGGGCAGGTCGGGCGTCAGCCCCGTCGCGGCCAGGCCCTCGCCCGAGGCCGAGTAGAGCATGGCGCGCAGGAAGGCACGCGGGTCCTCCTCGAGCTCGGCCTCGGCCGGCCCGACCTCTTGGAAGTACAGCATGTAGAAGAACCTGTCGGCGAAGATCGCCTCGAAGATCTCGGTCGGCGGGGCCGGCGCCTGCGAGTAGGGCACGCTCATGTTGTAGATGGCGGCCACCCGGTCGGGGTGGAGCCGGCCCAGCTCCCACACCGTCATGGCGCCCCAGTCATGGCCGGAGAAGACGGCCCGGTCGTAGCCGTAGTGGTCGAGCAGGCCGCACAGGTCGCCGGTGAGCCGGTCCGAGCCGTAGGCGGCCACGTCCCCCTTGGGGTGGCTGCTCCCGCCGTAGCCGCGCAGGTCGGGGGCGATGGCGCGGTAGCCGGCGTCGCCCAGCGCGCCGAGCTGGTGGCGCCAGGAGTACCACAGCTCGGGGAAGCCGTGGCACAGCACCACCGGGGTCCCCTCGGGGGGTCCGGCCACGGCCACGTGCAGTTCCATGCCGTTGGCCGGGATCTGCTCGTGGGTGACGGCGGGTGCGGGCTCAGACACGGGTGGACTTCGCCGCCTTCTCCTCGGCGTGTTGCGCGATGGCCGACATCACGGCGTTGCCGGCGGCGCCGATGAACTCGGGGCGGTTCTCGGCGGCCCAGTCCCGGCTGGCCGTCAGCGTGGCCGCCGAGCCCTGGAACGGCGGCGCCACGTAGCGGGCGATCAGCTCGTAGGAGTGGCGCGTGGCCTCGGTGTCGGCCCAGTCGTGCCCCATGAGCAGGAAGGTGCCGAAGCCGCCGGACTGCTCGCGCAGGCGCTGGACCTGGGCGATGGCGTCCTCCACGGTGCCGATCACGGCGAAGCCCGAGGCGTTGAGGGCGTCGACCAGGGTGGCGTGGTTGGCCGTGTCGGGGGCCAGGGGGAGGGCGGCCACGCGCTGAAAGTAGTCGACCCACTGCGGCAGGCCGAAGGCGACGTCGGCGATGGCCTGCTCCTTGGTGTCGGCGACGTGCATGGGCCCGACCAGGCGCCAGCGGGAGCGGTCCACCGTGGTGCCGAACTCGGCGGCGCGCTCCTCCATCACGTCCCAGTGCAGGCCGAGCACGTCGAAGCCACCGGCCGAGGTGGCCCCGATGGACAGCAGGCTGCAGCCGAAACGGCCGGCGGCCCGGGGCCCGGCCGGCGACACCTGGGCCGCCACCGCCACCTCGGGGAAGGGCCGCTGGTAGGGCCGCAGCTGCAGGCGGGCCTTGACCAGCTTGAACCAGTCCGTCTCCATGGTGACCGGCTCGCCGCCGGCCAGCAGCAGGAGGATGGCCTCGAGCGACTCCTCCATCATGTCGCGCTGGCGGGCCGGGTCGATGCCCATCATGAAGGCGTCCGAGGGCAGGGCGCCCGGTCCGACCCCGATCATGAGGCGGCCCCGGGTCAGGTGGTCGAGCAGGACCAGGCGGTCGGTCAGCATGAAGGGGTGGTGGTAGGGCAGGGACGACACGCCGGTGCCCAGCTTGATGTGCCGGGTGCGCTGGGCCGCGGTGGCGATGAACACCTCGGGCGAGGCGATGATCTCGAAGCCGGCCGAGTGGTGCTCGCCGATCCAGGCCTCGTCGAAGCCCAGGGCGTCGAGGTGCTCCATGAGCTGCAGGTCGCGCTCGAGGGCCAGGGTCGGGTTCTGGCCCACCGGATGGAACGGGGCCAGGAAGATGCCGAAGCGCAGGGGGTCGGCGGCGGGCAGGGTGGTCATGGGCGGGTGCGTTCCTCTCGTCGGGGGTGGCTCGTCGGTCGTCCGGGGTGGCTCGTCGGGGGTCGGGGGTGGCTCGTCGGGGGGCGTCTCGTCAGGGGTGGACCAGGATCTTGCCGTGCTCGCCGGGCGAGCGCAGCGTGGCGAAGGCCCCGGGCGCACCGTCCAGGTCCACGGCGGAGGTGACCAGGCGGTCGGCCCCGGGGACCCCCGCGTCCAGCCGGTGCAAGGTGGCGGCGAACTCGGCCGGGCTGTAGCCGAAGGAGAAGCGCAGCTCGATCTCCTTGGTCACGGCCAGGAAGGGCTCGATGGTGTCGGGCTGCATGCACACGCCGACCACCACGATGCGGCTGCGGGGCGGCGCCTCGGCGATGAGCGCCTGCAGCATGCCGGGCACGCCCACCGCCTCGAAGATGACCGGGTCGGTCACTTCGGCACCGAGCATGCCGGCGCCCGTCCGCTCCATGATGGTGGTGGCGACCCCGAAGCCGGCCCAGCAGTCGTGGGGGGACTCGGTCGCCGGGTCGACCACCCGGTCGGCGCCGAAGGCCTCGGCCAGCCGCCGCCGGGTGGGGGAGAAGTCGGCCGCGACGACCGGGCCGTGGCCCCGCCCCTTGAGGGCGGCGATGACGGCCAGACCCACCGGTCCGCAGCCGACCACCAGGCTGGGTTGGCCCGGGCGCAGGTCCGCCAGGCCGACGGCGTGCTCGCCCACGGCCAGCGGCTCGGTCAGGGCGGCCAGGTCCGTGGCCAGCGCGTCGGGCACGGGGAGCAGCAGCATCTCCTGGAGCACCATGAACTGGGCCAGGGCCCCCGGGTAGGTGTTGGAGTACCCGACCTGCTCCACCCCGCCCGGTCCCGCCACGATGGGCACCGAGCAGACGCGGGTGCCGGCCGGGAGGGTGCCGGCCGTGTCGGGACCGTGGGCCACCACCTCGGCGCAGAACTCGTGGCCGAAGACGGTGTCGCGCCCGGGGTCGAGGGCGGGCACGCCCACCCGGTCCATGAGCCCGGTGAAGTGCCCGAAGTCGGCCAGCGCGTGGAGGTCGGAGCCGCAGATGCCGGCGGCCAGCGAGCGCACCACCACCTGGCCCGGTCCCGGGACGGGGTCGTCCACCCGCCCCACCACCAGAGCCCCGCCCCTGGTCACCGCTGCCCGCATCCTTCTCCCCCGTCGGTACCGATCGACGGTCGCACGGATCGTCGCTACGTTTGCCCGGTGAGTTTCACACACCCCGACGGCGCGCGCCCCTCCGCCGGACCGGTGTAGGCGTGCCCGTTCTCGAGCCCCGCCACGACCTGGCCCACCCTGTGGAGGGGGACGCCGCCTGGAGCGAGTCCTACTACTTCAACGCCTACGACCCGGCCACCGACAGCGGCTTGTTCACCCGCATCGGCATCCGCCCCAACGAGGGGACGATGGACGTGGGCCTGTCGCTCTGGCTGCCCGGCGGGGAGCTGGCCGAGTACCGCAGCGTGCGGAAACAGCACGAGATGGTCGACACCGTGCTGGAGGTGGGGGTCGTCCGCTACGAGATGCTCGAGGCGCTGGCCTCGTGGCGGCTCACGGCGGCGGCCGAGGTGCCGGCCCGGCCCTGTGCCACGGGGGCCTCGGCCACCCGCCAGGTGCCGGTGGCCCTCGACGTCCGCTTCGATGCGCTGACCCCGGCCATCGGCACCGACGGCCAGGGGGGCGGGGGGAGCCGCTCGGCCGAGGCCGCCGCCGCGGCGGGCACCGTGGGCAAGGGCCATCTCGAGCAGGCCGGGCGCTGGAGCGGCTGGGTCGAGGTCGACGGCGTGCGCCACCGTTGGCGGGGGGCGCTCGGCAACCGGGACCGCTCCTGGGGGCCGCGCCGCTGGGGCGGGCCGCCCATGTGGCGCTGGTTCAGCATCAACGTGGGCGAGGACCTGCACTTCGGCGGCATCCGCCTGGGGACCGAGGCGGGCGACCTGCACCGGGGCTGGGTGTGGGACGGCGAGCCGGGCCGGGCCACCAGCGTGGCCGAGTGGCGCCTGCGCACCGAGCTCGCCGACGACCGGGTGACCCAGCGGGTGGTGCACCTGGGCGTCCTCGACAAGGCGGGCCGCACCTACGACCTGCGCGGCGACGTGCTGCGGGTGGCCGACATCGGGCGGGCCGGGGGCACCATGGTCAACGAGGGCCTGGCCCGCTGGACCTGCACGGGAGCGGACGGCCGGGAGCGCACCGGCTACGGCATCTGCGAGTACCTGCACCAGCTCGACGACGGCGGGAGGCCAGTCGTCGCGGTCACCTGACCCGTGCCGGCGCCGACCACCGCCGGGCTGGCCGACGCGCTGGGCCGCCGGCTGGGCGGGACGGTGCGCGACCTGCGTCGGCTCTCGGGCGGGGCATCGAGGATCACCAGCTCCTTCGACCTCGAGCCCCCCGGCGGCGCCCCCCGTCCCCTCATCCTCCAACAGGACCGGGGTGACGGGGCCGGGCCGGGCGGACGGGCCGGCGTGGAGGCCGCCCTTCTGCGGGCCGCTCACGGGGCCGGCGTCCCGGTGCCCCGGGTGGTGGCGCTGGGCCGGGCCGGCGGCGAGGCGGGCGCGCCCGGGACCGACGCCGACGCCCTGGGCGCTGATTGGCTGGTGGTCGAGCGGGTGGCGGGGGAGACCATCCCGCGCAAGATCCTGCGCGACCCCGAGTGGGCCGGGGCGCGCCGGGCCCTCACGGCGCAGTGCGGGCAGGCGCTGGCCGCCATCCACGCCATCGACCCGGCCACCATCGACGGGCTCAGCCCGCACGACCCGCTGGGCGATCCGCGGCCCTACCTCGATGCCCTGGGTCAACCCCGCCCCGCCCTCGAGCTCGGCTGGCGCTGGCTGGAGGCCCACCGTCCCGCCGCGGGCCCGCGGGTGACGGTGCACGGCGATTTCCGGACGGGCAACCTGCTGGTGGGCCCCGAGGGCCTGCGGGCCGTGCTCGACTGGGAACTGGCCCACGCCGGCGACCCGGCCGAGGACATCGGGTGGCTCTGCGCCCCGGCCTGGCGCTTCGGGGGCCCCGGAGCGGTGGGGGGCTTCGGTTCGCTGGACGAGCTGCTGGGGGCCTACGCCGCTGCGGGCGGCGGGGAGATCACACCGGCCCGGGTCCGGTGGTGGGAGGTCTTCGCCACGGTGAAGTGGGCCGTCATCTGCGCCCTGCAGGCCTCGGCCCATCTGAGTGGCGCCACCCGCTCGGTCGAGCTGGCCGCCATCGGCCGGCGCGTCTGTGAGAGCGAGTGGGACCTCTTCACCCTGCTCGGGGTGGCCCCGGCGGGCACGGCCGAAGAGGACGCCAAGGCGCTCGGCGGCGACGCCAACTCGGCCGATCGGGCCCCGGCGGGCGACCCCGGTGCCCCCTTCGGCCGGCCCACGGCCGCGGAGCTGGTGGAGGCCGTCGGTGAGTACCTCGAGTCGACCGGCATGGCGCAGAGCGACGGCGGGGCGCGCTTCACGGCGCGGATCGCCCGCAACGCCCTGCACACCGTCGAGCGGGAGCTCCGCCTCGGGCCTGCCCTGGCCGCGGCCCATGCCCGGCGGCTCGCCGGCCTCGGGTTCGACGACGACGGCGCCCTGGCGTCCGCCCTCCGGTCGGGCTCGCTGGACCACCGCCCGGAGGTGGGCCCGGCGCTGGCCGCGGCCGCCCGTGACCAGCTCCTGGTGGCCAACCCGGCCTATCTGGAGAGGTCCAGCGCATAGGCCTCGCGGTCGGCCACGAAGGCCGACACCGAATCCCGGCGCACCCGGGTGGGGGGGCCGATCCTCCACAAGATGAGGCACGAGACCAGGCTGCAGGCCGCCATGAAGACCCAGGCGCGGTGGAAGTCCGGCACGGCCGTCGCGCCGGTGGCCGTGCCGAGCAGGGCCACCACGCAGGCCACGCCGAGGGCCAGACCGATCTGCCGGCACATGGCGTAGAGGGCGGTGCCGGTGGCGAAGCGCTCGGGCGGCAGGGGCGCGGTGGCCGCGCCGCCGAGCGAGGGCAGCACCAGGCCGACGCCGATCCCCCCCAGGACCGAACCGGGGAGGTAGGCACCCGGGTAGTCGGGGACGGCGCCGATCCGCCAGGCCCACCAGGCACCGCTGGCCATGAAGAGGAGCAGGCCCGCCGTCCCCACCGCCCGGTGGCCGAGCCTCGCCCCCAACAGGCCTCCCGGGAAGGCGAAGAGCCCGGCCAGCAGGGGCCCGGGCGCCAGCTCGAACCCGGCCCGGAGCACCGACTGGTGCCACACCCCGGTGAGGAACAGCACCGAGCCCAGGACCAGGGCACCGAAGCCGCCGAAGAAGACCAGCGCGCTGGCGTCGGCCAGGGCGACGCCCCGGTGCCGGATCACGGCGGGCTCGATGATGGGGTCGGGGTGGCGGCGCGAGCGCCGGACCAGCCAGAGGGTCGAGAGGGCGGCCAGGGCCAGGGTGCCCACGATGGGGGGGCTCACCCAGCCCCAGTCCGAGCCCTTCACGATGGCCGCCACCAGGCTGGCCACGGCCACGGTCAGCAGGCCGGCCCCCAACAGGTCGGCCTTGTGGGCGGCGGGGTCCCGCACCTCACCGAGCACCCTCACCCCGACCACCAGGGCGGCCAGGGCGAAGGGGAGGTTGACCAGGAAGACCCAGCGCCAACTGACCTGGACCAGGAGGCCGCCGATGGGTGGGCCCAGGGCGGCGGCGGCCCCGCCGACGGCCGACCACAGGCCGATGGCGGCACCCCGGCGCGCCGGGCCGAAGGCCGGGAGGAGGAGGCCGAGCGAGGTGGGCAGCATGAGCGCTCCCCCGGAGGCCTGGAGGATGCGGGCGGCCACCAGCAGGCCGAGCGAGGGGCTCAACGCGCACAGGGCCGACGAGGCGGAGAAGATGCCCAGCCCGATCAAGAACGCCCGCTTGCGCCCGGCCCGGTCGGCCCAGCGTCCGGCCGGCACCAGCAGGGCGGCGAACACGATGGTGTATGCGCTCAGCACCCACGACAGCGAGCTCAGGCTCTCGCCGTGGAAGTCGGCCGCCATGCTGGGGAAGGCGATGTTGACGATGAACAGGTCGAGGGAGGACAGGAACACCCCGGTGAGCACCACCAGGGCGGTGACGGCGGGCCGGTGGGACGTCGGCGTCCCTTGGTGAGACTCAGTGCGTTGTGTCATAAAACGGACCATAGCGAGCCGAGTAGTTCCATGCAACGCTTTAGGAAGAAAAGGGGATAGGCTGGAGGAATGTTGAAGCGGGACTACCCCACCCAGTACTGCCCCGTGGCCTCGACCCTCGAGATCATCGGGGAGCGCTGGACCATCCTGATCCTGCGGGACGTCTTCATGGGCATCCGGCGCTTCGAGGACCTCCAACGGGACCTGGGGGTGGCCCGCAACATCCTGCAGGCCCGCCTCGAGCGGCTGGTGGAGCACGGCATCGTGAACAAGCGGCCCTACCAGGAGCGCCCGCTGCGCCACGAGTACCGCCTCACCGAGAAGGGGGCCGACCTGTGGCCCGTGCTGGTGGCCCTGCTCAAGTGGGGGGACCGCTATGCCCTCGAGGGCGAGCGGCCGATCATCCTCCAGCACCGGGGCTGCGGCGGGGAGCTGGACGACCGCCGCCGCTGCGAGGCGTGCGGTGCCGACGTGACGGTGAGCGACGCGGTGGCCATCCGGACCGGCGCCCGCCGCCTGCCCGAGGAGACGTTCGCCGCCTCCTGAGCCCCGGGCGGCACCGGGGCGGTATGACTACCGTGGCCGCCATGAGTGACGACACGGCCTGGATGGACGCCACGGCCCAGGCCGCGCTGGTCCGCCACCAGGAGGTCTCGCCGGCCGAACTGGTCGAGGGGGCGATCGCCCGCATCGAGAAGCTGAACCCCGTGCTCAACGCCGTCATCCACCCGCTCTTCGACCGGGCCCGGGCCGAGGCCGCCGGCCCGCTGCCCGACGGGCCCTTCCGGGGCGTGCCCTTCCTCCTGAAGGACCTCGTCGCGGAGCTGGCCGGCACGCCGTTCAGCGAGGGGCTGCGGTTCGCCGGCGACTACCGCTCCACCGTCACCCAGGAGCTCACGGCGCGGTTCGAACGGGCCGGCCTCGTGGTCTGCGGCAAGACGAACACGCCCGAGCTCGGGATCCTGCCCACCACCGAGCCGGTCCGCTTCGGCCCGTCGCGCAATCCTTGGAACACCGGGCACTCCACCGGCGGGTCCTCGGGCGGCTCGGCCGCCGCGGTGGCCGCGGGCCTGGTGCCGGTGGCCCACGCCAATGACGGTGGCGGGTCCATCCGCATCCCGGCGGCGTGTTGCGGCCTGGTCGGCCTCAAGCCGACCCGGGCCCGCGTCTCGCTGGCCCCGCAGTACGGCGACCTGATGGGCGGCCTGGTGGTCGAGCACGTGGTGACGCGCACGGTGCGCGACAGCGCCGCCATCCTCGACGCCACCGCCGGCCCGATGCCCGGGGATCCCTACCGGGCTCCGGCGCGGCGCGGCACCTCGTTCGCCGCCGCCCTGACCGCCCCGGCCACGCCGCTGCGCGTCGCCGTCATGACCGCCTCACCCACGGCCAGCGACGTGCACGCCGACTGCGTCACGGCGGCGCAGGAGGCGGCGGCCCGCTGCGAGGAGCTGGGCCACCACGTCGAGCCGGCCGAGCTCGACGTCGACGGGGACGCCTTCACCGAGCACTTCGTCAACACCTGGGCGGCCGGCAACGCCTGGGCCCTGGCGGACTGGGAGGCGCGGCTCGGGCGCACCGCCGCCGAGGAGGACGTCGAGCCGCTGACCTGGGCCCTGGTCCAGCTGGGGCGGTCGATCGATGCCGGTCGCTATCTCACCTCGGTGCAGGAGCTGCAGAAGCTGAGCCGCCAGGTGGTGGCCTTCTTCGACGACGTCGACGTCCTGATCACCCCCACCCTGGGTGAGCCGCCGGCGCCCCTGGGGACGTTCGACTCGCCTCCGGGCGAGCCGCTGGCCGGGCTCTTCCGGGCCGCGGCCTACGTGCCGTTCACGCCGCCGTTCAACGTCACGGGCCAGCCCGCCGTCTCGCTGCCCCTGCACTGGAACGACGGCGGGCTTCCCATCGGCACCCAGTTCGTCGGGCGCTCCGGCGACGAGGAGACGCTGCTCACGCTGGCCGCCCAGCTCGAGACGGCGGCGCCGTGGGCCCACCGGCGGCCCCCGGTCAGCGCGTAGCGGGGGCGTCCGCCTTCACCAGGACGCAGCGGGTCCCCGAATAGATGGTGGGCATGCACTGGTTGCAGTGGATGCACAGCGAGGACGTGGCCCGGCCCGCCTCCATGCGCGCCACCAGGTCGGGCTCGCGCAGGAGCGCCCGGGCCATGGCCACGAAGGCGAAGCCCTCGGCCAGGGCGGCGTCCACCGTCTCGATGCGGGTGATACCGCCGAGCAGGATGAGCGGGAGGGACAGGGTGTTGAGGAATTGGCGGGCGTAGGGCAGGAAGAACGCCTCCTCGAACGGGTAGGTCCGCAGGAAGCGGCTGCCGATGAGCTTGAAGCCGAAGCGGGCCGCACCGGGGAGCGTGGCACCGAACTCGCGCAGGGGTGCCTCGCCCCGGAAGAGATACATCGGGTTGGCCAGGGAGCTCCCGCCGGTCAGCTCGATGGCATCGAGCACGCCGTCGGACTCGAACAGGGCCGCCACCTCGAGGCTGTCCTCGAGCCACAGGCCGCCGGGGACCCCGTCGGCCATGTTGAGCTTGGCGGTGACCGCGGCGCGGTCGCCCACGGCGTCGCGCACGGCCCGCAGCACCTCGCGGGGGAACCGGGCCCGGTTCTCCACGCTGCCCCCGAAGCGGTCGTCGCGCCGGTTGAGCTTGGGACTCAAGAAGGCGCTGAGCAGGTAATTGTGGCCGACGTGCACCTCGATGCTGTCGAAGCCCGCCTCCACCGCGGCGCCGGCGGCGCGCCGGTAGTCCTCGGTGACCCGGTCGATCCCGGCGGCGTCGATGGCGCGCAGCCGCGTGCCCAGCGGCGTCCAGCCCCCCGACGGCGACAGGGAGGGGGCCCGGTTGGAGCGGGCGTTGGCCACCGGCCCGGCATGCCCGATCTGGGCCGCGGCGGCCGCACCCTCGGCGTGCACGGCGTCGGTCAACCGGCGCAGGCCGGGGAGCGACTCGGGGCCCAGCAGGATGCAGTGCCGGTCGGTGCGGCCCTCGGGGGAGACGGCCAGATAGGCCACGGTGCTCATGGCCACCCCGCCGGCGGCCACCCGGCGGTGGAAGGCCACCAGCTCGTCGCTCACCGCGCCGCCGGGCATGACCCCCTCGAAGGTGGCGGCCTTGATGATCCGGTTGCGCAGGGTCAACGGGCCCAGCGGGGCCGGGGCGAACGCGGCGGTCGCCTGGGCCCGACCTCGTGGTGGCATGTCGCTGCTCCCTCCGGCGCCGGCGGTCCCCGACCGCCGGCGCCCGCTCTGCTCTTCGTGGCCTCTTCCGGGTGCGTGCTCGTCTTCGGGTGCGTGCTCTTCGTGATGCGTGTCCTCCTACCTTGGCCCAGCCGATCCGGCCGTGCACACCCACCCGCACCCTCGGGGACCCGGCTTGGCCTCCGGGCCAAAATATGACTAAACTGATCTGGATTAAAGGTTTTAGCGAGGAGCCCACCGTGACGATCATCGAGGCCGCAGCCGGCCGACCCCGCCCGCCCCAGGCGCCGTTCGGCGCGGGTCTCGGTGCCGGCGTCGCCGCCGGCGTGAACCCCCCGGAGCTGCTGGCCCTGGTCCGGTCGTACGCCACGGAATTCGAGGACCGGCTCCCCGGGGCCCGACCGCACCTGTCGGCCCGCTCCTACGAGTTGCTCGAGCTCACCGACGACCTCGAGATCTGGGCCATCCACTGGCCCAAGGACCACGGACTCGAGCTGCACGACCACGGTGGGTCGTCGGGGGCGCTCTGGGTGGTTCGGGGCGCGTTGGAGGAGCACGGCGTCGGCCCCGCCGGCCAACTGGTCCGTCGCCGCATCGGCCGGGGGGACGGCGCGGCGTTCGGCCCGACCTACGTCCACGACGTGGTGAACGCCGAGGACGCGCCGGCCACCAGCCTCCACCTCTACGCTCCGCCCATGGCCTCCATGACCTTCTACCGCCGGCAGGGCGCGGGACTGGTGGTCGAGCGGGCCGAGTACCGGGCCGACCCGACCTGGGCGCCGTGAGCGGCGTCGACGAGCTGCTCCACGAGGCCCGCCGGCACCTGGCGCGGGCCGATGCCCACCGGACCCGGCAGATCCTCGACGAGGGCGGGTTGTTGATCGACATCCGCCCCGCCGCCCAGCGGGCGGCCTCGGGCCACGTGCCCGGCGCGCTCATCGTCGAGCGCAACGACCTCGAATGGCGGCTCGACCCCGCCGGTTCGCACCGCCTCCCCGAGGCCGGTGACGCCGAGCGCACCGTCGTCGTCATGTGCCAGGAGGGCTACGCCTCCAGCCTGGCCGCGGCCAGCCTGGTCGCCATGGGCCGGCGGAACAGCACCGACCTCGCCGGTGGCTTCGCCGCCTGGCAGGCCGCGGGGTACCCCACGGTTCCCTCCGAACCGACCTGACGGCGGGTCAATCCGCTCCGGTCCACCTCGTCCCGGTCAAGCCATCGGGCCAATCCATCCCGGCCCGCCGTCCGTAGTACGGGGGGAAGCAGCTGTTGTCGGGCTCCGCCCGCTCTGGCATGCCGGGGCGGCCCGAGATGACCCGGAAGCGAAGGGGAGGATCACATGCATCAGGCGCGCCATGGCCGCGGGGCTCGGTGCCCCCGAGACTCCTCCGACCCGAGGGGCGGCTCGACCACGAGACCGGCGGTCCCGGTGCGCCGGCGGCGCACCGCCCTCCCCCTGCTGGCGGCCTCGGCGGCGGCGATCGCCCTCGTCGCCTGGCCCGCCCTGGCTGCGGCCACGGCCGCCGGCGCCACCGCCGGCGGCTCGGCGGCCGTCCCGGCGGGCACCCCGGCCTGCACCGACAGCTGGGTCGGGCTGGCCAGCAGCCCGCAGTGGACGATCCCCTCCAACTGGAGCACCGGGGAGGTCCCCGGGCCGTCCAGCGACGTGTGCATCACCACCACCGGCGACGATGTGCTCACCGACGTCTCGATCCGCATCCACTCGCTGCAGATCGGGAGCGAACAGGGCATCGCCCTCGAGGGGACCCCGGCCGAGCCGCTCACTGCCGAGGTCGCCGAGGACGTCGACCTCACGCCCGGCTTCTTCGGCCGGATCGACATGACCGACGCCCGCATCGACGCCGCGCAGATCGACGACCAGGGCGGCACCATCTACACCGACGGCACCTGCGCGCTCGACAGCAGCGACGTCGTCTTCGGCAGCGGCGGCATCCTGGATGCGGACGGCGGTACGACGACGGTGACCGGCCTGCCCCAGTTGAGTGACGGGACCCTCACCGGTGGCACCATCAACGCTCTCGGCGCGGTGGTGGTCCTGCCCGGTGACGTCAGCCACCTGGTGTCGGCCCACGTCACCGTCGCCGAGAACTCGGCCGTCGACGACCCGGCCGGGGACAACGCCTTGACCGGGTTGACCTCGATCGACGCGCAGTCGTCGCTGACCGACGAAAGCGACCTGCCGCTGACCGGCAGCCTGGTCGCCGACGGCAACGTGTCCTTCGGCGGCCCGGCCGTCTCCCTGGCCGGGACGCTCACCCAGGCCGAGGGCACC
>JBKQIP010000072.1:0-3992 GCA_052148295.1 Acidimicrobiales bacterium
GTTCCGGATCCCCCAGATCCGGCTGGCCGAGGCCAAGGTGGAGGGCGGCGGCCGGCCCACCTACATGCACCTGTGCACCTGGGGCCCCAGGGATCCCCAGGGCCGCGTGCGCTCCCCCCACGGCATCGACATGCCGTACTTCTTCGACAACGTCGACAAGGCCCCCATGTCCCAGGGCCCGCACGCCGGGCCGCTGGCCTCCATGATGAGCGGCGCGCTCAGCGCCCTGGCCCACACCGGCGCGCCCGGCCACGACGGCCTTCCCCCCTGGCCGCCCTACATCCTCGAGACCCGGGCGACCATGCTCTTGGGCCTCGAGCCGCTGGTCGAGCACGACCCCGGCGGCACCGAGCGCGCCAGCTGGAGCGGGATCAAGCTCCCGGGCCTGCGCGGCTGAGCGAGTCGTCTATGGCGTCACGCAGCGTGCGGGCGGCCCGCCGGGGCTGCCCGGCCTCGGTCAGGTAGCGCACGACGACGAAGTGGCGGGCGCCGGAGCGGGCCAGGCCGGGGACGCTCTCGGGAGTGACACCGCCGGTCACGAAGACCGGGAGGAGCGACCGCTCGGTGGCCAGGCGCAGGTAGTCCAGGCCGGTACCGGGACGGCCCGGCTTGGTGGGCGTGGGTTCGACCGGCCCGGCGGAGAGGTAGGAGAGCACCGCGCCCGACGGACCGGCCGCACCGGCCAGATCGCCCGGGCCATGGGTCGAGAGGCCGATGACCGCCTCCGGGCCGAGGATACGACGGGCCAGTGCGGCCGGGGCGTCGTCCTGCCCCACGTGGACGCCGTCGGCACCGACCTCGAGGGCCAGGTCGGGTCGGTCGTTGAGGATGAAGGGCACCCCGTGGTCGGCGCACACCGAGCGGGCGAGGCGAGCCCGCTCGATGAGCGGTCTGGCCTCCAGACGCTTGTCGCGCAGCTGGACGACGTCCACCCCGCCGGCGATGTCGTCGGCCAGGAAGCGGGCGAGATCGGGACGGTCGGCTGTGCACAGATAGAGGTGGAGGTCCGCGATGGCGCGGGGCGGCGTCACGCTTTGGCGCGCGCCTTGGCCTTCGTGGCCTGCTTGTGCGCCCGCACCTTGTCCAGGCTCTCGGTATCGGTGATGTCCGCCACGGATAGGTACGAGCCCGCCTCGCCGAACGGAGCGGTGGCGGCGCGCCACCCCTCGGGCTGCACCCCGAGCTGCTTGCCCAGGAGGGCGCCGAAGATGCGGGCCTTCTGCTCGCCGAAGCCGGGCAGAGCGGTGAGCCGCTCGATGAGCGCGTTTCCGTCGGGCAGCTTGCTCCACAGGGCGCCGGCCTTCCCGCCGTACTCGTCGACCACGATGCGGCAGACGGCCTGTACCCGACCGGCCATGGACCCGGGGAAGCGGTGCAGCGCGGGCCGTTCCTTGAAGAGCGCGCTGAACTGCTCGGGATCCATGGAGGCGATCTCGGACGCATTGAGCGAGCCCCCCATCCGTCGGGCCAGCTCGGCCGGGGCCCAAAAGGCGCGCTCCATCGGTATCTGCTGGTCGAGAACCATCCCGATGAGGAGGGCCAGGGGGTCCTTGCTGAGCAGAGCGTCAGCCTCCTTGTCACCGGTCAGGTGGAGTGCCGATTTCGCCATGAGGGAATCTTGGCATGCAATGAACGTGCCCATGGCCGGCGAGAGGGCAGAATCGAACCATGCACATTCCGGCCAAGGTCGACTACGGCATTCGAGCGCTACTGGCCCTGGCGGCCGCGGGCGCGCCCCAGACGGCGGAGTACCTGGCCGCTGAGCAGGGCCTTCCGCCCCGATTCCTCGGTGCGATCCTGGCCGATCTGCGCAGAGCAGGCGTCGTGGCCAGCCAGCGGGGCGCCGAGGGCGGCTATCGCCTGGCTCGCGGTGCCGACGAGATCACTATCGCCGACGTCATCCGGGCCTTGGACGGACCACTGGCCGAGGTCCGCGGTTACCGGCCAGAGATGACCACCTATGGCGGTGCGGCCGAGAACCTCCAACAGGTGTGGGTGGCCGTGCGGGCCAGCCTCCGATCCGTTCTCGAGAAGGTCACCCTGGCCGACGTCATTGCCGGCAGCCTTCCGGCCCACGTGAAGAAGATGACGGCCGACCCCGACGCCTGGGTCGCGCACTGAAGCCTCACCTCCTGCGGGTGGTTCCTGCGGGTGGTTCCTGCGGGCGGTTCAGACGACGAAGGGGGCGATCCGTGAGGCGTCGATGCCCAGCTCGCCAATGGCGCTCTGGACCACCGAGGACTCCAGGCGACCCACCCGGGCGAGCTCGTTCAGGACCGAGAGCGCAAGGTGTGCGGCGTCGACCTCGAAGTGCTCCCTCAGAGCCTGGCGGGCATCTGAGCGACCGAAGCCGTCCGTTCCCAACGAGGTGTAGGGGCGGGCGATGAAACGGGCGACCTGATCGGGTACGGCGCGCATGTAGTCGGTGATGGCCACCACGGGATGGGGACCGGAGCCCAGCACATCGGTGATCAGGGCGCGGCGGGGTACGTCAGTGGGGTGGAGGCGGTTCCAGCGCTCGGCCTCCAGGGCATCGATGCGAAGGTTGCTCCACGAGGTCACCGCCCACGTGTCGGCCGACACTCCCCAACGCGTGGCCAGCAGCTCCTGGGCTCCCTCGGCCACGCTCCACATCGGCCCGGAGAAGCACAGCGAGGCCCGCAGCTCGTTCCCCGTGTCCGGACCGGCGGAGAATCGGTAGATGCCGTCGACGATGCCCCGGCGGATCTCCTCGCCCTGCGCTCCTTCGGGAAGGGCCGGCATGGGGTAGGTCTCGTTGTAGAGCGTGAGATACCAGAAGCGGTCCTCGGGATGCCGACCGAGGATGCGGGTGATGGCGTCCTGCATGATCACCGCCACCTCGTAGGCGAACGAGGCGTCGTAAATCACGGCCGCCGGGTTTGACGAGGCCAGGAGGGGCGAGTGCCCGTCGTCGTGTTGCAGCCCCTCGCCCTGCAGCGTGGTGCGCCCGGCCGTGCAACCGGCCAGGATGCCCCGTCCCCGGATGTCGCCCAGGGCCCACGCCAGATCCCCCACCCGCTGGAACCCGAACATCGAGTAGAAGAGGAACACCGGGAGCATCGGATGCCCCCAGGTGGCATAGGCGGTGGCCAGCGCGGTGAACGACGCCAGCGCGCCGGCTTCGGTGATCCCCTCTTGGAGGAGCTGTCCCGACGTGCTCTCCGCGTAGTGAAGGGGGAGGTCCGCGTCGACCGGCACGTAGTGCTGACCCTCGGGGGCGAAGATCTTGGTCTCGGCGATGATCGACTCGAGGCCGAAGGTCCGGGCCTCGTCGGAGACGATCGGCGCGACCAAGGAGCCGATCGTCGGGTCCCGCACCAGGTTGCGGAGTAGTCGGGCGAAGGCCATGGTGGTCGAGACCGACTGCCTGCCCGACCCCGAGGCGAACTCCTCGAAGACCTTGTCGTCGGGGAGAGCGGCCCGGACGGGGCGAACCACGCGGCTGGGGACCGGACCGGCCAGCACCCGCCCGCGCGCCCGGAGGTACTCCATCGCATCGGATCCCTCGGGTGGACGGATGTACGGTGGGTCACCCTCGAGCGCGGAGTCCGGGATGTCGTCGGTCAGGTAGAGCCGGTCGCGCAGCGCCATGAGCTGGGCGCGGGTCATCTTCTTGATCTGGTGGGTGGCGTTGCGTGCCTCAATCTCGGGTCCGAGCGTCCAACCCTTAATGGTCTTGGCCAGGATCACGGTGGGTGCGCCGCGCTGCTCGGTGGCCAGCTTGTAGGCCGCGTAGAGCTTGCGGTAGTCGTGACCCCCCCGCGGCAGCGAGACGAGATCGTCGTCGCTCAGGTCGTCGACCAGCTTGCGCAGCCGCGGATCGGGTCCGAAGAAGTGCTCACGGATGTAGGCGCCGGACTCCACGGCCAGCTTCTGGTACTCGCCGTCGACCGTGGTGTTCATGCGGTCCAACAGGACGCCGTCGACGTCCCGAGCCAGGAGGGCATCCCAGCGCGAGCCCCAGATGACCT
>JBKQIP010000073.1:0-44750 GCA_052148295.1 Acidimicrobiales bacterium
TCATGGACCAAGCGGCAGACCGGTTCGACGAGCTCGCCGCCTATCTCGCATCGATGGAGTTTGATCGGATCTGGGAAGAGGCCACTCCCCGAGAGCAAGGCACTCTGCTCGAAGACCTCCTGGACTCGATCCATTTCTACCCGGATCAGATCACGGTGCAAGTCGTGGGAGCGCCACCGATCGTCATCAGCCTGCAGGAGGTTGGGCTACGTGCTGGTACCAGAACGATCGTGTCGGAGGGGGGACTTGAACCCCCACGCCCTTGCGGGCACCAGCCCCTCAAGCTGGCGCGTCTGCCTATTCCGCCACTCCGACGAGAGTGTGCGACTCGGGTGAGCGCTCAGAGATCGTAGCGCGTGCCCTACTGGCCCGGAATGGTCGGTGTCGTGTTGTCGGTCGACTCGGGGACCTTGATGGCCCAGTCCTGGGCGGTCCACAAGAGGCTGTTGCCCATGGGGGACGGCACCACGCCGCCCACGGAGCGGCTCCAGACCAGCGCTTTGGGTTCGGAGAAGAGCGGAAGTCCCACCATGTCGGTCCACAGCTCGGCGTCCGCCGCGGTGTAGTCGGTGGCCGCCGTGGTGGGGTTCAGTTGTTGTGATGCCATGGTCACCATCTGATTGAACGTGGTGTCGTTGTAGTTGGTCCAGTCCTGCGAACCATTCTGCCCCGGGAGGCCCAGGAGCGTGGAGTACCAGGCGATGGACTGGCTGTAGAAGGGCGAGCCGGACATCGGGAGCAGCGCCAGATCGGCATCGTCAGTCGACAAGGTGGTACCGGCCGCGGTCGCATCCGGCTCCGACAGGAGTGAGACGGTGTAGCCGGCCGCCTCGAGCTGCGCCTCCAATTGTGGGGCTGTCGCCGCCGCCCAGGCGTCTCCGTCGTCGACCGCGATCCGCAGCGTGAGCGGGGTGCCGAGCAGATCCCGCCAGAGATTGCCGATGGTGCGCACGTAGCCCGCGGACACCATCAGCTGGGCCGCTTGGTCGGGACTCGTCGTCGTCGGGAAATTGACCGCACCACCCTGATCGATGGTGGTGGTGGAGGTCGTGGTGGATTGCGGCACCGTCGGCGGTGTGTCCGACGCCGGCAGCGGGGTGTAGCCCGGCTGGCCCTGCGCCTGAATGTGGCTGGTCGCCACTTCCGCGCTGGGCAGGGCCCACATCACCTGCTGGTCCACCAGGGCCTGGCGATCCACGGAGAGCGCGATGGCCTGACGCACGGCGGCCGGTAGCGGAGTGGTGGGGCCACTGGCCATCTCCAATTGCAAGAACGTGTCGGAGAGGTCGACCGAGCTCTGCTCGCCGGGAAGTGACGTCATCTGACTCAGATACGCCGGGGTGAGGTCTGCGGGCATGGCCACCTGGACGTAACCCGATTGGGTCCACTGCGCCAGCTGCTCGGGACTCGAGGCGATGTGGACCGTGATGGAACGCGAGTTGGGCGGAACCCCCCACCACTTCGGGTTGGCGCGCAGGCCGATGGCCTCGGGTGACACCGAGGTGATCACGTACGGGCCACCCGACAGGTCGATGGCCGGGGTGACCGACGCACAGTGCGGGTCCCATCCCACCGTCTGCATGATGTGGGCCGGCATCAGGTTGGCGAACAGCATCTGCCAGTCGGCGAACACGGTGCGGAACACGACGGTCACGGTTCGTCCCTGGTTGGAGCCCTTGACCGAGGCGATGTCCCGGTATCCCGCGATGCTGGCCACCGTGCTCGGGCTGGTCGGCGAAGCGGCCCGTTGCTGTTGCCAGGCGTAGATGAAGTCGTTGGCCGTGATGGGCATGCCGTCCGACCACACCGCTTGCGGGTTCAAGGTGTAGATGATCGTCTCGGGCTTGGTGCTGACCAACTCCGACTGCTGGATCAAGTTCGGATTGGCCTCCACGGCACCGGTGGGACCCACCACGAACGGGCTCGGCAGCACCGCGCTCAAGACCTCCTGGGTCGCCGCGGAGTCTCCCGACGGGGTGTTCGGATTGCATCCCGTCGGACCCTGGTCCAACCCGAAGGAGATCGCCCCTCCGGTCACGGCGATGTAGGTCACCGTCGTGGTGGCGGAATTCGCCCCGGAGCAGCCGGCGAGGAGGACGGCGAAGGCCAAAAAACTGCCCAGGCCCAGTCCTCGACGCCACCCGGGCCGAGGGCCCCGGCGTGTCACTGCAGCCGCAGGTCCAAGGTGAGGGTCGTGAAGGCGAAGATGATGGCCACCGTGACCGTGATGCGGTCCAGGTTTCTCTCCACCACGGTGGAGCCCTGAGCCGCCGCACCGACGCTCCCGCCGAACATGTCGGACAGGCCGCCGCCCTTCCCGCTGTGCATCAGGATCAGGAAGATCAAGCCCAGCGCCGCCAGGACCTCGATCACGATGTACACCCAAGTCACTGCGGACACGAATCCTCCAACTCAGTGCGTGTCGGCCCGGAACAGCCTAGGAACGGTAGCAGGCACCACAGGCCCGGATGATGTCAAGGAAGCTGGCAGCCTGGAGGCTGGCCCCACCGACCAGGAGCCCGTCGACGTCCGGCTCCGACAGGAGATCGGCGCAGTTCTCGGCCTGCACCGACCCTCCGTACTGGATCCGCAGCGCCCCGGCGGCCCCCTCATCAGCCATTTTCGCCACCATGGCCCGGATGAAGACGCAGGCGTCCTCGGCGTCGACCGCAGTGGCGGCCTGCCCGGAGCCGATGGCCCAGATGGGCTCGTAGGCCACCACCAGCCCGGCCAGCGCCTCGGGGGCGAGCCCGGCCAGGGCGGTGAGGACCTGTCGCTCGAGGGTGGACTCCGTCTGAGACCGCGCCCGCTGCTCCTCGCTCTCCCCCACGCAGAGAATCGGGGTCATCCCGTGGCGGAGCACGGCCCGCACGGTGGCGGCGACGGTCTCGTCGGTCATGCCGAACAGGTTCCGGCGCTCGGAGTGCCCGACCAGGACGTAGGTCGTGCTCAACCGGGCCAGCATCGGCGCGCTGACCTCTCCCGTCCGTGCCCCGGCATCCTCCTCGGAGCAGTGCTGCGCCCCGAGCGAGACCGGGATGGCCTCCTTCTCCACCAGTGTCTGCACGGTCCGCAGATCCGTGAACGGCGGGTGGAGGGAGACATCGACATTGGCCACGTCCTCCGCCTTCAGGCGCAAGCCGAGGTCGCGCACCGTGTGCAGCGCCTCGATGTGGTCGTGGTGCATCTTCCAGTTCCCGCTGATGAGCGGGCGGCGGCCGGCCACTAACGGGGCGCGTTGGCCGCCAGGCGCAACGCATCGAGCGCGGGAAGGTCGCCCCTGTTCTCGAGGAAGCTGAGGGAAGCCCCCCCACCGGTGGACAGAAAGCCCACGCAGTCGGCCAGCCCGAGCTCCTCCAGGGCGCTGGCGCTGTCGCCGCCGCCGACGACGGAGAAGGCGCGGCTGTCCGCCACCGCCTGGGCCACCACCCGGGTGCCCGAGGCGAAGCGGGCGTCCTCAAAGGCACCCATGGGGCCGTTCCACAGCACGGTCCCGGCTCCCCGGACGACCTCGGCGAAGGTGGCCGCGGCGTCGGGCCCGATGTCGAGCCCGGTCCACCCGTCGGCCAGGTCGCGCTCGGTGACCTTGGTGCCTCCCCGCGGGCCGATGCCGCCGCTGGCGCGGGGCCCGAAGGTCCCACCAGGCTCGAGGGCGCGGATATCGGAGGGCAGCAGGATCTCGGTCCCCGAGTCCAGCAGGTCCCGGCAGGCCGAGAGCTGATCGGGGTCCAACAGGGAATCCCCCACGGTGTGTCCCAGGGCGGCCAGGAAGGTGAAGGCCATGCCCCCGCCCACGATGAGCGTGTCGACCCGCTTGGCCAAGAACCGGAGCACCTTGATCTTGTCGGCCACCTTGGCGCCACCGACCACGGCGACGAACGGTCGTGCCGGCTCGTCGAGCAGGCCGCTCAGGACCTCGACCTCCTTGGCCAGCCGCAAACCCGCCGCGCTGGGCAGGAACCGTGGTGGCCCCATGATGGAGGCGTGGCGGCGATGGGCCACGCCGAAGGCCTCGTTGACGTAGGCATCGAACCCTTCGATCAGCGACGCCACGAAGACCGGGTCGTTCGCCTTCTCGCCGGGGTCGAAGCGCAGGTTCTCCGTCAGCTGCACGCCCGGGCACAGCGTCTCGAGCCGCTCCCGCACCGGGTCCATCTCCCAACGGGGATCACGGGCATTGGCCGGGCGCCCCAGGTGCGAGCAGGCCACCACGTCGGCCCCCTGGTCCAGCAGCCACCGCAGGGTGGGCAGGGCGGCCGTGATGCGGAAGTCGTCGGCCACGGTGGCCCGGCCGTCGATGCCGATGTGGAGGGGGACGTTGAAGTCCACCCGCACCAGGACCCGGCGACCGTCGAGCGGGGGGAGGTCCTCCAGCAGCGGGACCCGAGCCAACCCGACAGCCCGGCCCACCCGGCTCAGCCTCCGACCAGCACGGTCAGGTCCACCAGTCGATTCGAGTACCCCCACTCGTTGTCGTACCACCCCTCCACCTTGACCAGGGAGAGGGCGTCGCTGATCGGCTGCACCATGGTCAGCCCGGCGTCGAACGTACAGGAGGCCGGCGTGCGGACGATGTCGCTCGAGACGATAGGGTCCTCGGTGTAGTCGAGCACGTGGTCCAGCGGCGGCTTGATGGCCGCCTCGGCGAACACTGCGTTGACCTCGACCACGGTGGGGTTCCCGTTGACCACCGCGGTGAAGTCGGTGATGGAGCCGGCGGCCACGGGCACCCGGATGGACATCCCGTCCAGGCGCCCCTTCATCGACTCGAGCACCAGGGCGGTGGCGCGCGCGGCACCGGTGGTGCTGGGAACGATGTTCACCGCACCGGCGCGGGCGCGCCGCAGGTCCGAGTGGGTCAGGTCCAGCAGGTTCTGATCGTTGGTGTAGGCGTGGACGGTGGTCATGAGGCCGCTCACGATGC
Source organism: Acidimicrobiales bacterium (assembly GCA_052148295.1). Lineage (GTDB taxonomy): Bacteria > Actinomycetota > Acidimicrobiia > Acidimicrobiales > RAAP-2 > Bog-473. Next base: position 4,925 of record JBKQIP010000073.1, read on the forward strand.
CGAACGCATCGTCGATCACCTTCACCATGGGAACGAAGCAGTTGGTGGTGCACGACGCGTTGGACACCACGAAGTGCTTCTCGGGATCGAACTCGTAGTCGTTGACGCCGATGACGAACGTGGCATCGGCATCTGAGGACGGAGCCGAGATGATGACCCGCTTGACCGTGCTGTGCAGATGGCCCGCCGCCTGCTCGCGGGTGGTGAACCGGCCGGTGGACTCGATCACGACGTCGACGCCGAGGTCTCCCCAGGGCAGCTGCGCCGGATCACGGTCGGCCAGGACCGCGATGTGCCGGTCCCCCACCAGCAGGTCGTCCCCCTCCACGTCGACCGGCACGGGCATGGGCCCCTGGGAGGAGTCGTAGCGCAGAAGGTGAGCCAGGGTGGCCGCCGAGGTCAGATCGTTCACGCCGACCACCTCGATGTCCGCCCCGGTGGCCAGGACGGCACGGAGGAAGTTCCGCCCGATCCGCCCGAACCCGTTGATCCCGACCCGTACCGTCATGTGCACCGACTTCCTTTCGGGCGCTATGCCAGCAGATTGGAGAGTGCCCGCGCCAGTCTGCCAGGGCTGTGGACCAGAGCGTTGCCTTCGGTGAGGGGCAGGTCCACCACCCCGACGTCGAGCCGGCCGAGGGGCATGCCCTGGCTGCTGTCACACAGGACCACATCGACCGAGACATCGTGCCTGGCCAGGGCGGACAGGTGGGCCGCCACGTCGAATCCGGCCGTTTCGGGGATCTGCGGGCGCAGGTTGCAGACGTACACCCGCTGGGCCCGGGTTCGGGCCAGCGCCTCGGCAATGTCCGTGACGGCGACGGCGGCCAGGACGCTGGTGAAGAGCGAACCCGGGCCGATCACCACCTGGTCGGCCGCCGCGATGCGCTCAACGGCCAGCCGGGGGGGCTGGGCATCCGCCGGCACCAGGGACACCGTGCGGATGTTGGCGGCCCGCGACACGGCCACCTGACCGGCCACCTCGCCGGTGGCCGCGTTGGCCTTCAGCACCACCCGCTCCACCGTGGCCGGCACGACATCCCCCGCCGCGCCGAGCAGCGTGGCCGCCTCGCGCACGCCGGAGACGAGGTCGCCCGAGGCTTCGATCAACCCGGCCAGGATGAGGTTGCCCAGGGCATGACCGGCCAGCTCCCCCTCGTCGAAGCGGTGCTCGAAGGCGGCGGCCAGAGGTGAGCCCTCGGCGGCCAGGGCGACCAGGCACTTGCGCATGTCGCCGAGGGCCACCACGTTGAGCAACTCGCTCAGGCGCCCGCTCGACCCCCCGTCGTCGGCCACCGAGACCACCCCGGTCAGGCTGCCGGCGTAGCCGCGCGCGGCGCGCAGTGTCACCGCCGTGCCGTGGCCGCCGCCGAGAGCCACCACGGCGGGGGCGGCGCGGGCCGCGCCGGACCCGCTCCTCACCGGTCGACGTCCCGGTGGAAGACCGAGGACGGGTGGCCATGCGCGTTCAGACGGCCGGCCAGGGCCTCGGCCAGGGCCACCGAGCGGTGCCGGCCGCCCGTGCACCCCATGGCGATGGTCAGGTAGGACTTGCCCTCGCGGATGAACGCCGGGAGGATGGCGGTCAAGAGATCGTCCACTCTCTGGAGGAACTCCTGCGAGTCCGGTTGGGAGAGGACGTAGTCGCGCACGGGCGCATCGAGGCCGCTGTACGGGCGCAGCTCCTCGATCCAGAAGGGGTTGGGCAGGAAGCGGCAGTCGAACACCACGTCGACGTCGAGCGGGATGCCGTGCTTGTAGCCGAACGACACCACCGACGTCTGCATGTTGCTGTCGCTGCCGACGTCGTCGAAGGCCTCGAGAATCCTGGTGCGCAGTTGGTTCGCGTTCAGATCGCCGGTGTCGATGAGCAGATCGGCCCGGTCACGGACGGGCTCCAGCAGCCGACGCTCGTCGGCGATCGACTCCTCGACGCCCCGGCCCACCAGGGGATGGCGCCGCCGCGTGCCTTCGTAGCGCCGCACCAGGACGTCGTCGGAGGCTTCGAGGAAGAGGACGCGCACCCGGTTGCGAGTCTGGCGGAGCGCGTCGAGCACGTCGGCCAGGTCCTCGAAGTACTCGACCCCCGTGTTGGCGCCGCCCCGCCCGATGACCAGCGCCACCCGCTCGATCTCCGAACCGGGGAGGTCGATCATCTCGACCATCTTCATGATGAGCGCGGCGGGGAGGTTGTCGATGACGAACCACCCCAGGTCCTCCAGCGTGCCGGCGGCGGTGGAACGGCCGGCCCCGGACATGCCCGTGACCACGAGGAATTCGCTCAACGGGTCACCGCCCTCCCGTCCTGTGGGGCCCGGTCGTGTGGAGCCCATCGTAGACGGCCAACCCCACGTCGTCGGGGAGCCACGACGGCGCCAGCAGCTCCTCCAGCGAAGCCGCCTTGACGGCGTTGACGCCGCCCATCTCCTTGACCAGGCGGGCCCGTCGGGCCGGGCCGAGCCCGGGGATCCCGTCCAGCGCGCTGGCGGTCATGCGCTTGCCCCGGCGCTCGCGGTGGAAGGTGATGGCGAAGCGGTGGGCCTCGTCGCGGATGCGCTGGAGGAGGTACAGGGCGTCGGAGCCCCGCCGCAGCCGCACCGGCTCGGCCCGGCCGGGCCGGTAGACCTCCTCGAACTGCTTGGCCAGGGAGGCCAGCTCGATCTCTCCGTCCAGCCCCAGCTCGCGCACGACTCGTTCCGCCACGCCCAACTGCCCCTTGCCCCCGTCGACCAGGAGCAGGTTGGGGCGGTAGGCGAACCGGCGCGGACGATCCTGAGTCCCGGGGCGGGTCAGCGCGGTCAGGCGACGGGTCAGGACCTCTTCCATGGCGGCGTAGTCGTCGTTGCCCCCGACGGTCTTCACCTTGAAGCGCCGGTAGTCGGAACGCTTGGCCAGCCCGTCCTCCAACACCACCATGGAGCCGACGTAGTCGGTGCCCTGCAGGTGGCTCATGTCGTAGCACTCGATCCGCAACGGGGCCTCCCGCAGGCCCAGCTCCGCCTGCAGCTCGGTCAGGGCCTTGGAGCGGGCGTTGTGGTCGGCGGCGCGGCGGAGCCGATGGCGGGCCAGGTCCTCGGCCGCCGAGCGGGTGACGGTCTCCTGCAGGGCGCGCTTGTCACCCCGCCGGGGCACGGCCAGATCGACCGGGCCCTCGCGCCGGGTGCGGAGCCACTTGGTCAGCACGTCGGAGCCGGACGGGATCTCGGGGACCAGCACCCGGCGCGGCACCTCGGCGCCGACGGCCCCGTAGACCTGCTCGAGGACGAGGGCCAGGAACTCGGGACCGCTGAGGTCCTCGACCTTCTCGGCCACGAAGCCCCGGTGCCCCACCACCCGGCCCCGGCGCACGATGAAGATCTGCACCGAGGCCTCGAGGGGGTCGTCGGCCACGCCGATCACGTCGAAGTCCTCGGCCCGTCCGGACACCATCAGCTGCGTCTCGGCCGCCTTGCGGGCCGTGGCGATGCGATCGCGCAGGCGAGCGGCACGCTCGAACTCGAGGCTGTCCGAGGCCCCCTGCATCTCCGCCTCGAGCCGGGCCAGGACCGGCTCGGTGTCGCCCGAGAGGAAGCCCATCAGGTCCTGGACGAAGCCGTCGTAGGCGGCGTGGTCGACCGCGCCCACGCACGGTCCCGAGCAGCGGTCGATGTCGAAGAGGAGGCAGGGCCGGCCCAGGCGCTCGTGACGGACGAACTTGTTGTCCGAACAGGTGCGCACGGGGAAGCTGCGGACCAGGAGGTCGAGGGTGGAGCGGATGCCGCCGGCCTGGCCGTAGGGGCCGAAGTAGCGGACCCCCTTGCGCTTGCGGCCCCGCACCACGGCCGGCCGGGGCCACTCGTCCCCGACGGTCACCGCCAGCCACGGGTAGCTCTTGTCGTCCTTGAGCCGGACGTTGTAGCGGGGCAGGTGGGCCTGGATGAGCGAGTGCTCCAGAATGAGGGCGTCGACCTCGCTGTCGACCACCACCCACTCCACGTGGTCGGCCTGGGCCACCATCTGGGCCGTGCGGGGCATCAGGTGGGCCTGGGCCGAGTCCTGCCAGTAATTGGGCAGGCGGTGACGCAGGGACTTCGCCTTGCCCACATAGAGCACCCGCCCCTCGGCATCGAGGAACTGGTACGACCCCGGCGCATCGGGAATGGAGCTGGTCGGGGGACGATCCTGCATCGGGACTACTTTCGCGCACCGCACGACGGCGACCGGTACACTGTCGCGGCCGGCCTGGTTTCCGGCACGACACCTCGCACCGAGGCCGACACACCCGCGGATGGGCGACCAGGCTGTCCCCGCCGGCCACATCGGTGCTCTCCCTCAAAGGGGGCAGACAGATGCTGAGGCTCCAACCACCGCTCCCCGAGCGCTACGGCGCCGCGAGCGCCGAGGACCTGGCCCGCCGGATCGGCGCCGCCAAGTCGGCGCTGGGTTCCCGCCTCTTCGTCCTGGGGCACCACTACCAGCGCGACGACGTCATGTGCTGGGCCGACGCCCGGGGCGATTCCTTCGGGCTGTCCCGGACGGCGGCCGAGCAGACCGAGGCGGCGTACATCGTGTTCTGTGGCGTCCACTTCATGGCCGAGTCGGCCGACGTGCTGACGGGCCCCCACCAGCAGGTCCTCCTGCCCGACCTCAATGCCGGATGCTCCATGGCGGACATGGCCGACATCGACCAGGTGGAGGAGGCCTGGGCGGAGCTGGCGCAGGTGGTCGACGTGGAGGGCGTGATCCCCGTCACCTACATGAACTCGTCGGCCGCCCTCAAGGCGTTCGTCGGGCACCACGACGGCGCCGTCTGCACGTCGTCCAACGCCCGGGCCGTGCTGTCGTGGGCCCTGGACCGGGGCGACCGGGTGTTGTTCTTCCCGGACCAGCACCTGGGCCGCAATACCGGGTACCAGCTCGGCTACGGCGCCGACGACATGCGGGTGTGGAACCCCCGCCTGGACCTGGGCGGGCTGACCGATGCCGAGGTCAAGGACTCGACGCTCCTCCTGTGGCGGGGCCACTGCTCGGTGCACCAGCGCTTCCGGCCCGAGCACGTCACGGCCTTCCGCGAGGAGCACCCGGGCGGGATCGTCATGGTGCATCCCGAGTGCGCCCACGACGTGGTGGAGATGGGCGACCTGGTGGGCTCGACCGACGCCCTGATCCGGGGCGTGGCGGCCGCGCCGGCCGGGTCGGTGATCGGGGTGGCCACCGAGATCCACCTGGTCAAGCGGCTGGACGACGAGTCGCCGGACAAGACCGTCGTGTGCCTGGACCCGCTGGTGTGCCCCTGCTCGACCATGTCGAGGATCGACCCGCCGCACCTGGCCTGGGTGCTCGAGGGCCTGGTCGACGGCGAGGTCCGCAACCGGATTCAGGTCGACGAGGAGACGGCGACCTGGGCCCGGGTGGCCCTCGAGCGCATGCTGGCCATCACCTGAGGGGCGATCACCTGAGGGGCGATCCCTTGAGCATCTTCTTGAGCACCTCGCCCGTGTAGGACCCCGCCGTCTTGGCCACCTGCTCCGGCGTCCCCTCGGCCACGATGTTCCCGCCCCGGTCGCCGCCCTCGGGGCCGAGGTCGATGATCCAGTCGGCCGTCTTCACCACATCGAGGTTGTGCTCGATCACCACGACGGTGTTGCCCTGCTCCACCAGCCGGCCCAGCACCTCGAGCAGGCGCCGTGTGTCCTCGAAGTGCAGCCCGGTGGTGGGCTCGTCCAGCACGTAGAAGGTGTGCCCCGTCGGTCGCCGGCTCAGCTCGCTGGCCAGCTTGACCCGCTGGGCCTCCCCGCCGGAGAGCGTGGGCGCCGGTTGGCCCAGCCGGATGTAGCCCAGCCCCACGTCGACCAGGGTCTGCATGTGGCGGGCGATCGGGGGCTGCTTGGCGAAGAACCCGAGCGCCTCCTCGCACGAGAGGTCGAGGACGTCGGCGATGGTCTTGCCCCTGAAGGTGATCTCCAGCGTGTCGCGGTTGTAGCGGGCGCCGTGGCAGATCTCGCAGGGGACGTAGACGTCGGGCAGGAAGTGCATCTCGATCTTGATGGTGCCGTCGCCGGCACAGGCCTCGCAGCGGCCGCCGCGCACGTTGAAGGAGAACCGCCCCGGCTGGTAGCCACGGACCTTGGCTTCCGCCGTCTGGGCGAAGAGCTTGCGGATGTGGTCGAAGACGCCGGTGTAGGTGGCCGGGTTCGACCGGGGGGTCCGCCCGATCGGGGCCTGGTCGACGTCGACCACCTTGTCGAGGAACCCGATGCCCTCCACCTTGCGGTGGCGGCCGGGCAGGGCCTTGGCCCGGTGCAGCTGCTGGGCCAGGGCGCGCAGGAGGATCTCGTTGACCAGGGTCGATTTCCCCGAGCCCGAGACCCCGGTGACGGCGATCAGGCACCCCAGGGGGAACGAGACGTCGACGTCGTGCAGGTTGTGCTCGCGGGCGCCGCGCACGGTGAGGACGTCCCCGCTGCCGGGCCGGCGCCGGGCCGGCACGGGAATGGACCGCTTGCCCGAGAGGTACTGGCCGGTGATGGAGGCCTTGTTGGTGAGCAGGCCGCCGCGGCCGGTGACGGGCCCGGCGTGGACCACCGTCCCGCCGTGCTCCCCGGCCCCCGGGCCGATGTCCACCACGTAGTCGGCGGTACGGATGGTCTCCTCGTCGTGCTCGACCACGATGACCGTGTTGCCCAGGTTGCGGAGACGCTCCAGCGTGCCGATGAGGCGCTGGTTGTCGCGCTGGTGCAGGCCGATGGAGGGCTCGTCCAGCACGTAGAGCACCCCCACCAGGCCGCTGCCGATCTGGCTGGCCAGGCGGATGCGCTGGGCCTCGCCCCCCGAGAGCGTGCCGGCGGAGCGGGCCAGGGACAGGTAGTCCAGACCCACGTCGAGCAGGAACCGCATGCGCTCGCGCACCTCCTTGAACACGCGGTCGGCGATCATGTGCTCGCGGTCACTGAGCTCGAGCTCCGCCATCGCCGCCACCGCGTTGGCGATGGAGAGGTTGCACAGCTCGAAGATGTTGCGCCCCCCGACGGTCACGGCCAACGACTCCGGCTTGAGCCGGGCGCCGCCGCAATCCGGGCAGTCCACCTCGCGCATGTACTGCTCGACCTGCTCCCGGGACCAGTCCGACTCCGCCTCGCCGTGCCGGCGCTGGAGCCAGGGGACGATCCCCTCGAAGAGGGCGTCGTAGGACCGGGTCCGGTTGAAGCGGTTCTTGTAGGTGATGTGCACCGGCCGGGTGCCGGTGCCGTAGAGGACCAGCTTCTTGTCCTTCGCCCTGAGCTTCCGCCACGGCGTGTCCTCGCCGAAGCCGCCCAGCTCGGCCACCCCGGCCTGGAGGCCGGTGAAGTACTCGCTGCGGGCCCCCGCCCACGGGGCGAGGGCACCCTCGGCCAGCGAGAGCGAGTCGTCGGGCACCACCAGCTCGGGATCGACCTCGAATTTGGTGCCCAGCCCGACGCAGGACGGGCAGGCCCCGTAGGGCGAGTTGAAGGAGAAGTTGCGGGGGGCCGGCTCGTCGAAGCTGAGGCCGCAATGGGTGCAGGCCAGGTGCTGGGAGAAGGTGATCGCCTCGGCCTCCGCCCGGTCGCCCTCCCCGCGGTCCATGACCAGGACCTCGGCCGTGCCGCCGGTGAGCTCCAGCGCCGTCTCGATGGACTCGGTCAGGCGCTGGCGGATGCCGTCGCGCCGGACCAGGCGGTCCACCACCACCTCGACGGTGTGGGTCTCGTAGCGGGCCAGGGTGACCTCGGAGCGGTTGGCCAGCTCGGTGGGCACGCCGTCGACCCGGACCCGGGCGAACCCCTGCTTGGCCAGGTCGTCGAGCAGGGTGCTGTACTCGCCCTTGCGGCCCCGGACCACCGGGGCCAGGACCTGGAACCGGGTGCCCTCGTCGAGCTCGAGGACGCGGTCGACGATCTGCTGGGGGGTCTGGCGCGCCACGGGCCGGCCGCAGTTCGGGCAGTGGGGATGGCCGATGCGGGCATACAGAAGGCGCAGGTAGTCGTAGACCTCGGTGATGGTGCCCACGGTCGAGCGCGGGTTGCGGGAGGCCGACTTCTGGTCGATGGAGATGGCCGGGGACAGGCCCTCGATGAAGTCGACGTCGGGCTTGTCCATCTGGCCCAGGAACTGGCGGGCGTAGGCCGACAGCGACTCCACGTACCGGCGCTGGCCCTCGGCGTAGATGGTGTCGAAGGCCAGGGACGACTTGCCCGAGCCGGACAGGCCGGTGAAGACGATGAGACGGTCCCGGGGCAGATCGAGGGAGACGTCACGGAGATTGTGCTCCCGGGCGCCGCGAACGATCAGACGGTCGGCCATCAGTCGAGGATACCGGGAGGGTGTGTCAGCGCCGTTCAGGGGGCGGGTTGGCCGGAGCTCACTCGAAGCTGACGTCCCCGTCGCCCCAGTAGGCGTCGACGGCGGAGATCAGGCCCTCCTCGGTCACGGTGAAGATCTCGATGCCCCGGATGTGCATGACGGCGCCGCCCTGGAGCTGGAGCGTGATGTGGAAGTCGATGGCCGCCCGGTCGGCCACCGGGTGCACCTCGACGGCCTCGAACCGCATGGTCTCGCTGCCGTCGATGGAGCGCTGCATGAAGTCCCGGATGGCGTCCCGGCCGACGTTGGGGGCCGTGGGGTAGGGGTCGACCTGCACCGCGTCCGGCGTGAAGAGGGCGGCGTAGGCCACGGCGTCGCGGGCGGTCACCGTGGCGGCGTAGCGCTCGACGACGGCGCGCACCGTTTCTGCGGTGAGGGTCGTCACGAGGGGACCGAGGCCCGCAGCTGGGCGATCTCGTCGCGCAGGAGTGCCGCCTCCTCGAAACGGAGGTCGGCCGCCGCCGCCTTCATCTCGGCCTCGAGCTGGGTCATGAGCTCCACCGCGGCGGCCGGGGTGGAGGCGTCGCCCTCGACCAGCAGGGACGGCCGCCGGGTGCCCCGCACGGCCGCGTTGCGGCGCACCTCCGCCCGGCTGCGACCGGCTCGCGTGGCCCGGCCGTCGCCCCCGCTGCCGCTGCGGAGCCTCTCGAGGATGTCGGTGACCGACTTGCGGATGGTCTGGGGGTCGATCCCGTGCTCCTCGTTGTACGCCGTCTGCAGGGCACGCCGGCGCTGGGTCACCGACACCGCCTCGCGCATGGAATCGGTGATGGTGTCGGCATAGAGGACCACCGTACCGTCCACGTTGCGGGCGGCCCGCCCCATGGTCTGGATCAGCGAGGAGGCCGAACGGAGGAAGCCCTCCTTGTCGGCATCGAGGATGGCCACCAGGGCCACCTCGGGGAGGTCGAGCCCCTCGCGCAGGAGGTTGATGCCGACCAGGACGTCGATCGACCCGAGGCGGAGCTCGCGCAGGATCTCGATCCGGGTGATGGTGTCGACGTCGGAGTGGAGGTACTGCACCCTGATGCCGGCGTCGGCCAGATAGTCGGTCAGGTCCTCGGCCATCTTCTTGGTCAGGGTGGTGACCAGGACGCGCCCGTGGGCCGCCACGGTGGTCTCGATCCGCGCCATCAGGTCGTCCACCTGGCCCTTGGTGGGGCAGATGGTCACCTCGGGGTCGACCAGGCCGGTGGGCCGGATGACCTGCTCGACCATCTGGGACGAGTGCTCCCTCTCGAAGGGGCCGGGGGTGGCCGAGACGAAGACGCACTGGGGCACCCGTGCCACGAACTCGTCGAAGCGCAGCGGGCGGTTGTCCCGGGCCGACGGCAGGCGGAAGCCGTGCTCGACCAGCACGTCCTTGCGGGACCGGTCGCCGGCGTACTGACCGTGGAGCTGGGGCACGGCCACATGGCTCTCGTCGATCACCACCAGGTAGTCCTCGGGGAAGAAGTCGAGCAGCGTGTAGGGCGTCTCGCCCGGGGCGCGCCCGTCGAGGTGGCGGGAGTAGTTCTCGACCCCGGAGCAGACGCCGGTCTCGGCCAGCATCTCGAGGTCGTGCTCGGTCCGGACCCGCAGGCGCTGGGCCTCGAGCAGCTTGCCCTGCTGCTCGAACTCCTGGAGGCGCTCACGGAGCTCGACCTCGATGGTGCCGACCGCCCGCTGGATGATCTCGTCGCCGGTGACGTAGTGGGTGGCGGCGTACACGGCGATGTCCTCGAGCTCGTCCCCCATCTCGCCGGTGAGGACGTCGAAGGTCACGATGCGCTCGACGGTGTCCCCGAACATCTCGACCCGCAGGGCCTGCTCCTCGTAGGCGGGGTGGATCTCGACCGTGTCGCCCCGGGCCCGGAAGGTGCCGCGGACCAGGTTCACGTCGTTGCGGGCGTACTGCAGGTCGACCAGGCGCCGGAGGATGTCGCGCTGGTCGTGCTGGGCGCCGACCGTCAGGGCCAGGATGCGGTCGCGGTATTCCTCGGGGGAGCCCAGGCCGTAGATGCACGACACGGAGGCCACCACGATCACGTCCCTCCTCATCAGCAGCGACGACGTGGTGGCATGCCGCAGCCGGTCGATCTCGTCGTTGATGGAGGAGTCCTTCTCTATATAGGTGTCGGTGGTGGGCAGGTAGGCCTCGGGCTGGTAGTAGTCGTAGTACGAGACGAAGAACTCGACCCGGTTCTTCGGGAACAGGTCCCGGAGCTCGGACGAGAGCTGGGCGGCCAGGGACTTGTTGGGCTCGATGATGAGGACGGGGCGCTGGACCTGCTCGATCATCCAGGCGATGGTGGCCGTCTTGCCCGACCCCGTGATGCCCTGGAGGGTCTGGTAGCGGTCGCCGCTCTTGACCCCTTGCACCAGCTGCGCGATGGCCTCGGGCTGGTCACCGGCGGGCCGGAACGGGGAGATCACCTCGAATTCGGTGCGGGGCGGGCCGGCCATGGGCCGAGGCTACCGGGGTGGTGTGACGGCGGTGTCGGGGGTCGGGGTGGTGCGCCCCGGTGGTTGTCACACCCCCTCTGTACGCTCTCCTCGTGGGCGCAGCGCCTACGGAGGGTGGCGCCTCGAGGGCGGTCAGGGCCACTGGGCCTGGGTCGGCCCCGACCGACCGCCGGGTGCGGCTACATCAAGCGAGCCCGCAAGCTGGCGGCGGCGCGTACCAATCCGCTTCAGGCCTGAGCGACCAGCCACTCCCACAGCTGGTCGACCTCTGACCCGAGCGCAGCCCGGTCGCCCGAGTTGTCCAGCACGTAGTCGGCCTCCTTCGCCCTCTCCTCCCGGCTGATCTGAGCACGGATCCTGGCCTCGGCGTCCTCCCGGTCCATGCCCCGCTGTGACAAGAGGCGTTCGAGCGCGACGTCCGTCGGGCAGTCGACCACCACCACCAGCTGCAGCTTCACGGTCTCCCGGTGCTGCGCCGTGAGGAGGGGGATGGCCAGGACCACGATGTCGTCGGTGTACTCGAGGGCGTCCCGGGCCTGGATCATGGCCACGCCGATGGCCGGATGGGTGATCCCGTTCAGGTCCGCCCGTGCGGTGTCGTCGGCAAAGGCCAGCGTGGCGAGGGCCGGTCGGTCGATGGTGCCGTCCTCCGCCACGATCCCGGTTCCGAAGCGGTCGATCAGCGGTTGATAGGCGGGGCCGCCCGGCGCCACCACGTCGCGGGCCACCTGATCGGCGTCGATCAGCACGGCGCCCTTGGCCACCAGGAGGTCGGCCACGGCGGATTTTCCCGAGCCGATGCCCCCCGTGAGGCCTACCGCGAGCACGGCCGCATGGTAGCGGGTCGACCTTGAGCAGGGATTGAACCTCGCTATGCTCCCCATCCGGTCATGGCCAAGAGCGTCCCATCACCCGTCCGGACCTTCGGTCGGCACACTGTTCCGGGGCGATGGCTCGACGGGCTGGTCTTGCTGTGCCTGGCCGTGATCGCCTACGTCCCGTCGTTCCTGACCCAGCCGGGCAAGGTGGCCGCCGACACCAAGCAGTACCTGTACCTCGATCCGGGCCGCCTGATCTCGAGCGCCATCTCCGCGTGGAATCCGGACATCGCGGCGGGGACGGTCACCCACGAGAACATCGGATATCTCTTCCCGATGGGGCCCTATTACTGGGCGGTGCAGCAGCTCGGCATCCCCATGTGGGTCGGGCAGCGCTTCTGGATGGGCTCCTTGTTCTTCGCCGCCGGCACCGGGGTGTGGTTCCTGGCCCGCCAGCTGGGGATCTCCCGCACGGGCCAGGTGGCGGCCGCCCTGGCCTACATGCTCACGCCCTTCGTGGTCGACGAGATCGCCCGGCAGTCGGCCATCGTGATGCCCTGGGCCGGCCTGGGCTGGATGATGGCCTTCACCGTGCTGGCCGTCCGTAAGGGAGGCTGGCGCTACCCCGCCCTCTTTGCCATCGTCGTCGCCCTCGTCAGCGGCGTGAACGCCACGTCGATCCTGCTGATCGGCCTGGCCCCGCTCCTGTGGCTGCTGAACGCGGTCTTGGTGACCAAGGAGACGACCGCCAAGGCCGCCGTGGCGGCGGCGCTGCGGATCGGAGTGCTGTCCGCCGCCGTATCCCTGTGGTGGATGTCCGGTCTGTGGGCCGAAGGGGCCTACGGCATCAACGTGCTCAAGTACACCGAGACGCTCCCCACGGTGACCATCACCTCGGCGGCCTCCGAGGTGCTGCGGGGACTCGGCTACTGGTACTTCTACGGTCAGGACAAGCTGCAACCCTGGACCCTGGCGGCGAAGGGCTACACCCAGTGGCCCTGGCTCATCGGCGTGAGCTTCGCCGTCCCGGCGCTCTGCTTCCTGATGGGCATGTTGGCGCGCTGGCGCTACCGGGCCTTCGCCGTCGGCCTCATCGTGATCGGCGTGGTGCTCGCCGTCGGGGCCTACCCCTTCACCAACCCCACTCCGCTGGGCACCCTGATCAAGCGGGCCGGGTCCAACTCGACCGTCGGCCTGGCCATGCGCTCGACCAACCGGATCGTGCCGCTGGTCGTGCTGGGGCTGGCCCTGCTGCTCGGCGCCGGGATCTCCGCCCTGGCCGACCGGGTCCGGTGGCTGGGGCTCGGGATCCTGGCGCTCTCGTGCGGCCTGGTGGCCGCCAATCTCCCGCCGTTGTGGAACGGGACACTGGTGGCCAGCAACCTGGACCGGCCCTCCGCCCTGCCGCGTTACATCACCGACGCGGCCAACTACCTGAACGCGCAGAACCACGACACGCGGGTCCTCGAACTCCCCGGCCAGGACTTCGGGTACTACCGCTGGGGCGTCACCTGGGACCCGGTCTGGCCCGGCCTCATGTCCCGCCCCTACCTGATCCGGGAGGAACAGCCCCAAGGGGAGGCGGCCAGCATCAATCTCCTGCAAGCGCTGGACGAGTCGATCCAGGACGGCGTGTTCGTGCCGTCGACGCTGGCGCCCATCGCCCGCCTGTTCTCGGCCGGCGACATCCTGTTCGAGTCCGACGAGCAGTGGGAGCGCTACAACGATGAGCGGCCGCAGCCGTTCTGGCTCGAGCTGAACAGCACGACCGGCCTCTCCGCCCCCGCCACCTTCGGCAAGCCCACGTTGTACAAGACGATCAAGTACCCGCTGAACGACGAAGTCCAACTGGCCATCCCCACCGGAGCCTCCATCCCTCCCCCGGTCGCCGTCTTCGGCGTGCCGGGCGCGCGCACCATCGTGCGCACGGAGACCCCGGAGGTACCGCTGGTGGTCGACGGCGACGGGCAGGGTCTGGTCAACGCGGCCGCGGCGGGCCTGCTGGCCAACAACCCCACCATCTTCTACTCGGCCAGCTCGGTCCACGATCCGTCGGCGCTGCGCCGCCAGCTGGCGCGCGGTGCCGTCCTGGTCCTGACCGACACCAACGCCAAGCAGCTGTCGACCTGGGGCACGCTCGACGACGACTACGGGTACGTCCAAACCGCCAACGAGACTCCCCTGGTGGCCGATCCGTCCGAGGTGGCCATGCCGGTGTTCCCGGGCGCAGGGACCAACACCCAGACGGTGGCCGAGATCCCCCAGGTGGCATCGGTGCGGGCCACCGCCTACGGCGACAGCATCACCAACACCCCGGAGAACCGGCCCTTTGCAGCCATCGACGGCAACGTCGACACCGCCTGGACCGAAGGGGCCTTCGGCCCCGCCACCGATCAGAGCCTGCAGATCCAGCTCCACCGACCCGTCACCACGAACCACATCACGCTGCTGCAGCCCCAGACGGGGGGATTCAATCGGCACGTGACCAAGGTCACGCTCACCTTCGACGGCCACAAATCCGGGACGGTCGTGCTCACCAAGGCCTCGCGCAAGGTACCCGGACAGGTGGTCACGTTTCCCACCACGCGCTTCCGGACCCTCTCGGTGACCATCGACGCCACCAGCGCGGGCATCCGCAAGACCTACGACGGCCTGAGCGCTGTCGGGTTCGCCGAGGTCCAGATTCCCGGGGTGCCGCCCGCGTCGGAGACGCTCCGCCTCCCGACTGACATGTTGAGCACGCTCGGGGCCGCGTCGGACGACCACCAGCTCGACATCCTCCTGAACCGCGAGCGAGCGAAGGTGACCCCGAACCGGACCGATCCCGAGCTGACGATCAACCGTCAATTCACCCTGCCGGCGGCCCGTGACTTCACGATCGGCGGGCTGGCCCGGATCTCGACGCTCGCCGCCGATCCGGTGGTGAACACCCTCCTGGGCCGCACCGCCACCAGCGCGGCGATCACGGCCAAGGGCGAGGCCACCGTGGTGATGGCCAACTCCTCGGGGCGCCTCCCGGGCGACCTGGGCGCCACTGCAGCCGCGGCCGTCGACGGCAATCCCGCCACGTCCTGGATGCCGGGCTTCGGCAAGCAGACCGGCAACTGGGTCGACTACCAACTCAGCAAGCCGGTCCTCTTCGATCAGCTCGACCTGCAGGTGGTGGCCGACGGGCGACACTCCATCCCCACCGCCATCACCGTGACCACGTCGACGGGGAGCCGCCACGTCACCCTTCCGAAGATCAGCACGGGCGTGGGCCGTACCCAGGGTTCCGTGACCTCGGTGCCCGTCCAGTTCGCCCCGCTGGCCGGGTCAAATGTCCGCATCACCATCGACTCGGTCGAGCCGGTCCACCTGCTCGACTACATCTCGGACCACCAGAACACCGAACCGGTCGGCCTGGCCGAGGTCGGCATACCCGGCGTGGCCGCGCAGACGACACCGGCGTCGATCCCCGCCACGTGCTGGCCGAACCTGCTCGAGATCGACGGGCAACCCATCGACATAGCGATCAGTGGCAGCACCTCCACGGCGCTGTCCAACGGGGGGCTGTCGATCACCGGCTGCGGCAACTCGGCCGACGGCATCCGGTTGCCCGCCGGCACGAACGACCTGACCACCAGTCCGTGGATGGCCGACGGGCTGAACGTCGACTCGCTGACCCTCGCCTCCGCCGCCGGCGGCGCCCCGCTCCCGCTCACCCCCACGGGGCAGATACCGGCCAGTGCCGTGCCGGTGGCCTCGTCGCCCACGGTCAAGGTCCTCAGCCAGAACCGGACCGGCATGAAGGTCTCGGTCGCCGGTAACGGCAAGCCGTTCTGGTTGGTGCTGGGCGAGAGCCAGAGCAAGGGGTGGGTGGCCACGACGCAGTCCGGCGTCGCCCTGGGGTCGTCCACCCTGATCGACGGTTACGCCAACGGTTGGTACGTCCCGGGGAGCGCGGCCAGCGGCACCACAGTGGTGAACATCCGGTGGCAGCCCCAAGAGGTGGTCACCGCGGCGATCGTGGCGTCGTCCGTGGCGCTGGCGGCCAGCTTTGGCCTGGTGCTCGTCCCGCCGGGACTGGTGTCGGGTCGCCTGGACCGCCGACGGTCCCGCAGAGGCAAGCACGTGAGTCGGAGCAAGGGGAAGGGGAAGGGCAAGGTCGAGGATGGAGAGAGTGAGCCCGACGCACTCGAATTGGCCGTCGTCGCCTCGGCCGCCGGTGACCCCGCATCCGTGACGGCCACCTCCGGCGTCGCCGGCACCACCACCGCGGTGGTCGGCCACCCCGACGTGCGGCCACAGTTCTCGAATCCGTTGCGCACCGGCGGCCGCCGGCCGCGGTGGTATTGGGCCATCCTCATCGCCGTCCTCGGCGGTCTGGTGGCCGCGGCGATCGTCGCTCCCCTGGCCGGGTTGGCCATTGGCGCCGTCCTCTTGTTGGGTCTCCTGGTCAACTGGAGCCGCATCGTCCTCCTGCTGGGCGCAGTGGGGCTGATCGCCCTCACCGGTGGAGTCATGGTGAGCCAGCAGGAAAAGAGCCGCTTCCTCCTGGACATCAATTGGCCGTCGCACTTCCCGGTGGCCAACAGCCTGGCTTGGATGGGCATCTGCGTCCTGGCCGCGGACGCCGTGGTGGCCACAGTGAGACTGCGCCCATCGGCCCGAGCGGTCGAGGAAGAGACCCCGGGTGAGGAAGCCGCGGGTGAGGAAGCCCCGCCTGAGGGGGACCCGGCTGAGGGGGACCCGCCTGAGGGGGAGGTCGGTGAGGAACCGACCGGGGAGACCGTGGCGGAGCCGGAGGCTCCGGCCGAGGTCGACGTCGGTACGGCGGCGGCCGGAGAGACCGTCGCGGGGCCGGAGGCTCCGGCCGAGGTGGACGTCGATGCGGCAGGCGCGGAGGCGGGCGAGGATTTACCGGCTCAGGTGGCGGTCCTCGAGTCAGACCAGGAGACAGTCGGAGCGACGGCCGAGGAGACCCCGGGCGAGGTGGAGGTCGGTGAGTCAGGCGCGGAGGGACACGGCGGCGGGCTCTGACGGACGGGGCGAGTCCGGAGCGCGGGATGCCGGGGGTGCCTGGGGAGGCGACTCGGGCGACGGGTCTGCCGGTCGGGTGCGACGCCACCAGGCGATGGAGTTCTTGAGGCGCAACGCCGGCTTCTCCAAGATGAAGTAGCTCAGGCTGGCGGTGATGCAGGACATGACCAGGACCGCCAGCGTGAAGGCCCAGAACTCGAGGGTGAAGTCACGGAAGTGCCCCACCTTGAGGATCTGGTAGATCCACGCCTCGTGCCACAGGTAGATCCCGTAGGAGATGACGCCCAGGGACGCGATGGGCCAACATCGCAGGAAGCGCCGGATGAGACCCCGATCCTGCGGGCCGAAGACGGCCGGGACGAGCAGGAAGAACGCGAACCCGCCGTAGAGGGTCTGGCGGAGCAGGTCCATGGGCCTCTCGGTGTGCAGCGGCACGATGGTGATCCCGATGTTCGACACCGCCCAGAAGCACACTCCGGCCAAGGCCCAGCTGGCCCAGGGCAGCCACCGCGACGAGAGCCACGCGTATTCACGCCGGTTGTGATGCATCCAGGCACTGACCACGGCGAGGAACATGCCCAGCGCGAAGAGGTCGAGGAAGGCGGGGAACCAGTTGGGGGACAGCTTGAAGTAGGGGGAGTGCAGATGCTGGTTCTGGTACGGGAGGCCGATGAGCCGCCAGGCGAAACTCACCGCCACCATGGCGGCCAGGCCGTAGAACTCGGCGTGCATGCGCCCGGAAAGCGTGCGTTGCGCCCGGCGGCGGCCGATCAGCATGGCGTACAGGGGCAGGAACAGGTAGAAGGTCAGCTCGACACACAGCGTCCACCCCGCCGCCAGCCCGTCCTTGGCGTGGGCGGGCGAGTAGATCCAGGCGAATCCGTACTGCCACACCTCGGCCGTCCACCCACCGGTGCCCAGCCCATAGCCGTCATGCCATATCCGCGTCTCGACGAAGAGCACCAGCCAGAAGGCGGGGACGATGCGCAGGAGGCGGCGGACCCAGAACGCCCCCGTCCGGGGCTTGGGTGCCGCAGACAGGTGGGCCACCGCGAAGGGCCGGTAGAGCAGGAAGCCCGAGATCAGGAAGAAGACCGCCACCCCGATCTCCAGTCGTGAGGTGTACCGGCCCAGACCGTTGGGGTTGCGCGGTGTCAGTCCCCCGATGAAGCTCGTGTGCACGACGATCACGGTCAACGCGGCAATGGCCCGGAGGCCGTCGAAACAGGGGAAGCGGGGCGGCCGGGCCGGGGCGGCGTCCTCGGTGGTGGTGTCGGGCTGCAGCGACGGCTCGGGCTCGATGGGCGTCAGGGGCTCGACGGGAGTCAGGGGCTCCAAAGGGCTCACGTCTGCCCCGTCCCCTGCGCTTCGCCGCCCGTGACCAGGGCAGACGCCGGGTCGGGCGCCGCGGTCGGTTCCGTGGGCATGGGGGGCGGGTCCATGGGACGCCGGCGGCGTTGCGCACGGGCGGCGCCGACGCGCCGCCAGAGCGCGTCCAGCGCCACCGCGGCCATCATGGCCATGGCGACGTCGGCTTCGACCCGAAACCGGGCGTCCCCGTAGGCCACCATGGCCGTCAGGGTCGAGAGCACCACCATGGCCACGAACGGAAAGAGCAGGACGCGCCGTTTGCGCATGATCATTGCCCCGACGACGGCGAGTGGCACCACGGCGTAGAAGTACCACAATGACAGGTCCGAGACCCAGAGCGGTCGCCCGACCGCGGCTTCCAGCCGGGCCTGGTCCCAGGGGTCGTAGGCGTCCCACATGCGCCAGGACCGGGTCAACGAGACCCGCACGGCGCTGGTCGCGTGGTCGCTCAGGTACCGGTACCCGGCACTGCCGAGCGCCGCGGCCGCCACGGACTGATCGCCCGGGGGCACGGGCACGCGACGGACGCACTCGTCGGACCACCATCCGGCCAGGCTCCCGTTGTAGGCGGTGGCGCAATTGGCGCCGGCCAGAACCGATCCCGCGTCATTGGACACGAGCGTGGTCCGGCTGAACGTGGACAGGTTGCGGGCCGCCCATGGCGCCACGATAAGCGCCGCCAGGACGAGCATCGTGCCGGCGCAGGTGGCCCGCTCGGTCCACGACAGCTGCCGGGCCAGCAGGGCCAACGGCAGGCCCACCAGAAAGACCAGGCCGACCAGGTCGGTCCGGGTGAGGACGGCCAGGCCGAGATACGCGCCGATCTCGGCCGCTCCGGCCACGCTGGGATGGGCCCAGAAGCGGACGGCGCCGTACAGGAGAAGCGTGACCAGCGCGATGACCACGGTCTCGGGCCCCAGCGTCGCCGGGTTCGCCCACAGGGCCGGAGAGGTGGCGACGATCACGGCGGCCAGCACCCCGGCCCTCTCCCCGGCCATGGCCCGCACGGTCAGGCCGGCCACGACCACGGCGGCCACGAAGATCAGCGCGAAGAAGACCCGCTGCTCGAACACGTCGGTGGCGCTGGCCAGGTCGGCTCCGGCCAGAAGGAGCGAGGTCAGCGGGGGGTGCAGGGCCGACGCGCTCCGGGCCGGCGCACTCGGGTCGAGCCGGGACGGATCGACGAACCAGTAGCCGCGCACCATCCAGTAGGCCTGGGTGCGGGCGTAGATCCCGTCCGGGCTGAGCGGTGGCGATCCCCCGATGAAGCCGATCTGGATGGCCCCGGCCAGCACTGCCACCCCGACCATCCACAGACGGAACCGGAAGGTCGACATCGTGGTGCCCGCCGTCACCTTCTCCTGGTGATCTCCCCGGCCAGGACTTCGAGGGTCGCGGCGGCGGTCACCTCCCAGCTGAGGCGCTCGGCGTTGCGCAAGGCCCCCTGACTGAGACGCCGGCGGAGCAACGGGTTGGCGATCACCGAATCGGCGGCGGCGGCGAACTCCTCGACGCCGTCGACCAGCAGTCCCGACTCCCCGTCACGCACGGCGTCGTCGTGCCCGCTGATCCGGGTGGCGATCGCCGGCGTCCCGCAGGCGGCCGCCTCGGTCAGGGTCATGCCCCACCCTTCCCGCACCGAGGTGGAGCCGACGAGCCACGCCCGGCGGTAGAGGGAGAGGAGCTCGTCGTCGCCGAGCCGTCCCGGCATCGAGAGCCACTCGCCCGCACCGCTCCGGGCGATCTGGGCCTCGAGCTCGGGACGCTCGTACCCCTCGCCGACCACGACGGCCCGCAGGGCCGGCTGACGGGTCTTGAGCGCGACCATGGCGGCGATGAACCGGTCGATCCGCTTGACCGGGACGAGCCGGCCGACCGCCACGATGAGGGGGTCGGGATCGCGGGTGCCGCCGGGCGAGAACCGGGCGTCGATCCCCGGTGGGACCACCTTGATGTTCCTGGCCCGCAGCCGGAGGCGCTCGACGATGTCGAGCTTGGCCGAGTCCGACAAGGTGATGATGCGGGTGTGCCGGTAGATGGGCGGGGCCAACCGGTGCTCGACGCCGTAGCCGAACGCGGCCAGCTTGGGCGAGAGCACCATCTTCCACATCTCGGCGTGGACGTGATGCAGGAAGACGACTCTGGGGCCCCGGTCCCAGAGGGGCGAGAAGAAGGGCATGCCGTTCCAGATCTCGACCAGCCCGTCGCCCGAGCCGATCTTGGAGCGCAGTCCGGCCACCCCGGTCCGGGGGAAGACGGCGTAGCGCCCGGCCCGGCGGTTGACCGTGTACCCGTCGCGGACGATCTCGCGGGCCGCACCGTCGACCCGCGAGGTCCACTGCCGCACGTCGAGGCCGGCGGCGGCCCACCGGCGCAGGATCTCGTGGGCATGGAGCTCGGAGCCACCGGCCTCGGCATCATCGAGGTCGCGCCAGGCCACCACGTCGACCCGGCGGATGCCGGCGCCCGCGGCGATCTCCTCGAGGCGCGCCCGTCCGGCGTTCTCGGTCGGGGCCGTCTCGGTCGGGGCCGGGCCCGGCTCCACCGCCACCAGCGGCGCCTCGCGTCCCTTCGGAATCGTCACAGTCCCCCCTTGGCCGTTCCCTCCTCCACCCTACCGACAGGGGCGCGACCGGAGCGTGGGCGGGCCCGCACATGGACCACCACGAACGCCACCAGCACCGTCAGGAGCAGGCCACCCTGCACCAGCAGCTCGGCCCGGGTCGTCGCCGCGATGCCACCGTGGGCCCGGTGGATCAGGATGAGCAGGCACACCACCCCGATCCCCAGGAAGGCCACCACCCAACGGCGGGCCGAGCCCAGCAGGTAGTTGGTGAGGACGACGGTGATGCCCAGACAGGCCATGGCGCCGACCAGGGCGGCGAAGGAGGGGGCGCCGCCGGCCAGACGCGCCCCGAAGAAGATGGTCAGGAACTGGCGGGGCACGGCCAGGGCCACCGTCAGGAGCAGCACGGTCGGCACCAGGAAGAACACGAGCGTGACGCCGAGTTGCCGGAGGGCGTGCTCGCCACGGTGCCAGCGGATCGAGGCCTCGGGGAGGATGTAGCTCCCGAGCAGGATGGCCCCGAACACCAGGGCCTTGGCGGCCACCGAGATGGCGGCATAGGAGCCCGAGTTGGAGGGATGGAGCCGGCCCACCAGGATGATGTCGGCGTTCTGGAGGACGCCGAGGAGGGCGAAACCGACCAGGGCCGCCGTCAGGTCGACGGAGAGGGCGGGGGCGCGGCCCGCCGTCTCGAGCGGCGGTGCGGCGGACTCGGGGTCCCAGGCCCGGCGGGCCGCCACGTGGGCCTGGGCCGCCGCCACCACCTCGCCGATGGCGAGGCCCAGGGCGTAGCCCCAGATCCCGAAGCCCAGCTCGGCGAAGGTCAGCACCAGGACCGTGCGGACGCCGATCTCGACGATCAGGCTCAGACCGAGGCCGGCGTAGCGGCGGTGGGACTGGAGGATGGCCCGGTCGATGCAGAGGAGCAGCCAGAACCCGGCGGCGATCATGGTGAAGGCCACGCCCCCGTCGTCGGGCAGGCGCAGGGCGTGGGACAACGGCGCCTCCACGGCCAGCGAGAACACCGACCACAGGGCCACGCCGAGCACCGCCCGGCGGTACAGCCGCGTGGCCCAGACCCGGGCCGTGGCGCCGTCACCGACGGCGGTCATACCCGTCACCCGGCGCACCACCCCGACCATGAGGGCCGAGCCGGGCATGGAGAGCACGAAGAACAGGCCGAGCAGCTGGACGATCCCGCCGTACTGCGACGTCGTGAGCAAGCGGGCCACCGCCACGGTGGCCACGATGCTGAGGACGTTGGCGATGAGCCCGCCCACGGCCAGGGGGCCGGCCTGGAAGATGCCGCCGACGAAGGACTCGGGCGCCTCCCCGCCGCCCCCGGGATACGGATCGATGACGAGCCCGGTGGACGGGGTCAGGGCAATGGTGTCGACCAGGGCCTTCTCGGGCACGGCGAGGTCCGGGGGTTCGGCCGTCTCATGCTGCTTCTCCGTCATCGCCCCTCCGGTTCGCCTGCCCCGAGCCCCGGGTCACCTCGCAGGCAGGCCGGCCGCATCGAGTGCTCAGGATAGCTTGGGCGCCGGGCGGGCCAAGGCGTGGGCCCGGCCCAGTTTGACCAGCTGCGGCAGGATCAGCGGCCGCAGGTACTCGCCCCCCTGCGGGGAGAAGTGCTCGTCATCGACGTTGCGGACGCGAATGCCGTCCAGGTACGAGGTGTAGACGCCCTTGGGGTCGATCATCCGGTTCAGGTCGATGACCGTCACCGTCTTGGGGAAGCGGGCGGCCACCCGCCTGATGAGGGCGTTGTAGTCGTTGGTGCGCACCGGCTGGTTGATGTCCCACGGCTCCCCGTTGGGCGCGTCCGTGGTCTGTTGGATGTACGGGAGCGTGAACAGCACCACGTGGGCGCCCCGGGAGGAGAGGATCCCGATGGCCCGTGCCAGCTCCGAGGCGTACAGGTCGTCCCAGGGCTTCTCCCCGATGGCCGTCCACTTCCCGTCCACGATCCGGTCGGACACCTCCCAGCGCCCGAGCAGGACGGCCACCACGTCGGGGTCGTACGCCGTCACGTAGCCCTTGAAGGTGGCGGGCCAACCCACGCAGCCGTTGGCGGCCTGGGTGATGCTGCCCTCGATGTTGACCACGCTGTCGGGATCGAGGTCGCAGCCGATGACCCCTTGGTCGTCGAGCTGGACACCCCAGGCGGGGGCGTCGAGGCCCAACCCCTTGCCCAGGGTCAGGGCCATGGAGTCACCGACCAGGAGCACCCGGACCTGCCGCCCCCCGAGGACGGCCGGCGGCGACCGGGGGATGTCGCCCAGGGAGGCCCGGCCGGCGGCGGTGAGGGGCGCCGTCTGGGCCGCCACCGGCAACGTGGTGACGACCAGGGCCGAGACTACGGCGCCCAGAGCGAGGGCGCCACCGACGGCCAGGGTCCGCCGCGACACCCGGCGCCGGTTGCGGATGGGGAGCTCGATCAGGTGGTACGACAGCACCGCCATGCCTCCGGTGACGCCGAGTCGCAGCGCCAGCAGGGGCAGGCCGGTCAGGCCCGTGCGCTGCCCGTTCAAGATGAGGAACAGCGGGTAGTGGTAGAGGTAGAGACCGTAGGAGATGAGACCGATGTAGCCGAGGCCGCGCAGGCCGAGGAAGCGGCCCATGGGGCTCCGCGGCAGCTCGACCACCACCAGGATCACGGCCGCCGTGCACAGGGCGATGACCGCGTAGCCGCCGTGGTACAGGAAGCCGCCCTGACCGTCGACCGAGTGGGCGGCCCAGACGAGGCCCACGGCGCCGACCGCCCCGGCCCCGGCGATGACGGCCACCCGCCCGGGCGGCACCCGGGCGCCCGGACCCGACGCCGACCCCGACCCCCGGTGCCAGCGGTGCAGGGCGGGCGCCACGATGGCCAGCAGGGCGCCGATCATCACCTCCTGGGCCCGGGTGTCGGTGCCGTAGTAGAGGCGATCGGTGCTGGCGCCGGCGTCGGCCAGCACCACCGTCACCGTGGCCGAGGCGGTGCCGATCAGGGCGGCCGCCACGCCCGCCCCCCGCCGGCCCCAGTGGCGCAGGCTGAAGAGGGCCACGGCCGGCCAGACCAGGTAGAACTGCTCCTCGACCGCCAGGGACCAGGTGTGGAGCAGCGGCGACGGGGGGCCGTAGTGCACGAAGTAGCTCTGGTGCGAGAAGATGAACCGCCAATTGGCCACGTAGCCGAGGGTGGACAAGGCGTCGCCCCGCAGGGTGGAGAGCGTGTCGGGCTCGGCGTAGTAGGCGGCGTAGACGCAGATGAGCCCCATCAGCACCATGAGGGCGGGCAGCAGCCGCCGGGCCCGGCGCTCGTAGAAGGACCGGAACGAGATGGTGCCCGACTTCTCCCACTCCCCGACCAGCAGGGACGTGATCAGGAAGCCGGACAGCACGAAGAAGATGTCGACGCCGATGTTCCCCCCGCCGAAGCCCGGGACCCCGCCGTGGAAGCCCAGCACAGCCAGCACGGCCAGGGCCCGGATCCCGTCGAGCCCGGGGATGTGGGTGGCGATCCCTGAGAAACCGGTGGCCGGCAGGGATCCGGCGTCCGCGGTCGCCACCCCGGTCGCCACCCCGGTCGTCACTCCGGTCGTCACCCCACGTCCGACCTCACGCGCACCATCGTCCCATACCAAGGCCCCATTCGGCCGGGCGGGAAGGGCCGGTTCGCACCCACCGCAGGGGCCGGCGGCACGTAGTCTTACCGGACATGCGCCACGGGCTGAGTGTTTCGAAGCGCTGGTGGCTCTGGGTCGGGGTGTGGACCGCCGCCGGCCTGGGGATCCGCCTGGCCACCGTGTTCGGGCGCCCCCACAGCACGGCCAAGGGCGACGCCTACTTCTACCATTACGCGGCGTTGCTCCTGGTCAGCGGCCACGGCGCCATCGACCCCTACCGCTACTTCTCCCACCACCCCCACCAGGTGATCCAGTCCGCCTCCTTCCCCCCGCTCTTCGTCTGGGTGGTCGCCATCCCCGCCGTCTTCGGCCTCAAGTCGTTCTTCGCGGAGAGGATCTGGTGCTGCATCATCGGAGCCGCGGCGATTGTGGTGGGCGCCATGGCCGGCCGCGAGATCGGGGGGCGCCGGGTCGGCCTGATCGCGGCCTTCCTCCTCGCCGTGTATCCCAACATCTGGATGAGCGACGAGCTGGCCATGTCCGAGGCCCTCGCCCCGCTGCTCATCGCCGCCGTCCTCCTCTTCGCCTACCGCTTCTGGAAGCAGCCCACCGTCCGCTCCGCCCTCTGGGTGGGCGTGGCCCTGGGCCTGACCATGCTCGGGCGCGACGAGCTGAGCCTGCTGGTCGTCTTCCTCCTGGTGCCCCTGGTGCTCCTGGTGCGGACGCTGAGCTGGCGGCGGCGCTTCTGTCTCCTCGGGGCCGCCCTGGGCATGATCGTCCTGGTGATCGGCCCCTGGGTCGGTTACAACCTCAGCCGGTTCAAGGACCCGGTCTTCATCAGCACCGGGTTGGGCGTGACCATGTCCTCCGCGGACTGCAACACCACCTTCTCCGGGCGCTTCGAGGGCTACTGGTCGGCCCCCTGCGCCATCCACACCGCCAAGGTGCTCCACGTGAGCAACCTGACCGACGAATCGGTCCAGGACGCGGCGTTCGAGCACAATGCCGAGGAGTACCTCCTCCACCACGAGGACCGCCTGATCCCGGTGACCCTGGCCAAGCTGGGCCGGGGGTTCGCCTTCTTCCACCCGATGTACCAGCTCGAGCTGGACGCCTTCCTCGAGACGCGCCCCTACCACTGGGCCGAGGTCGGCCTCGGCATGTACTACGCCATGTGCGTCCTCTCCATCGGGGGCACCGTGCTGCTGCGGCGGCGCAAGGTGCCGTCGTTCCCCCTGTGGGCGGTGGGTCTCAACGTGGCCATCGCCATGGCCATCACGTTCGGGGACCCGCGCTACCGGACCACCTTCGAGGTGTGCCTGGTGCTCCTGTCCTCGGTGTCGCTGGAATGGATCTGGCGCAAGCTGGGCCGGGCGCAGACCGACCCCGCCGACGCGCCGGCCCTGCCCGCACCCCCGCCGGCGCCGGTGCCCGTGTCCGCCGGCATCGGGTAGGTCGCACCACCCGTGCCCGCCCGCCCGCGCACCCTGGTCGTGCTCCCGGCTCTCAACGAGGAGCAGTCGGTGGGGCTGGTGGTGAAGGAGGTGCTGGCCGCCGTGCCCGGGGCCACGGTGCTGGTGGTCGACGACGCCTCCACCGACGGCACGGCGGGCCAGGCCCGCGAGGCCGGCGCCCAGGTGGTGTCGAACGTCTTCAACCTCGGTGTCGGCGGGGCCATGCGGGTCGGCTTCCGCATGGCCGAGCTCCAGGGCTACCAGGTGGTGGTCCAGGTCGACGCCGACGGCCAGCACGACCCCCGCGACATCGGGCACCTGTTGGCGGCGCTCGGGACCGAGGCCGTGCCCCGGGTCGTGATCGGTGCCCGGTTCGCCGGGCAGGGTGACCCGGTCGTCCCGCGGGCCCGCCGGCTGGCCATGCGCCTGCTGGCCCGCCGCCTCTCGCGGGTGGTCGGCGCCCCCCTGACCGACGTCACCTCGGGCTTCCGCGCCCACAACCGGGCCGCCATCGAGCTCTTCGCCCACACCTACCCGGCCGCCTACCTGGCCGACACCGTCGAGTCCCTGGTGATCGTGGGCCAGGCCGGGGGGCAGGTCGACCAGGTGCCGGTCACCATGCGGGACCGCTACGGCGGCGCGCCCAGCCAGTCCTCGTGGCGGGCCGGCCTCTACCTGGTCCGCGTGGTGTCGATGCTGGCCTTCTCCGTGTTCCGTCGCCGCGACATCGACCAACCGCCCGAAAGTGGGGAGCAAGCATGACCGGAGTCCACATCATCGCCCTGGTGAGCGCCCTCATCACGCTCACCGTCATCATCCGCCTGTCCCGCCACCGGCAGCTCCCCGAGAAGTACGCCATCGTCTGGCTGGGGGTGGCGGTGGTCATCGCCTTCTTCGCCATCTTTCCCGGCCTCTTCAACAGCCTGGCTCACGGCCTGGGCGTCAAGGACCCGCCCGACCTCCTCTCGGTGCTCGGGGTCCTCTTCCTCCTGGTGGTGTGTGTGCGCCTGAGCTGGGAGATGGGCCGGCTGGAGGACCGGACCCGCGACCTGGCGGTGGAGGTGGCCCTGCTGCGCAAGGACCTGGACGACCGGGGCGCCGAGCGCCGGTGATCAGCCGGTGATCAGCCCGTGATCAGCCGGTGATCAGCCGGAGATCAGCTGGCGACCCGGGGGGGCAGGACGGGCGCGTCCCGGCCCGTGCCGGAGCCCGTCCCCGAGCCCGGGCCCGAGCCCGGGACCCGGGCCGTGGACCCGGCCTCGTGGTACTCCTCCTCGACGTTCACCGCCCAGATGTCGTTGGACGCCCCGTACATGTTCTCCACGGTGAGCATGGCGGTGTACATGGAGTGGTCCTGGTTGTTGTACTTGTGCATGCCGTTGCGGCCGATGGGGTGCACGTTGGGCGCCTCGGCCTCGAGGTACTTGCGGATGGTCCGGACGTTGGCCTCGTAGGTGAAGTCGTAGTAGGGGTAGGCCTTGGGCACCCGCACCACGTAGCCGTGCTCCACGTCGCCCGGTTCGACCAGGCCGAGCTGGCCCAGCTCCCGGCTGGCCAGGGCGACGAGCCGGTCGTCGGCCATCTCCCACAGCTCGTCCCCCTCGAAGACGAAGTACTCCATCCCGAGGCAGGTGCGACCGTCCTTGACCATGTAGGGGGACCAGGACCCGTAATTCTGGATCCGCCCCACCTCGACGTCGGGGGCATGGATGTAGATCCAGTTGTCCGGGAAGCTGCGGGACTCCGGCACGACCAGGGCCACGGTCAGGTAGTCCCGGTAGTGCAGCCCGTCGGCCGCCGCCCGCACCTCGTCCGGCGGCGGCGGGGTGATGGTGTGCACCAGCTCGCGCATGGGCATGGTGGAGATCACGTGGGACGCCGCCTGGGTGACCTCGGCCCCCTCGTGGCGGTAGGTCACCGACTGCGCCCGCCCGCCGGCCACGTGGATCCCGGTGACCGGGGACGACAGGTGCAGCGTCCCCCCGGCCGCCACCACCTTCTCGGCGCAGACCTCCCACATCATGCCCGGGCCGAACTTCGGGTACTGGAACTCCTCGATCAGGCTGGTGATCTCCTTCTGGTTCCGCTTGGGCAGGACGGCGTTGAGCACGGCCTTGCGCAGATCGAGGTTCTTGACCCGCTGGGCCGCCCAGTCGGCGGGCATCTCGGACACCTCCACCCCCCACACCTTCTCGGTGTAGGTCTTGAAGAAGGTGCGGTAGAGGCGCCAGCCGAAACGGGCCACCAGCCAGTTCTCGTAGTTCGACTCGTCCTTGGGGGGATGGATGCGGGCCCAGACGTAGGAGCAGCCGCAGAGGATCGCCTCCCACAGGCCCAGGTTGCGCAACGCGTTGGTGGCCTTCAACGGGTAGTCGTAGTACTTGCCCTTGTAGAAGATGCGGCTCATCCGCGGGCGGAGGAGGAAGTCCCCCTCGGGCAGTATCTCGTGCCACAGATCGTCCACCTCTTGGACCTTGGTGAAGAAGCGGTGCCCACCCAGGTCGAAACGCCACCCGTCGCGCACGACCGTCCGGCTGATCCCACCGACGACGTCGTCGGCCTCGAGGACCACCGGGTGCTCCCCACGCTTGGTCAACAGGTAGGCGGCGGTGAGCCCACCCGGTCCCGCGCCGGCGATGACGACTGGTGCTTCTTCGGCCATGCTGTCCCTTCTGCGGCTGCTGACGCTCGCCGCTGCAGGATACCGGCTCGTCACGGCACGAAGATGTTGAGGAAGGCCAGGAGCGAGTACCCGGCCAGGCCGGCCGCCAGGAGGACGAGCACCGCACGCTCGATCCGGGGCCCCCGCACCACCAGCGCGGCGGCGATGGCCAGGGGGAAGGCGCTGAGGGCGTAGCGCTCGAAGGAATCGAGGTTCGACCCGGCCACGGCGACGCCCATGACCGCCGCCGCCAGCACGGTGTAGCCGGCCGGCAGGCGACGCCAGCACACCACCAGCAGGACGGCGGCCAGCAGGACCCAGGGCACGTGGAGGGCGGTGCCGACGTGGTGGTGCAGCAGGCCCCGGGCGTCGTCGACCAGCGTCGCGAAGGGGTCCGAGAGCCCGCCGTGATGGGTCGACTCCAGCTGCACCCGCAGCGGGGCCCACAGGTCGCCCACGACGTGGTCGGCCCAGGCCAGGAAGGCCACCAACCCCAGCAGCGGGGCGAGCACGGCGGCCAGGCCCATCCGCCGGGGACCGGTGCCCAGCCGGATCCACCAGCGCACCAGCTCGGTGGCGACGACCAGGGCCAGCAGCACCCCGATGGGCCGGGTCAACGCGGCCCCGAAGCCCAGGAGCCCCGCCAGCGCGAAGTTGGGCCGCTCCTCCCCGCGCCGCAGCGCCAGGAAGCACCCGAGGGAAAAACAGAGCAGCAGCGACTCGGCGTAGCCCATGACCAGGACGAACGCAGCCGGCGCCAGGCTCAGGAACCAGATCGACCGCCGCGCCACGTCGTCGCGGCCGGTCTCCCGCCGCACCAGGGCGAACAGCAGGACGGTGGCCACGAAGGCCGCCGCGTTGGCCAGCACGATCAGAGCGGTGCCGTCGCTGATGCCCGGCAGAGTGGCCAGGGCCCGCGTCAGCACCGGGAGGAGGGGAAAGAAGCGCAGCGACTGGGCCCCGAACGGGGCGTAGCCCTCCCGGGCGATCTGCTCGTACCACCCGGCGTCCCAGCCGAGCAGGCCCTGGTGGACCCGGGCCGCCACACCCGGGGTGGACGGGTGGGTGCGGTCGACCACGAAATGGGCCATCCCCAGCGCGCCCAGGACCACCACCCGGGCCAGCAGGAACGGGAGAACGGCCTCGTGCACCGGGAGGCGGAGGCGGCTCCAGAGGCGGCTCCCGAGGCGGCTCCCGAGGCGGCTCACTTCCCGGTCGGCGTGAACTCGGTCAGGTACATGGGCTCGTAGTACTTGTCGGGATTGCCCGAGATCCACTGCCGCGCGGTCACCCCGGGCAGCCCGGTCAGGGATTCCACCAGCTGCTCGCATTTGACGCCGTAGGTCTCGTAGCCGCCCATCCACACCAGCCAGATGCTGTGGTTCGCTCCGGCGTCGCGGTGCAACGTGGCGACGAAGGCGTCCGTGCTGGCGGCGTGCACGGCGCGGGCGTAGTTGACCCAGTCCACGAACTGCGGGCCGATCCCGCGCGGGAAGGTGACCAAGGTGTAGCGCCCCGGGTCGGTGATGGCCCGGTAGGTGTCCGGGCCCAGCTGGTCGGGGCAGAAGGCCACGACATCCCCCGGCTTGGCGTGCGCCCGGAGGACGGTGGCGACTCCGGGCGCCTGCGTGCGTTGCGACAGCACGCTCTGCACCGAGAGCACCAGCCCGGCGGCCACCGCCAGGGCCACCAGCAACGACCGGGCCCGGGCGCTGAGGAGCGTGGTCGTCCCCAGGGCCACGATGACCAGGAAGGGCAGGAAGATCACCGCGGCGTAGCGCGAGGAGAAGGCGCTCTTGGTCAGCAGTCCGCCGGCGATGGCCGCCAGGACCGTGACCAGCACCACGAAGGAGATGCCCCGGGCCCGGGGCCGGGTGTGGAGGTCCAGCTCGACGATGCGCCCGCTGCGGCCCACCCCGAACACGGCCAGGGCGGCCAGGCCGACGTAGATCAGCACCAGCAGGCGGCCCTGGTCGGTGCTCACGGGTGAGAGGGAGGCCTGGTCGTACGTGAACCCGGTCACCACGTTGATGGCGGCGGCGAAGTTGGCCGGCGCCGCCCACGGCGTGCCGGTGTACCTGGACTGGTACAAGAAGGTGGGCAACCAGGGCGCGAAGGCCAGGCACCCCACGCCGATGGCGACCAGCGTCGGGATCGGCCGCCGCCAATCGGTGCTCCCGGGCGAGCGGCGGCGGTCCCACCACACCGTGGCCAGCAGCCAGATCACGACCGTCCCCACCAGGTAGAGCGCCCAGTACTGCGAGTAGAGCAGCGCGGCGGTCACCACCGCGACGGCGATGAGATTGCCCGGCCGCGGCGTCCGCAGCGACCGCTCCAGCGCCAGCATCCCGCACCCGGTGAGCAGGATCACCAGGGCGTACATGCGCGCCTCGGTGGCGTAGTAGACGGCGAAGGGGGCACTGGCAAGGAGCACCAGCGTCGTCCACGCCACCGCCCGCCCGCCGAGCCGCCGGGCCGCCAGCCAGGCCACCGGCAGGGTCAGCACCCCGAAGATCGCCGACAGCGAGCGGGTGGCCAGGTTCGACTGCCCGAACAGGCGCATCCAGAAGTGGAGGAGGTAGTAGTAGAGCGGCGGGGCCCCGTCCTGCTTGAGCCGCCCGGGGATCTCGTGCAGCGGCAACCGGGCGATGTTCACGGTCAGTGCCTCGTCGAGCCAGAGGGCGGACGGGCTCCAGCAGCGGAGGACGACGCCGGCCGCCACGGCGAGGCCACCGCCGACGAAGGCCAGCACCCGGAGCCGACCGGTCAGCGGCGGCGCGGCGGCATACTGTGGTGTTCCCGGCCCGGACATCGGGCGCATCGTAGGACACGCGGTCTAGGATCATGCGCCGGTGGTGGGCTTCGGATCACCCGATGGGTACCGGGCACCGGGGGAGGGCCGAGAGCGTGGTCAGGTACGTGGCGAAGAGGGTGGTGCTCCTCATCATCATCATCTTCTTCGTCTCCGCCGCCGCGTTCCTCCTGGTCCACCTCCTGCCGGGGAACCCGGCGGCCACCATCCTAGGCCCGAACCAGACGCCGCAGAACGTGGCCATCCTCAACAAGCAACTCGGCCTCAACAAGCCGCTGGTGGACCAGTACTTCATCTGGATCAGCAACGTCTTCAAGGGGAACCTGGGCCAGTCCTACACCACGCACGAGACCACCACCAGCATCATCAGCCAGGCCTTCCCCATCGACCTGGAGCTGATCATCATCTCGCAGATCATCGCCTTCGCCGTGGCCTTCCCCCTGGCCATGACCGCCTCCCGCCGGCCCAACCGCGCCTTCGACCAGATGGCCAACAGCACCACCTTCGGCATGCTGGCCCTCCCCCCGTTCGTGATCGCCCCGGTCTTCGTGCTCCTCTTCGCCGTGCACTGGCACATCTTCCCGGGGCCGGCGTCCTACGTCCCCTTGACCCAGGACGTCTGGACCAATCTCGACGCCATGCTGCTGCCCTCCATCGTGCTGGCCATGGGCTCGATCGTCGTCTATTTCCGCCTGCTGCGGAACGACCTCATCTCCACCCTGCAGGAGGACTTCATCACCATGGCCCGCTCCAAGGGGCTGTCCGACCGCCGGATCATGTGGCGCCACGCCCTCCGGCCGTCCTCCATCTCGCTCCTGGCCTCGGCCGGGGTGACCATCGGCGCCCTGATCGCCGGCACCTTCGTGGTGGAGGTGCTGCTGCAGTTACCCGGGCTCGGGTTCCAGCTCGTCAACAGCATCAACCAGGACGACTACACCGTCGTGCAGGGCATCACCCTCTTCGTGGCGGTGGCCGTGGTGCTGGTGAACTTCGTCATCGACTTCCTCTTCACCATCGTCGACCCGAGGATCGCCCGTGACTGACATCATCTCGCCCGACGCCGCACCGATGGTTCCGGGCATGGCCTTCGCCACCGTGTTCGAGGAAGAGGAGGAGACCAAAAAGAAACTCGGCGTCTTCTTCTGGATCTGCGTCGGCTGGATCGCCCTGGTCGTCCTCATGGCCATCTTCGCCGGCCTGCTCCCCCTGCCCAACCCGACCTTCCAGAACTACGCCGCCCCCCAGAACGCCGGCCCCGGGTGGGGCCACCTGCTGGGCACCGACGACCTCAACCGGGACATCCTGAGCCGCCTGATCTACGGGGCCCGCGTCTCGCTGGTGGTGGGCTTCGGGGGGATGGCCATCGGCATGACCCTGGGCGGCATCCCGGCCATGATCTCGGCCTACCGCCGGGGCCGGGTCGACACGATGCTGAACACGTCCTCCTACGTCGTGCTCGCCTTCCCCGCCATCGTGGCCGTGATCGCCGTGGTGGACTTCTGGGGCCACGCCCTGTGGAAGATCACCGTCGTCATCGGCGTGGCCGCCTCACCGCTGATCTTCCGGGTCATCCGGGCCTCCACACTCTCCTATGCCACCCGTGACTTCGTGCTGGCCGCCAAGGCCCTCGGGGCCAGCGACCGGCGGATCCTGGCGCGCGAGATCCTGCCCAACATCATGCCGACGGTGGTGTCCTTCGGGCTGATCGCCGTGGCCACCATCATCGTGCTGGAGGGCTCGTTGGCCTTTCTGGGCCTGTCGGTGCAGCCCCCCACCCCGAGTTGGGGCAACATGCTCAACGAGGCCGTCCCCCTGCTGACCGGCCCGAAGGGGCAGAACAACCCGTGGCTGGTCATCTTTCCGGCCACGGCCATGTTCCTGCTGCTGTTCACCCTCAACGTGGTGGCCGACAAGCTGCGGGCCTACTTCGACGTCTCGGAGGTCAAGCTGTGAGCCCCCTGCTCGAGGTCGAGGATCTCAACGTGACCTTCGCCACCCCCCGGGGCGACCTGCGTGCCGTCCAGGAGGTGTCCCTGAGCCTCGAGCAGGGCAAGACCCTCGGGATCGTGGGCGAGTCGGGCTCGGGCAAGACCGTCCTGTCCCGGGCCATCATGGGGCTCCTGCCTCCCCAGGGCGTGACCCGGACCGGCTCGGTGCGCTACGACGGGGAGGAGATCCTCAACGCCCCCAACTCCCGGCTGCGCAAGCTGTGGGGCACCCACATCGCCATGGTCTTCCAGGACCCGATGACCTCGCTCAACCCCGTGTTGCGGATCGGGCATCAGATCACCGAGCCCCTGAAACTGCACCTGAACCTCGACCGCGAGGAGGCCAAGGAGACGGCGCTGTCCCTCCTGACCCAGGTCGGCATCCCCTCGCCGCTGGAGCGCTACGACGCCTACCCCAGCCAGCTCTCGGGCGGGATGCGCCAGCGGGTCATGATCGCCATCGCCCTGGCCTGTGCCCCCCGGCTGCTCATGGCGGACGAACCGACCACCGGCCTCGACGTCACCGTCCAGGCCCAGATCCTCGACCTGCTGGCCTCCCTGCAGTACGAGCGCCAGATGGGCATGATCCTGGTCACGCACGACCTGGGGGTGGTGGCCACCCGGACCGACGAGATCATCGTGATGTACGCCGGCAACGTGGTGGAGCGGGCACCGACCCGGGTCCTGTTCTCGCAGATGGCCATGCCCTACACCGAGGCCCTCCTCCGGTCGACGCCGCGCATCGACAATCCGAGTCACACCCGCCTGCTGGTGATCGACGGCCGTCCACCCGACCTCACGGCCCCGCCGCCCGGGTGCCCCTTCGCCCCCCGGTGCCCCTACGCCCAGGACAAGTGCCGCAGCGAGAAGCCTCCCCTGGTGGCGGGCTCGGTGCCCGGGCACAGTTACGCCTGCTGGTTCCCGCTGGGCACCGAGGCCCGCGCCGACGCCACGGCCGGTGTGGCGTGAGTGGGCGCCGGTGAACGGGCCGGGACCGCTCCTCCAGGTCGACGATCTCCACGTCTCCTTCCCCAAGGGCCGGGCCGTCGTCCAGGCCGTGGCCGGCATCAGCTTCGACCTGGCCGCGGGCGAGACGCTCGGCCTCGTCGGGGAGTCCGGCTGTGGCAAGTCCACCACCGGGCGGGCCATCGTCCAGGTCGAGAAGGCGACCTCGGGCAAGATCACCTTCGGGGACCTCGTCCTCACCTCGCTCGGCCGGGGCGATCTCCGCACCCTGCGCACCCGGGTGCAGATGATCTTCCAGGACCCCATCTCGTCGTTGAACCCGCGCCGGCGCGTCGGCGACATCGTGGCCGAGCCGCTCAACATCTGGAAGATCGGCACCAAGGCGGAGCGCCGGGAGACGGCCAACGCCATGCTCGAGTCCGTCGGGATCGATCCCGCCGTCTCCGCCGCCCGCCGCCCGCGGGAGTTCTCCGGCGGCCAGTGCCAGCGCATCAGCATCGCCCGCGCCCTGGTGCTCAAGCCGCAGCTGCTGGTGTGCGACGAGATCGTCTCCGCCCTCGACGTGTCGGTGCAGGCGCAGATCCTGAACCTGCTCGAGGACCTCAAGCAGGAGCACAACCTCACCATCCTGTTCATCGCCCACGACCTGGCCGTGGTGAAGAACGTCAGCGATCGCGTGGCGGTGATGTACCTCGGGCGGCTGTGCGAGATCGCCCCGTCCGACGTCCTCTACGAGGCCCCGGCGCACCACTACACGGCGGCGTTGCTCTCGGCGGCCGTCGAGCCCGACCCCGATGCCGTCCGCAGCCAGGTGGTGCTCCCCGGCGAGCCCCCCAGCCCGATCAACCCCCCTTCAGGGTGCCGTTTCCGCACCCGGTGCCCCCGGGCCGAGGGCCGCTGCGCGGCGGAGGTCCCCGAACTGCGGGACATCGCCCCGGGCCATCAGGTGGCCTGCCACTTCCCGCTGGTCGGGCCCACCGCGCCTCCCGCCACCAGCACCGGGAACTGACGGTCGGGAGCGTCGGCGGGGACGGGCCCGCCGTCCGCCGTCCGCACCGCCGCCCCGTCCGGCGCGTACTGCACGATGTAGGCCTTGCGCACGGCGTCGGTGCGGTTGGGCCCGGTCGAGTGCGGGGTGAGGGACGAGAACACCACCACGCTCCCCGCCGCCACCGGCACGGGCACGGCGTCCGGCGCCTCCGTGAGGCACACCAGGCCGTGCTCGGACGGCTGGTGCCGCAGGGTGCCCATCCGGTGCAGGCCGGGCACCACCCAGGGGCAGCCGTTCTGCTCCGTCGCGTCGGTCAGGGCGATCCAGCAGGTCAGGTACTGCTGGGGCTCGACGAAGGCGTACCCGTTGTCCTGGTGCCAGGGGAACGGCGCCGCCGTGTCGGGCTTCTTGTAGACCGCCTGGTCCCAGTACAGGCGCACGTCGGGACCGATCAGGTCGGCGCACAGGTCGGTCAGCGGCGGCTCTGACACGAACCGCCGCAACCGGGCCGAGCGCATGACCAGGTGCACCGAGAAGGTGATCTCGTCGGCGCGGGCGATGAAGATCCTCCCGCCCTCGGCCTGCCGGAGCATCTCCTCGAACTCGCGCTCGATCGGGTCGATCTCGGCCAGCAGGTCGGCCACGGCCGCCGGCCCGAAGGCACCCTCCAGGACGAAGAAGCCGTCCTCGTCATAGGCCGCGGCCTGCTCGGGGGTGACGAGGCGGAACGGCGGCCGGCGGGCCACCCACTGGAACGATGCGTTGGAGGGGTGGCGCTCCCGCTCCACGGCGCTGCGCTCAGCCTTCGGGCGGAGGCTCCGCTTCCCCACCCGCCTCCGGCTCCCCGGCCGCCTCCGGCACCCCGGCCGCCTCCGGCTCCCCGGCCGCGGTCCCGGCCCCGCCGGTCACCTCGACGGCGAAGTCGGCCCAGGCCGCCTGGGCCTCGGTCTCGGGGGTGAACTCGCCCTCGGCATAGTCGAAGCCGATATAATTGCCCTCGTCGTCGTAGGCGTGCTCCCCGAAGGCCTCGCGGTACTCCTCGGAGACCTCGCCGCCCTCGGCCGCCTGCTTGATCGACAGGGAGATCCGGCGGCGCTGCAGGTCGATGTCGATGATCTTGACCCACAGCTCCTCGCCCGGCGTGACGACCTGCTCGGGGAGGTCGACGTGGTGCGCCGCCATCTCCGAGATGTGCACCAGGCCCTCGATCCCGTCCCCGACCTGGACGAAGGCGCCGAAGGGCACCAGCTTGGTGATGCGGCCGTAGACCAGCTGTCCCACGGCGTGGCTGTCGGCGAACTCCTGCCACGGGTCGGACTGGGTGGCCTTGAGCGAGAGCGAGATCCGCTCCTTGTCGAGGTCCACGTCGAGCACCTCGACCTCGATCTCGTCGCCCACGGCGACCACCGAGGACGGATGGTCCACGTGCTTCCAGCTCAGCTCGGAGACGTGCACCAGCCCGTCCATGCCGCCAAGGTCGACGAAGGCGCCGAAGTTGACCACCGAGGAGACGACGCCCTTGCGGCGCTCGCCCGGCTTGAGGTTCTGGAGGAAGTCCCCGCGCTGCTCCTTCTGCGCCTCCTCCAACCAGGCCCGCCGCGACAGGACCACGTTGTTGCGGTTGCGGTCGAGCTCGATGATCTTGGCCTCGATGTTCTTGCCCACGTAGGGCTGCAGCTCGCGCACCCGCCGCAGTTCGACCAGCGACGCCGGCAGGAAGCCCCGCAGCCCGATGTCGACGATGAGGCCACCCTTGACCACCTCGATGACCGGGCCCGACACCATCTCGCCGGCTTCCTTCTTCTGCTCGATGGTGGTCCAGGCCCGCTCGTACTGCGCCCGCTTCTTGGAGAGGACGAGGCGGCCCTCCTTGTCCTCCTTCTGCAGGACCAGGGCCTCGATCTCCTCGCCCAGCGAGACGATCTCCTCGGGGTGGACGTCGTTGCGGATCGACAGCTCCCGGGCCGGGATCACACCCTCGGACTTGAAGCCGATGTCGAGCAGGACCTCGTCCCGGTCGATCTTGACGACGGTGCCCGTGATCACGTCCCCGTCGTCGAACTCGATGATGGAGTCGCCCATCGCCTGCTCGAGATCGGCCCCGTCGAGGTCGTCGGCCACGATGGCCCGGGGGGTGTAGTTCCCCTCGGCGTCGAAGCTGCCCATGGCTTCGGGGGAGAGGAGGGCGGTGGTGCGCACGTCGGACATCCAAAGCTCGCTTTCGACTGCTGGTGACCGCGCCGGGGTCGGTGTGAGTCCAGTAGGGGGCCGCGCTGCCGGTGCCAGCGGGCGCTCCAGGATATCAGCCCGGGGTCACCCTTTGGCCGCCGGTCACCCCTTGGCCGGTCACCCTGTGGCCGGTCACCCCTTGGCCGGTCACCCTGTGGCCGGTCGCCCCTTGGCGGGTCACCCCTTGGCCGCCGCCCAACTGGAGCCCGACGCCATGGAGATGGTGAGGGGGACCTTGAGGGTGGCCGCGCCGGTCAGGGCAGCCTCGGTGAGGCGGCTCACCTCCTCGGCCTCCCCCGCCGCCACCTCCACGATCACCTCGTCGTGGACCTGGAGCACCAGGCGGCTGGCCAGCGCGGCCTCCTCCAGCGAGCGGTCCAGCCGCACCAGGGCCAGCTTGAAGATGTCGGCGGCCAGCCCCTGGATCCCGGCGTTCATGGCCTGGCGCTCCGCCGCCTGGCGCAGCCGGTAGTTCGACGTCCCCAGGTCCGGCAGCGGGCGGACCCGGCCGAACTCGGTCACCGTGGCCCCGCGCACCCGGGCCTCGGCCACGGTCTCGTCCATGTACTGCTTCACCCGCGGGAAGGCCCCGAAGTACTGGTTGATGATGGCGGCGGCCTCGTCCACCGGCACGCCCAGACGCTGGCTCAGCCCGTAGGCCTCCATGCCGTAGGCCAACCCGTAGGAGACCATCTTGGAGTACTCGCGCTGGGTGTGGGTCACCTCCTGGGGCGGCACCCGGAACACACCCGACGCCACCGTCCGGTGGACATCGGATCCCGAGGTCATGGCCTCGATCAGCCCGGCGTCGCCCGACAGGTGGGCGATGACCCGCAGCTCGACCTGGTCGTAGTCGGCCACCAGGAATGTCCACCCGGCGGCGGGGACGAAGGCCCGGCGGAACTGCTTGCCCAGCTCGGTCCGCACCGGGATGTTGTGCAGGTTGGGCCGGTCCGACGAGATCCTCCCGGTCCGGGCCACCGTCTGCCCGAAGGAGGCGTGGATCCGCCCGTCGGCGGCCACCTCGGCCACCAGGTTCTCGCCGTAGGTGGAGCGCAGTTTCTCCACCTCCCGGTACGCCAGCAGGGCGTCGACGATCGGGTGGGCCTCCCGCAGGCTCTCCAGGGTCTGGGCGTCGGTGGAGTAGCCGGTCTTGGTCTTGCGGCCGGGGGTCAACCCCAGCTCGTCGTAGAGCACCGTGCGGAGCTGCTGCGTCGAGTTGACGTTGAAGGGGTGTCCCGCCAGCTCCTGCACCTTGGCTTGGCCGGCCGCCGCCGCGCGCTGGAGCTCTCCGGTGATGGTGACCAGCTCGTGGCGGTCCACGCCGATGCCGGCCACCTCCATCTTGGCCAGCACCCGGACCAGCGGGTTCTCGATGGTGTCGTGCAGGGACACCATGTCCTCAGCCGCCAGCCGCTTCCGGAACGCCCGGGCCAGGCCGGCCGTGCTGCGGGCCTCGGCCGCGGCGGGCCGGGGCGCCGCCAGCGCGGCGGGGCTCAACTCCGCCCCCGCCCCGCCCGGGCCATCGCCGTTCCCCGGGCCATCGCCGTTCCCCGGGCCATCGCCGTTCCCCGGGCCATCGCCCACGCCCAGTGCATCGCCCATGCTCAGCTGCATCGGGCCGCTGCCGCGGTCGCGCAGGTCCTCGAGCTCGTACTCCCCGGTGGAGGCATCGAGCAGGTAGGCCGCCACGGCGATGTCCATGGACAGGCCCGTGATGTCGATCCCGAGCGGCAGCAACGACCGCATCACCTCCTTCACGTGGTGCCCGACCACGTCGCCGCCCAGCAGCTCGCCGAGCCTCTTGGCGACCGTGGCCGAGGTGAGCAGCGCCGCCGGGAGCATGACCGCCTCCCCGTTGTCCCCGGCCAGGACCAGCCCCAGCAGGTCGCTGCGACCGGGGGACCCCAGCCAGCGCGCCGCCACGCTCACCGATCCGCCGTCCAGGCCCTTCAGGTCGGCCGTCGCCTGCCGCGCCGTGGTGGGGACCCGCACCTCGCGCTCGACCACCGGCTCGGTCTCGACCACCGGCTCGGCCCCTATCACCGCCTCCGTCCCCGGCTCAGTCCGCGGCTCAGTCTCGGTCGACGCCACCACCGTGTCCGCTCCCACACCGGTCGAACCCGCCGGCTGGCCCAGCACGCCCGACTGCAGCAGTTCGTCCATCCGGCCCCACTGGGCCTTCATCTCGTAGCGCAGGAACACCGCTTCGGCGGCCGACCGGTCCCACCCGCCCAGCCGGAGATCACCGACATCGACCCCCAGGGGCACGTCGCGGACCAGGGGGATGACATCGGCGTTGGACCGGGCCAGGTCCTCGTGCGCCGCCAGGTTCTCGGCCAGCTTGGGGGTCTGCTCGTCCAGGTGGGAGAAGATCCCGTCGAGATCGCCGTACTTGGTCAGCAGCTTGGCCGCCGTCTTCTCCCCCACCCCGGGCACGCCGGGCAGGTTGTCGGAGGGATCACCCCGCAGCGCGGCCAGCTGCACGTACTGCGAGGGCGGCACACCGCACCGCTCGACGATTCCCGCC
>JBKQIP010000074.1:0-12959 GCA_052148295.1 Acidimicrobiales bacterium
GGAGTCGTTTGCCGTCAAGGAGTCCCATTGAATTTGCGAGGATATGCGAAAGTAGAGGCGTGCACGTAGGGATCCTCGGGGGAACCGGGCCGGCAGGACGGGGACTGGCCGCCCGGTTGGCCGCGTCGGGAGTCCAGGTCACCCTGGGATCTCGGGACGCCGGAAGGGCTACCGGGGTGGCGAAGGGGGTGGTCGAGTCCTGGCCCGATCTCAGCCTGGCCATCGGGGGAGCAGGCAACGAAGGCGCCGCGGGTGCTGAGGTGGTGGTGGTGGCCACGCCCTGGGACAGTGCCATTCCCACCGTCAGGCCATTGCGCGATCTGGTGGTGGGCAAGGTCGTCATCTCCATGGCCAACGCCCTGGTGAAGGAGGGTCGCGAGATGCTGGCCCTCGTGCCACCCCGGGGGTCGGTGGCGGCTGCGGTGCAGGCGGCGCTGCCCGAGTCGCAGGTGGTGGCCGCCTTCCATCATCTGCCGGCGTCGGAAATGGAAAATCTCGGATCGGGGTTGGAAGCCGACGTGCTGGTGTGCTCCGACCATCCCGAGGCCAGCGCGGTGGCGATCGGTCTGGTCGAGGCGATGCCGGGCCTGAGGCCACTCGACGCTGGGAGCCTGAGCCAGGCCGCCGCCATCGAGGCGTTCACCGCGGTGTGTATCACGCTGAACATGCGCCACAAGGCACACTCCACCCTCCGGATGACGGGGATCTAGCGATGCGGATGTACGACACGGCCAGCCGGGACGTGGTGTCGTTCGAGCCCGGACCCTCGGTGACGTTGTACTCCTGTGGCATCACTCCCTATGATGCCGCCCATCTCGGTCACGCCGCGGTGTACCTGTACTTCGACGTGCTGCAACGCCGCCTCCAAGATGCGGGGCATCAGACCCGCTGTGTGCGCAACGTCACCGACGTGGACGACGACATCTTGCGCAAGTCGAGGGAGCTCGGCGTCCATTACCTGGACCTGGCCGCTGAGGAGATGGCCCGTTTCGACGCCGAGATGGGATTGCTGAACCTATTGCCGGTGTACTCGGAACCGAGGGCCACGTCGGCCATCTCCGACATCCTGTCGTTGATCGGGGCCTCCCTCGAACGTGGCCACGCCTACGAGTCCGGAGGGTCGGTCTATTTCGACGTGGCCACCTTCCCCCGGTTCGGGCGGCTCAGCGGTTACAGCCGGGCCGACATGTTGCGGTTGGCCGCCGAGCACGGGGGGAACCCCGACGATCCCCGCAAGCGGAATCCATTGGACTTCGTCCTGTGGCAACCGTCGCTCTCGGATGAGCCGGCGTGGGAGTCCCGGTGGGGGTCGGGGCGTCCCGGGTGGCACATCGAATGCTCGGCGCTGGTCTTGCGCGAACTCGGTGAGACCATCGACGTTCACGGCGGGGGACGCGATCTGGTCTTTCCCCACCACGAGTGTGAGACGGCCCAGTCCGAGTCGGTGACGGGCCAGCCCTTCGCGCGACTGTGGTTCCATGTCGGCCTGGTCGGCCTGGGTGGCACGAAGATGTCGAAGTCCCTGGGGAATCTGGTCTTCGTCGGCGACCTGTGCAAGGAATGGGAGCCGCCGGCCGTCCGGCTGGCGCTGCTGGCGCACCACTACCGGGGCGACTGGGATTGGCAGACGAATGTGGACATGCCGCCCGCGGCGGCTCGCCTCGCGCTCTGGCGCAGTGCACCGGTCGGGGATGGTGCAGCCGGCTTGGCGGGCGTACGGGCCGCGCTCGATGACGACCTCGATACCGTCGGCGCCCTGGAGGCGCTGGACGCCGAAGCCCTGGCCGGACGCCCGGTCCTCCCCGGCGCCAGCTTGCTGGGTGTAGAGCTGTAGTCGCTCAGGACCCGGTTCCACTGGTGGTCGTACACTGTGGCCGGGCGTCCCGGCCGCCCTGCGGCGGGCCCAACGCCGGTTGGCATAGCCTGGAATGGTGCATGTGGGGGAGGGCCTCCGATGACCACCGAGAACGCGGCGATCCTGTTCACGGACATGGTGGACTCGACGAAACTGTCGCAGAGCCTGACCCCCGAGGCCGCCGACGACGTCCGGAGGGGCCACATCTCCATTCTGCGGCAGGCCATCGCCGAGACGGGGGGTCGCGAGGTCAAGAACCTCGGCGACGGGGTGATGGTCGTCTTCGGCTCGGCCTCGGCCGCCCTGGCCTGCGGGGTGGTCATGCAGCAGGGGGTCGAGCTGGACAACCGCAGCCACCAGCACTCGGTGGGCCTGCGGGTCGGGATGAGCGGAGGGGAGGTCATCGGGGAGGACAACGACTTCTTCGGGGACCCCGTCGTCGAGGCGGCCCGGCTCTGTGCCGTCTGCGGCAGTGGACAGATCCTCGCTGCCGACGTGTTGCGGGCGATGGCCAGCCGTCGCAACCGCCACCAGTGCCGCCCGGTCGGAGATCTCACCCTGAAGGGTCTCCCCGATCCGGTTCCCACCGTCGAGGTCGTGTGGGAGCCCCTCGGTCGTGCCGACGACGGCGCCACGGTGCCCCTGCCCAGCCGCCTGGCCGTGCGGCCCTCCGTCGGCGTGGTCGGTCGCGAGCACGAGATGGGCGTGCTGGCCGAGGCGGCCAAACGCGTGATGCAGGGCGACGGGCGCGAGGTGGTGCTCGTCTCGGGTGAAGCCGGCCTGGGCAAGACGACGCTGGTGGCCGAGGCGGCCCGGGCCGCCCACGACGACGGCGCCTGCGTCCTGTTCGGGCACTGCGAGGAGGACCTGGGCACCCCGTACCAGCTCTTCGCCGAGGCCCTCGGGTACTTCGTCACCTACGCTCCCGAGGAAGACCTGCTCGTCCACATCGAGGCCCACGGGTCCGAGCTGTCCCGCCTGGTGCCGGCGCTGGCCAGCCGGGCCCCGGACCTGCCGCCCTCGAAGGCGACGGACACCGACACCGAGCGCTACCTGCTCTTCGCGGCCGTGGTCGGCCTGCTGGCCACCGTGTCGGCCGACCAGCCCGTCGTCCTCGTGTTGGACGACCTCCAGTGGGCGGACAAGGCCAGCCTCCTCCTCCTGCGCCACCTGACCGCGGCCGATCCGGCCATGCGGGTCCTCGTGCTGGGGACCTATCGCGACAACGAGCTGTCACACGCCGACGCCCTCCGCGACACCCTGGGCGTGCTGAGGCGCCAGAGCGGCGTCACCCGCATCGAGTTGGGCGGGCTGGACGACAC
Source organism: Acidimicrobiales bacterium (assembly GCA_052148295.1). Taxonomy (GTDB): domain Bacteria; phylum Actinomycetota; class Acidimicrobiia; order Acidimicrobiales; family RAAP-2; genus Bog-473. Next base: position 3,178 of record JBKQIP010000074.1, read on the forward strand.
GGGCGTGATGACGTTCCTGGAGGCGGCGGCCGGTCACAACTTGGACGACGACGGGGTCGACCTGGCCCATGCCGTGTATCGCGAGACCGACGGCAATCCGTTCTTCGTGAGCGAGGTGCTGCGCCACCTCACCGATACCGGCGCCATCTACCAGGACGCCACCGGACGGTGGGTGACCGAGAACTCCATGGGCCAGATGGCGCTCCCCAACAGTGTGCGCGAGGTGATCGGTGGACGGGTGGTTCGTCTCGGGCCGGTGGCCGGGCGCGTGCTGGCCACGGCCGCGGTCATCGGTCGCGACTTCGACCTCGATGTCCTGGCCCGGGCCACCAAGACCGATGAGGATGAGCTGCTGGACATCCTCGACGCAGCCGCGGCCGTGGCGCTGGTACGCGAGATGATCGACACGGGGCGCTACAGCTTCGCCCACGCCCTCATTCAACCCACGCTGTACGAGGACATGGGGCCGACCCGCCGGGCGAGGGCCCACCGCCAGGTGGCGGAGGCACTCGAGGAGCTGCACGGAGACCGCCCGGGCGGGCGGCTGGGCGAACTGGCCCGTCACTGGATCGCCGCCACGCAGCCGATCGACCTGACCAAGGCCATCAGCTATTCGCGGCGGGCGGGTGACGCCGCGCTCGCCGCGCTCGCCCCGGCGGACGCCCTGCACTACTACGCCCAGGCCCTCGACCTCCATGCCCAGGCCCTGGACCCCGACCCCGTGATGGGTATCGACCTGGCGATCGGGCTCGGCACCGCCCAGCGCCAGACCGGGGACCCCGCCTTCCGGGACACCCTCCTGGGGGCGTCCCGCCGAGCCGCCGCCCTGGGCGACACCGACCGGCTGGTGGCCGCCGCCCTGGCCAACAATCGCGGCATCTTCAGTGCCGCCGGTGTCGTCGACACCGACAAGGTTGCGATGTTGGAGACCGCCCTGTCGCGCCTCCCGGCGGCACACCACGATCGGGCCCTGGTGCTGGCCAACCTGTGCCAGGAGCTGACCTGGGACAGCTCGCTCCAGCGCCGCCGGGATCTGGCCGAGGAGGCCGTTTCCATCGCCCATGCCTCCCACGACGACGCCACCGTGGTGCGGGTCCTGAATCACATCTCGTACCCACTCCGGGTGCCCTCTCTGCTCGGGCAGAATCTGGCCTGGACCGCCGACGCCCTGCACCGAGCAGAGCGGCTCGGTGACCCGGTCCTGCTGTTCTGGGCCGCCTCGCGTCGCAACCCGATCGTGACGGGTGCCGCGCAGGTGGACGAGCTGGACCAGTGTCTGGCCATCGCCGGATCCTCGGCGGCCCAGCTGCACCAGCCGACGCTGCACTGGATGGACACGTTCCAGCGAGCGGCCCGGGCGTTGATGTCGGGGGAAACGGACAGAGGGGAGCAGCTGGCGAGAGAGGCCCTCCGTGTCGGCACCGACAGTGGGCAACCCGACGCCATGTTCATCTGCAGCACCCAGCTCGCCGCCGCGTGGTCCCAGCGAGGCGGGTCGCTCGACGAAGTTGCGTCCATCATCGAGCAGAGGACCGCTGCCAACCCCCGTGCCACCGACAGCACGGCGGCGCTGGCCTCGGCCTATGCCGAGGTGGACCGAGCGGACGAGGCCCGTGCCCTCCTGGAAGCCTTCGCCACCGGAGGTTTCGACCTTCCCTTGGATCTGATGTGGTTGATCGGCATGGTCTGGTATGCCGAGGCCGCCGTCGAGTGCCGGGTGGCGGAGTACGCCGAGCCGCTGCTGCGGAGGCTGGCCCCGTGGGCCGATCAATTGTCCACCAACGGCCTCATGACGCGCGGCCCGGTCAGCCACCACCTCGGTGGGCTCGCGGCCCTGCTGGGCCGCACCGACGAGGCGGACGCCTACTTCACCCGCTCGGCCGCCATGAGCGAACGGGTGGGCGCCACGTTCGACCTGGCCCGGACCAACCTGCTGTGGGGGACGATGCTGGTCGAGCGCGGGGCGCGCCGCGACGTCGACCGGGCCTGCGATCTGCTCGCCCGGGCCCATGCCGCCGCGGCCGCACATGGGTACGGGTACGTCGAGCGCCGCGCCGCCGAGGCGCTCCGGGGGCTGGACTGACCCTGTCGCTGGTGGGGGGTGACGGGGTCGACGGTTCGGGGAGCGCGACGGCGGTCCAGTAACCTTGCGCCACGTCCCCCCGTGGAGGAATCCCCGGGCTGAGCAGGAAAGGCAGACACGTGACAGGCGTGATATCGGTACGGCTCCCCGACGGATAGAGGCGGGAGCTGGCCGAGGGCACGACGGCTGCCGAGCTGGCGCAGTCCATCGGATCCGGCCTGGCCAAGGCGGCGGTGGCGGCCAGCGTGGACGGGCGCGAGGTCGACCTGGGCACGCCGCTGGCCGACGGGGACGAGGTGGCCATCGTGACCGGGGAGACCGAGGCCGGCCGCGCCGTGCTGCGGCACTCCACGGCGCACGTCCTGGCCCAGGCCGTCCTGCGGCTCTGGCCCGGCGCCAAGTACGCCATCGGGCCGGTCATCGAGAACGGCTTCTACTACGACTTCGAGCTGCCCGGCGGCGCCCGGTTCAGCGACGACGACCTGGTGCGGGTGGAGGCCGAGATGCGGGCCATCATGGCCGAGGACCAGCCCTTCATCCGCCACGAGCACGGCCTCGACGAGGGGCTGGCCCTCTTCGCCGACCAGCCCTTTAAGCGGGAGATCATCGAGGCCGTCGGGGCCGGGGCCGACGAGATCGATGCCGGCGGGTCGCTGGTCAGCACCTACTGGAACAGCGACGCGTTCACCGACCTGTGCCGCGGACCGCACGTGGCGTCGACCGGGCGGCTGGGTCACTTCAAGCTCATGCGGGTGGCCGGGGCCTACTGGAGGGGCGACGAGAAGCGCGAGCAGCTCCAGCGCATCTACGGGACGGCCTGGGAGTCCAAGAAGGCGCTCGCCGCGCACCTGCACCAGCTCGAGGAGGCCGAGCGCCGCGACCACCGCAAGCTGGGCGCCGAGCTCGATCTCTTCAGCTTCCCCGAGGAGATCGGGTCGGGCCTGGCCATCTTCCACCCCAAGGGCGGGACCATCCGCCGGCTGATGGAGGACTACTCCCGGCAGCGCCACGTCGAGTCCGGGTACGAGTTCGTCACCTCGCCGCACATCACCAAGAGCCGGCTCTTCGAGATCTCCGGACACCTGGACTGGTTCGCCGAGGGCATGTACCCCCCCATGGAGCTCGACGGGGGCACCGAGTACTACCTCAAGCCCATGAACTGCCCGTTCCACATTCTGGTCTACCGGAGCCGGCAGCGTTCCTACCGCGAGCTGCCCCTGCGCCTGTTCGAGTTCGGGGCGGTCTACCGCTACGAGAAGTCGGGCGTGGTGCACGGCCTGACCCGGGTCCGGGGCATGACCATGGACGACGCCCACATCTTCTGCGCCCGGGAGGACATGGTCCCCGAGCTGGTCCGCACCCTGCATTTCGTGCTCGACCTCCTGCGCGACTTCGGTCTGAGCGACTTCTACCTCGAGCTCTCCACCAAGCCGGCGGGCAAGGCGGTGGGGTCCGACCGGGAGTGGGAGGAGGCGACCGCGGCGCTGCGGGCCACGGCGGCGGAGATGGGGTTCGACCTGGTCATGGACGAGGGCGGGGGTGCCTTCTACGGGCCGAAGATCTCCGTGCAGGCCAAGGATGCCATCGGCCGGACGTGGCAGATGTCGACGGTCCAGCTCGACTTCCAGCTGCCCCAGCGCTTCGGCCTCGAGTACGTCGGTGCCGACAACGAGCGGCACCGGCCGGTCATGATCCACCGGGCCCTCTTCGGGTCGGTGGAGCGCTTCCTGGCCGTCCTGCTCGAGCACTACGCCGGCGCGTTGCCCACCTGGTTGTCGCCCGAGCAGGTCCGCGTGCTGCCGGTGAGCGACGCCCACGCCGGCTACGCCCGCTCGGTGGAGGCCGCCTGCCGCGACGCCGGGCTGCGGGCCTCGGTCGACGACGCCGGTGAGCAGCTGGGGGCGCGGGTACGGCGGGCCAAGCTGACCAAGGTGCCCTACGTGCTGGTGGTCGGCGAGGACGATGTCCGACACGGCACGGTGGGCGTGAACCGCCGCGGCTCGAACGATCCCGAGCGCGGCGTCGCGCTCGCCGATTTCGTGGCCCAGGTGACCGACGAAGTGGCGCGGATGGGGTCGCCCGAGGACGGTCCGGGCGGGGTGGACGGTCCGGGCGGGGGAGCCCCGGGGTGAGCCTCGAGCAGCTGTGGGCCGGCTGGCGCAGCGGCTACATCGCCGAGGCGACCGCCCGGGAACGGGCGGGGGGAGCCGGCGAGGGGGCCGAGCACTGCGTCTTCTGCCGCCTGGCGCAGAGCGGGGAGCCCTCGGTGGACAACCTGATGGTATGGCGGGGCCGGTGGACCTACGCCGTCCTGAACGCCTACCCCTATGCCAGCGGCCACCTGCTCGTGCTGCCCCTACGCCACGTCGACGGTCTGGCCGCGCTGACCGAGGCCGAGTCGGGCGAGCTGTGGTCCGCCGTCCGGACGTCGGTCAGCGCCATCGAGCGGGCCTACGAGCCGGACGGGCTGAACATGGGGGCGAACCTGGGCCGAGCCGGTGGGGCGGGGATCCCGGCGCACGTGCACCTGCACGTGTTGCCGCGCTGGTCCGGCGACACCAACTTCATGACCACCGTGGCGGGGGCCCGGGTCATGCCCGAGACGCTGCAGCTGGCCTGGAAGAGGCTGACCGGAGCCTGGCCCGACTGATCGGGGCCCGGCTCCGCGACGAGGAGCCCTAGTCGTCGATCTTGACGTGTGCTCCGGCCAGGTCGGAGTCGCCGTTGACCGAGACCGGCTCGGTGGACGTGGGTCCTTGGGGCGCCCCGTTCTCGCTCGGTTTGTAGGAGTAGCTGTAGGCGTAGCTGTACGACTTGTCGGACTGCCGGCGGACCTCGTTGAAGACGATGCCGAGTCGGGGCGAACCGGACTGGGCGACCTGCTGGAACGACCGCGAGAGCTGTCCCTTCTTGGTCTGGCCGCTGCCGACGACCAAAAGGGTGAGATCGGCCAGTCGGGCCAAAATGACCGGGTCGGTCACGGGCAGCAGGGGAGGGCTGTCGATCACGATGACATCGAACCGCGCTCGCAATTGCGCGATCACTTCCGCCATCTTCTTGCTTCCCAACAATTCGGCCGGATTGTGGGGAATGGGCCCGGCCCCGAGGAGGGTCATGCCCGGCAGGTCGGCGATGGGTTGGAGCGCCTCGTCGAGGGTGGCCTCGCCGATGACCACCGAGGTCAGCCCGACGCTCTCGTCCATCTTGAAGAACTGGCCCAGACGGGGACGACGCAGATCGCTCGAGACCACGACCACGTTCTGCCCGGCCGAGGCGAACATCACCCCCACGTTGGAGACCGTCGAGGTCTTGCCGTCGGTCGACGTGGGGCTGGTGACCAGGACGATCTGCACCGGGTCGTCGTAGGAGGCGAACTGGAGCGAGGTGCGCAAGGACCGGTAGGCCTCGGTGACCGGCGAGGCCGGGTCGGACAGGGACACCAGGTACGGGGTCTTCGTGTCCTTCCAGGTGCTGATCATCGGGATCTGTCCGAGTACCGGAACGCCCGGAGCCAGCCGCTCCAGGTCCTTCTCGTCGTACACCGTGTCGTCGAGCAGCTCCATGAGGATGGCCAAGGCCAGGCCCAACAGGAAACCCACGGCGGCACCGAGGCCGACGTCGAGGGTCTTGTTGGGCGAGCTCGGCTTCATGGGCACGTTGGCCGGGGAGACGAACTGGACGCCGCCCGACGCCGGCCCGTCGATCTGCAGCTGGGCGAGGTCGTTCTCGAGATCCGCCTTCTGGCTGCCCAGCGCCTGCGCACCGGGCGAGTTGGAGGACTGGCCCGACAGCTGGGTGTTGATGGTGTTGATCTGGGTCTGGTACGCCAGCTCTTCGGCCTCGAGGGCCTTGAGCGCATTCGTCGTCTCGTAGGTGACGAAGGTCTTGGCGTAGGTGTTGGCGATGAGCGCGGCTTGGGCCGGGCTGGTGCTCGTCGCCGCGATCGACAGCACGTTCGTGGTCCCGTCCTGGGTGGCGGTGACCGTCGGCTCGAACTTGAGCGCACCGTCGACGTCCTTCAGTACGGCCGCGCTGGTGGCGAGCTGCAGCATGGTCGTCACGTCGGTGGGGGCCACCGTCGGCGTCGGGCCACTGACCGTCAGGTTGCCGCGTGTCGGCTCGACCTGGACCAGCGCCGTTGCGGTGTACTTCTTGGTCGCGGTGAAGGCGTAGATGGCTCCGCCGAGGAGTCCCAGGATGGTGAAGCCGATGATCCACCACTTGCGGCGGCCGAGCATCCTGACATAGACCCAAATGTCAAGTTCGGGCGTCGCTTCGTCAGTGGGCATTATGAATCCTTGGGCTTGAGTCGGACACGAACGCGGCGCGGGGGATGTTCAGCACAGTCGCACTAGCAATACCGCACGATATCATGCCCTCCCGCCTCTCTTCAGATCGCCTGTCGGGGTCTCCAGGCACCAGTGGGACCGCCGGAGGCGTCTGAAGCAACGGCGATTGTAGCAGTCGAGTGTCCGCCGCCGCCGCCCCGATGGCGACCCGTTCCCCCGTTGGCGTCTCGCCCCGCCCTGGTCCCGCAGCCAGCCCGCTCCCGGGCCACGCGAGGTGATGATCCGTCACCCTCGCGGTGCGGGACCGCGAGCTTTGCCCGGGACCGGCGGCCTACGAAGGGCCCAACAGGTCCAAGAGGCGCTCGATGAGCCCTCGAAGCTCCTTGGCCACCATCCGGACCTCTGCTGCGCTCATCTCCACCGGATCGTCGACGTCGTCGTCGGGGGACGAGCCGAGGAGATCCTGGCGGCGCCGGTCGTGTCCGACCAGCGCCAACCATTCGCCGAGACGCTGCTCGGGGCCCGGTGGACCGATGTGCTCGCCCCGGCGCAGGAACTCCTTGAGGGTGAACGTTCGTTCCCACGTGGGAGGCGAGATGACCGCCACCTCGCGCACGTGGAGCCGCTCCATGCCGAGAATCAGGTCCGACTCGACGAAGCGCTCTTCGAGGATGGGCTGGCTGCGGTGATCGGACACCTCGTGCTGCATGGGGCCCAGGGCCGCCAGCGCCTTGGCGGAGATCGGCAAGCCGCTCTCCGCGATACCCGCCGACTCCGCGGTCACGTCGAGGCCGCGTTCGCGGGCGCGCACGTTGGTCATGGCCTGCGCCATGGGGGAGCGGTAGAGGTTTCCGGTGCAGACGTAGAGGATCTTCATGGACGGGTGCGGCCGCCGATCGTAGCGGCGACCGCCGGCGAGCCGCGCGGGCGGACGGGCCCCTCTGTACGTCCCGGCCGGTGGTGAAGCCGATTCCCCCTGACCACGTGCGATACTGACTCCGCATCGACCGTCGGTTCCAGGGCTGGAGCCGAGGTGCGGTGCCGTCGAAGCCGAGAACGTGACCACGACCGACCACTCCGTGCCCGACTCCGGAAGGCGCACCCGGGAGCAAATTCAGGCCGAGCGGCACCAGTCCAACGTGATCATCACCTGCCTCACGGTGGCCAGTGCCGTGGGGGGCGCCCTTGCCGGTGTTCATCCGACGGGACAGAGCGTCCTCGACGTGCTCTACTGCGCCGCCTTCGCCGCCCTGGTGACACTCATCGGCAGCCAGGCCAGCCGGCAGTCGCTCCTGGTGCTGGCGGCCGGGTGCGTGGCCCTCAGCCGGTCATGGCTGCTGATCCCCGCCGTGGCCGCCCTGGGCATCGCCTTCAAGCAGGTGTACCAGGAGCGCTCGCGCCGGCGGATCGGCGCCCTGATCGGTGCCCTGGCGGGCCAGGTCATGCTGCGCTGGCCTCCCCTCGCCTTCCATGGGGCCACCGCGCTCTTCGCCGTCGCGCTGCTGGTGTACCCGTCCCTGTCCACCTATGGCCGTCTCTCCAAGGTGGGCAAGCAACGCACCCGCCGCACCCTCGCCATCGTGCTGGCGGTCGCCGCGGTGCTGGTCCTTCCCCTCATCGTGGCGGCGGTGACCACGGAGAGCTCGCTGTCGCGGGGCCAACAGGTGGCCGAGCAGGCCCTGAACAATCTCCGGAGGGGGAACTCGGCCGTGGCGGCGCGGGAGTTCGACACGGCGTCGGCGGACTTCTCGAGCGCATCGTGGGCGTACGGCGGTTTTTGGACGGAGCCGTCACGTCTCGTACCCCTGGTGGCCCAGCATCGCCAGGCACTGGCCGGGCTCACGGGTATGGCAACGCAGCTGTCGACGGTGGCCGGGAGCGAGTCGCCGTCGTTCGACTTCCATGCGCTGCGCGTGGAAGGGGGTCAGGTCAACCTGGCCGAGGTGGCTTCGTTGCTGCCCCCCGCCCGGGTCCTCGATGTGGCCATCGCCCGGGCCCAGGCCGCCATGGCGCACCTCGACTCCGCGTGGCTGGCCGCTCCGGTACAGTCCAAGCTCCAGAAACTGTCGGGCGAGATCGATCAAGCCGGCAACGCGGTGGGGGACGCCGTCAAGGTGCTCCCGGTCCTGCCGGCCATGCTCGGGGCCCAGTCCACCCAGCACTACCTGGTGGTCTTCGACAACCCGTCCGAGTTGCGCGGGCTCGACGGCGTGATCACGGGTTACGGGGAGGTGACCGCAAGCGGCGGCAAGATCACGTTGGCCAGCTACGGCACCGTCGACGATCTCAACCACGGGTTGCCCCCGGGGGGCGGAACGCTCGCGGGCCACGCCGATTTCCTGGCCCGGTACCGGAACCTCGACCCGCAGCTGTACTTCCAGAACGAGACCGCTCCGCCCGACATGCCCACGGTCGGCCAGGTCCTGGCCCAGCTCTACCCCGAAACGGGAGGTGCCCGGCTGAACGGGGTGATCGCGATCGACCCCTACGGACTGGCCCATCTCCTCAAGCTGACCGGCCCGGTGACCGTGCCTGGATTCGCGGCACCTCTCACCAGTGAGAATGCGGCGTCACAGCTCCTCGAGGACCAGTACATCCTCTATGGGAGCCAGGAACAGAGCCAGGTGCGCAACGACGAGGGGGAAGAGGCCCTCCATCTGGTGTTCGACAAATTGACGAGCGAGACGTTGCCCGGGCCGGCGGCTCTGTCGCACGCACTGGCGCCTGCGCTCAGCCAGGGACGGATCGCCATGTGGAGCACGAACGGCGACGAGGAGTCGGCGCTGGCGGCGATCCACGCCACCGAGTCGTTCCCGGCCCGCGACGGGGGCGACCTGCTGGCCACCACGATCCAGAATTCCGGGGAGAACAAGATCGACGTCTTCCTCCACGAGTCGATGACCGACGACGTGACCTTCAATCCGGCGACCGGAGACGTCGCCGCGAAGGTCACCATCACCCTGAAGAACGACGCCCCCACGTCCGGCCTTCCGCCCTTGATGATCGACAACCTGGTGGCCCCGACCGCTCCACCTGGCTCGAATTCCCTGTGGCTGGCGGTCTACTCGCCCTTGCGGTACCAGAAGTCCGGGGTGAACGGCTTTCCGATCCCCGTCGCCCGAGGACGCGAACTCGGTGTGAATAGCTACAGCGAGTATTTCATCGTCCCGTCGGGATCCACCGAGACGGCGACGTTTTCCCTGTCAGGCCGTGTCGCAGCCTCGAGCGTCTACGCGATGCACCTGCGCCTTCAGCCAATGGTGAACCCGGTTACCGCTACGGTGAACGTGACCGCGACGAACGATCCGAGTCGCCATCTCACCTGGTCCACCACAACAGGGGTGTCATCGGTGCACAAATTTCACTTCTGAGTGGTATCAAAATGCCTGGTGAGAGGTTATTTAACAGCC
>JBKQIP010000075.1:0-8240 GCA_052148295.1 Acidimicrobiales bacterium
GCCACGATGGTCGAGCTGGGCCGGTTGCCCGGCATCACCTTGTGGGGCACGAGCTCGGGCGGCGTCCCCTCGGCCGCGATCTCCTCCGCGGTCTTGCCGAAGGCCAGCGCCTTGGTCTGCGCCAGGCAATTCGCCATGAGCAGGTCCTGCTGCTCCCCCGTCTCGTGGGTGCCCTCGGCGAACGCGATGAAGTCGCACGGGATCAGCTTCGTCCCCTGGTGGATCAGCTGGTAGAAGGCGTGCTGGCCGTTGGTCCCCGGCGCTCCCCAGAAGATCTCGCCGGTCTGGCCTTCCACCGCGGTGCCGTCCAGGCGCACCGACTTGCCGTTGGACTCCATGGTGAGTTGCTGCAGGTAGGCCGGGAACCGGGCCAGGCGGTGGCTGTAGGGCAGCACGGCATGGGTCTGTGCTCCGAAGAAGTTGTTGTACCAGACGTTGAGCATGCCCTGGAGCACCGGGAGGTTCTGCTCCAGCGGTGCCGTCCGGAAATGGGTGTCGATGGCATGGAAGCCGGCCAGCATGTCGGCGAAGTGTTCGCGGCCGATGGCCACCATCAAGGAGAAGCCGATGGCCGAGTCGTAGGAGTACCGCCCGCCCACCCAGTCCCAGAAGCCGAGCATGTTGGCCGCATCGATGCCGAACTCGGTCACCGCCTTCTCGTTGGTCGACACCGCGATGAAGTGCTTGGCCACCGCACTGTCGCCGCCAGCTGAGCCCAGGCCGGCGAGCAGCCAGTCGCGGGCGGCGGCGGCATTGGTCAGGGTCTCGAGTGTGGTGAAGGTCTTGGAGCTGATCACGAACAGGGTGGAGGCCGGGTCGAGGTCATGGGTGGCGGCATACAGGTCGACCGGATCCACATTCGATACGAAGCGGCTGATCAGGCCGGGGGTGGCGTAGTCGGCCAGGGCCTCGGTCGCCATGGCCGGTCCGAGATCGGAGCCCCCGATGCCGATGTTGACGACGGCCCGGATGCGCTCGCCGGTGGCACCGACCCAATTGCCGTCACGGATCCGATCGGACAGGTCTCCCATCTTCCGCAGGACGGCGTGGACGTCGGCGATCACGTCCTGACCGTCGACGATGAGCGCCTCGCCCTCGGGCATCCGCAGGGCGACGTGCAGGACGGCCCGGTCCTCGGTGGTGTTGATGTGCGCGCCGGCGAACATGGCGTCCCGGCGCGCCTCCACACCGGCCGCCCGGGCCAGATCCATCAACAGGCGCAGTGTCTCGTCGGTCACCCGGTGCTTGGAGAAGTCGAGGACGAGGTCACCCGCACCGGCAGTCAGGCGGTCGGCCCGCTCGGCGTCGCCCGCGAAGAGATCCCGGAGGTGACGCGGACCGATGTCGGCGTAGTGCGACGAGAGCGACTGCCACTGAGGGGTGGTGGTGAGATCCATGCCCGCACTGTAGGTGAGGGTGTCGGTCGCTTCAGCCCGAATCGGGTTACAGGAGATCGACGTGCCGGGCCAGGAGCTCCCGGTGGGCGCGGTCCGCGTCAGCACGACGACGTCGGTCTCGGTCCGGCGCTCGATGGGCCCCTCGGGCAGGCCCGCCAGCGCGTCGAGGGCCGGCCCGGTGGCCGTGCGGAAGTCCGCCTCGTCGAGGCCGCGGAGGACGGGCCACGCCCGGTCGTGGATGGACCGGATCTCCTCGGCTGCGCTGGTGAACCAGGTGCGGTCCTTGAAGGTCTCCACCCGACCGGAGAATCCGGCCTGCTCGCCCCAGCCCAGGATCTCGGCCGCAGTGACCAGTCGCTGGCTCCAGGACGGATGGAGCCGCTCGGCCCGGGCGATGAGGTCCTGGAAGATGGCCTCGATGACGTCGTCCTCGGACGCCCGGTTGGTGGGACATACGAGGTAGTGGCCACCGGGCCGGAGCACCCGGGCCACCTCCGCGAACATCGGCTCGGGCGGTGTGACGGCGTGGGTCACCCACACCCCGACGGCGTGACCGAAGACGTTGTCGGCAATGGGCAGCTGTCGGGCGTCACCCCTGATCAGGACCGGGCCGAGGCGCTCCCGGGCCCGGTCCAACATGGCCTCGGCCACGTCGACCCCGACGACCGACCGACCCCGGCGGCGCAACCCGAGGGACACGACACCGGTGCCCACCCCGACCTCGAGGATCGGACCCTCGCCCGCCCGTAGTCGCGCGTCGAGCTCGGCCGCGAAATCGTCGCCCCGGGGCTCCCCGCCGCGGGTCGTGTCGTAGCACTCGGCCACGTCGTCATAGACGGCCATGCACGCTCACGGCCCCATTCTTGCCCCCGGCCGGTGGGTCGGGTGCCCCGTTCGTCGTGGCTCTCGTGATTGCGCGGACGACGGCTCCTGCGCCGACGTCGACTCCTGCGCTGACGACGGTGATTGCGGGTGATTGCGCCTATGGCGGTCTATTGCGCCGACGACGTTGATCCCGACGGGGTGGATGCCGCACCCGAGCCCGGGGGGGTGGCGATCTGCTTGGCGGTCAGGTCGGTCCCGGATTGATTCCCCCTCACCTCCACCGTGCTCCCCACCGTGAACTGGGATTCAGGGGCGGGCGCCGAACGGGTGCCGAACTGGGTGGAGGGCGTGATGGTGACGGTCAGGGTCTCTCCCTGCGCATCGGTCAAGGTCCAGGTCGAGCCCGATTCGGAAGTGATCCGCGCTCGGATCGCGTTCGATGGCAGGTTGCCCGACTGGTTGCCCGACTGGTTGCCCGACTGGTTGCCCGAGTGGTTGCCCGAATGCGGGGTCGAGGGGTGGGTTCCTGCCCCACCGGGGTTGGTGGTGGCGGGCGCCGCAGCCGGCGTCGTGGCTGGCGCCCCGTTTCCGCGCACGACGAACCCGATGCCGGCACCGACCACCAGCGCCACCACGATTGCGCCGACCCCGAAAGCCAGGGGGTGGTCCTTGATGTGCCCGGAGAGCCGCGTCCGCGGCTGCGACTCGGACGGTACGCCGTCTTCGCGGCCCGGGGCGATCTCGGTCGGGTCGAACTCGATCTCCGGAATGGGCCTGGTCGGAGGTGGGTCGTGGGGGGATGTCATGGTGTGGTCCTTTCACGGCGGTGGGCCGATCGTTCGTTCAGCTGATCGTTCGGTCAGCTGATCGTTCGGTCGGATGAAACGGTCCCGGCAAGCCAATGCCCACGACTGTGGTCCAGTGATGAGCGAAGTGTTAGAGGAACGTGAGGGCAACGGGCTGCTACCCCAGTGTCATGCCGTCTACCCCAGTGTCATGCCGTCTACCCCGGTGTCATGCCGTCGCGGTCACGACAGGGAGGCGATGACGTGCTTGGGCGGGTACTTGCCGAAGGTCCGGAAATGGTCGGCGATCCCCGAGGTGAAGCTGTCGATGTAGGCCAGCTTGCGGATCATGTAGCTGCGGCTCTCCTTCGGGTCGAGGTACAGGTTGTAGAGGCGACCATGGGTGTACTTCTGGGTGACGCCGGTGAACCCGCCGAGGTTGAGCGCGTCCCGGTCGTCGTCGGACGTCGAGGCCACCATGAACTTCCACTCCCCGACCCGCAGCGCCGAGAAGACGTTCACCAACCAGTAGTAGAGGTACTTGCGGTTGGAGGCGCCGTCGGGATGGAGGAGGAACGCCGTCTGGTCCACGCCGTCGATGTAGCGGTCGGTGGGGATGCTCCCGGCCGCACCGGCCAGGGTCAGGATGGTCGGGAACAGGTCCATCTGGGAGAACAACCCGTCGGAGACACGATCGGCCCGGATCATGTCGGGCCACGACAGCACCGCCGGCACCCGCTGCCCGCCTTCCCAGGTGGACCCCTTGGCGGAGCGGAAGGGCGAATAGGCCGCATCGGGCCACGTCTCCATCTCGGGGCCGTTGTCAGAGGACACGAAGACGAACGTGTCGTCGAGCTGGCCGGTCTCCTCGAGCGCCGCCACCAGCCGCCCGACGATGTCGTCGAGTTCCATGATGGTGTCCTTGTAGGGGTGCTTGGCCGGTGACGAGCCCAGGAAGGGCTCGCTGGGGTAGTTGTCGAAGTGGGCGCCCCGGGTGCAGTGGTAGAGGAACCAGGGCCGGCGTTGCCCGGGCGGGCCGGATCCCATGCGGCGGATGAAGTCCAGGGAATACTCGGCCCAGCGCTGATCGAGGAGCGAGAGCACCGGAATGGTGACCTCCTCGACGTTCTCGGTCTCGCCGCCACGCTCGGCGTGCACGAAGCATTTGTTGAAAGGGAGGTTCTCCACCCAGCGGGTGCGCTCCTCGCTGTAGACGATCTCGGGGAAGAAGCTCGGGTCCCGCCACTCGCTGTACATGTCGGAGACGGAGAGGAAGCCGTAGAAGTCGTCGAAGCCCACATGCTGGGGCTGCGACTCGCGATTCTCCCCGATGTGCCACTTGCCCACCGCCTGGGTCACGTAGCCCGCAGCGGACAGCAGCGCGGCCAGGGTGACCTCCCCGTCGAGGCCCCCGGGCTGGCCGTACATCGGTGGGCGCAGGAGCCCGTGGCGCATGGGCAGGCGGCCCGTCATCAGGGACGCCCGCGAGGGCGTGCAGGACGGCTCGGAGTAGCAGGAGGTGAGCAGCATGCCCCGGCGGGCCAGTCGGTCGATGTTGGGGGTGGGGGCACCGACCGCCACGCCCCCGCCGTAGCAGCCGAAGTCCCCCCAGCCGACGTCGTCGAAGAGGACGACGAGGACATTGGGCCGCCGCCCCGTGCTCCGGTAGGACTCGAGGAGGCGGGAAGCGCTCTCCTCCTGCTCGGGCAGCACGAAGCGAGGTTCGGCGCTCGGGCCCACGCTCGTCGTCTCTGCCACCACCGGATCGTGCGCCATCGACATCCCCCTCGTGCGGCGCCTCGGGCGACCGCGTCAAATCCGTCGTGAAATCCGTCGACCGGCCTCGTCGACCGGCCTGTTCTAGGCCAATTCGCCGGTGCGCCGCGGTCGCCTACGGCGCCCGGGGCGAAGGGTAGGCCAAAAAGGCGATGATCCTCTCGAAGGCGCGACGGTCCTGCCAGAGGAATTGGTGGCCGCCGTCGAAGAGGTCCAGCTCGGCGCCGGGGATGCGCTCGGCCATGCGCGCACTGTTCTCCGGGGCGGCGATGCCGTCGTGACGCCCGGCGCACACCAGGGTGGGGCACGCCACCCGGTCCAGGCGGTCCCAGGTGTCGTGACGGCTCCGCGCCTCGAGTTGGAGCGCGGCACCCCGGGCCGCCTCGGGCGCGCGGTCGTCGCTGAGGTAGGCCCCCATGACCTCCACCATCGCCCGCCACTCGGCCGAGTGGCTCACGCGCCGGGCCGGGGTCCAGCGGGTGTCCATGAGCTCGATCTGGCGCTCCACGCGGGCGATGCCCTCCAGGCGGGCCAGCTCGGTGAAGGGTATGGAGGCCCCCCCGGCCCCACCCGAGGAGGTGCAGGCCAGCACCAGGCGGCGGACCCGTTTGGGGTGCCGGAGGGCCAGCTCCTGGGCCACCATGCCGCCGAAGGAGACGCCCATGACCAGGCAGTCGTCCCAGCCGACGTGGGCCAGCAGTGCGGCGGCGTCGTCGGCGTAGTCGGCCATGGAATAGGGGCCCTCGGGCACGCCCGACTGCCCCAGCCCGCGCTGGTCGTAGGCCAGGAGGTCGAACACCGGGCCGAGCGGGCCGTCGAACACCGAGGGCTGGCGGCGCAGGTCGCCTCCGGTCCCCGATATGAACAACAACCGCTCCCCGCGGCCCGACCGCTCCCAGTACACGGACAGTTGGCCCAAGTCGAGCGTGGGCATCCTCAGGCCAACCTCAACGAAGAGCCAGCTGACCCGGCACGATGGGTGCGGGCAGCGAGGTCTCCCCCATGAGCCAGCGGTCGACGGCGGCTGCGGCGGAGCGGCCCTCGGCGATGGCCCAGACGATCAGGCTCTGGCCGCGGGTCTGGTCGCCGCACACGAACACGCCCTCGACGTTGGTGGCCCACGCCGGATCGGCCGCCACCGCCCCGCGCTGGTCGAGTGCGAGGCCCAGCTCGTCCACCACGCCGTGCCGCTCGGTGCCCACGAAGCCCATGGCCAGCAGCACCAGCTCGCAGGGGAGCTCGAACTCGGTCCCGGGGACCGGCTCGAAGACCGGGCGGCCGCCGTCCATGCGGGTCTCGACCTCGTGGCCCCGCAGGGCCCGCACGGCGCCCTGCCCGTCATCGAGGAACTCGGTGGTGGTCACCGAGAAGAGCCGCTGCCCGCCCTCCTCGTGGGCCGCCGAGCTGCGCAGGATGAGCGGCCAGATGGGCCACGGGTTCTCGGCCAGGCGATCGCTCGGTGGCTCGGGCAGGATCTCGAACTGGTGCACCGATGCCGCGCCCTGGCGGTGCGCCGTGCCCAGGCAGTCCGCCCCGGTGTCGCCGCCGCCGATGATGACCACGCGCTTGCCCCGGGCGCTGATCGGTGAAGCGGCCAGTGCGCCCTCCTGCACCAGGTTGGAGGGCTTGAGGTACTCGAGGGCCAGGTGCACCCCGTCGAGGGTGCGCCCCGGCACCGGCAGGTCGCGGGGCAGCGTGGCCCCGCCGGCCAGCACCACGGCGTCGAAGGCGGCGCGCACGTCGGCGGCGGGGCGAACGGTGACGCCGGGCGCGCTGGCGGTGCCCAGCCCCCGCTCCTCACCGGGTTCGGGCCGCTGGGCACCATCTGGGTCGGCGGCGCCCTGCGGATCCGGGGAACGCTCCGGGCCCCCGCCCACCCCGATGGCGGTCGAGCACACGAAGGTGATCCCCTCGGCCTCGAGCTGGGCCAGGCGGCGGTCGAGGACGGCCTTCTCCATCTTGAACTCGGGGATCCCGTAGCGCAGCAGGCCACCCGGCTTCTCGGCCCGCTCGAACACGGTGACGTCGTGACCGGCCCGGGCCAGCTGCTGGGCCGCGGCCAGGCCGGCCGGGCCCGAGCCCACGATGGCCACGGTGCGGCCGGTCCGGGTGGGGGCGACGACCGGGTCGACCCATCGTTCGGCGAAGGCCCGCTCGGCGATCTCGTACTCGATCCGCTCGATGGTGACCGGGTCGTCGTTGATCCCGAGGACGCAGGCCGCCTCACAGGGGGCGGGGCAGAGGCGCCCGGTGAACTCGGGGAAGTTGTTGGTGGCATGGAGACGCTCGATCGCCTCGGACCAGTCGTCCCGGTAGACCAGGTCGTTCCACTCGGGGATGAGGTTGCCCAGCGGGCAGCCGTCGTGGCAGAACGGGATGCCGCAGTCCATGCACCGGGCACCCTGTTCCTGCGTGGCCTCGGGACTGAAGGGCTCGTAGACCTCGCGCCAGTCGCGCAGGCGCACCTTGACCGGCCGTCGCCGGGCCTGGTTGCGGTGGAACTCCATGAAGCCGGTGGGCTTACCCATGCCCGTCACCCATGCCCGTCACCCATGCGCGGCCTCCATCACGGCCTGGTCGACCGAGCGGCCCTCGGCCTCGGCCGAGCGGGTGGCCTCGAGGATGCGCCGGTAGTCGCGGGGCATGACCTTGACGAACTCGAGCATCTCGGTGTGCCAGTGCTCGAGCAGGCGGGCCGCCATGGCGGACTCGGTCTCCACCTGGTGCCGCTCGATCAGCGAGTGCACGAAGAAGTAGTCCTCGGCGCTGAGGGGCTCGACCTCGACCAGTTCGGGATTGACCCGTTGGGCGAAGGTGCGGGCCGGGTCGTACACGAAGGCGATGCCGCCCGACATGCCGGCGCCGAAGTTGCGCCCGGTGGGCCCGAGCACGATGACCCGTCCGCCGGTCATGTACTCGCACCCGTGATCGCCCACGCCCTCGACCACGGCCACGGCGCCCGAGTTGCGCACGCAGAAGCGCTCCCCCACCTGGCCGCGGATGAACACCTCGCCGCCCGTGGCCCCGTACAGGATCACGTTGCCGGCGATGATCTGCTCCTCCGCCGCGAAGACGGCTTCGCGCTGGGGCCGGACGATGAGCCGGCCGCCGGAGAGCCCCTTGCCGAAGTAGTCGTTGGCGTCGCCGTAGAGGCGCATGGTCACGCCCCGCGGCACGAAGGCCCCGAAGCTCTGCCCGGCCGAGCCGGTGAAGGTCAGCGAGATGGTGTCGTCGGGCAGCCCGGCCGCCCCGTAACGCCGGCTGATCTCCGAGCCGAGCAACGTCCCAACCGTGCGGTCGACGTTGGAGATGGGCAGGGCCACCGAGACCCGTCGCAGCCGCCGCCAGCCAGCGCAGCGATCATCCGATCAGGAATGAGTGGCAGACCTGGTCACCTCGACTTCGATTCGGCCCGACAGCACGTGCGTGCCCCCGGTGACCGCGCTGCGATCGATGC
>JBKQIP010000076.1:0-6484 GCA_052148295.1 Acidimicrobiales bacterium
TTACAAGTGAAGTGCTCTGCCAACTGAGCTACTCGGGCGGGCCGCCACCAGCCTAGAGCCCCTCACCAGGCAATCCCTTCACCACCAGGCCATCCTGTGACCAGGCAAAAGCCTTGCGTGGAGGGAGGAGGCACGTAGGCTGGACCACGGATGACCTTCGACCAACCCCCTTCCGGGCCAGAACCTTCCGGGGAACGACAGGGCCCGAGCCGGATTTCGCCCGTCCGGGCCGGTCTGGTCCTCATCGGTTTCGTCATCGCGGCCGCCGTCCTCGTGGCCGTGGGGACGCGACCGAGCGTGAGCGGCGTGACCGCGTCCACCGTGACCACGACCACGACCCATTCGTCCGGCGTGACGACCACCACGAAGCCGGTGACCACGACGACGTTGGCGCGCAGCGCCACCAGTGTCCAGGTGGCGAACGGCTCGCAGGGCGTGGGGTTGGCCGCGCAGTACTCCGACATGCTGAGCAGCGAGGGTTGGGCCACCAAGCCGCCCGAGGACGCCACCGCGCAGGTGCCCACCTCCGCGGTGTACTACGCCGCCGGCCAGCAGGAAGCGGCCGCCGCCATCGCCACCGCCATGAAGCTCAAGCCGTCCGCGGTGCACCCCCTGACGACGTCGGTACCGGTCGCGGGGGCCACCGGCAACGACGTGGTGGTGGTGATCGGGGCTGACCTGGTCCCACCGGCCAGTTCCTGAGCACCCGTCCGTCGTGGGTGCGTTGCCCGGTCCCCTGGCCGCCCTGGCCGCCCACCCCCGGCGCAGCGCGCTGTGCCTCGATTTCGACGGCACGCTCTCGCCCATCGTCGAGGATCCGGTGGCCGCCCGCCCGGTGCCCGGGGTGCCCGATCTGTTGGCCCGCCTGGCCGCCCGCCTGGGGTTGGTGGCGGTGATCTCGGGGCGGCCGGTGTCGTTTCTCCAGTCCGTGCTGGCGTCGCCCCCCAATGTCCGTCTCGTCGGACTGTACGGCATGGAGGAGATCGGTCCCGACGGGACGCGCTCGGTGGCACCCGAGGCGCTGCCCTGGGAAGCGGTGATCACCGAGGTGGTGGAGCAGGCCCGGGCGGAGGCGCCTGCGGGGATCTACGTCGAGCCCAAGGGGCTCACGGTGACGCTGCACTGGCGCCGCGCCCCCGACTCGGCCGGCTGGGTGGCCTCCTTCGCGGCGCGCCAGGCCGGGGCCAGGGGATTGCAGGTGCACCCGGGACGGCGCGAGCTCGAGCTCAGGCCCCCGCTCCCGCTGGACAAGGGAACCGTGGTGCGCGCCCTGGCCACCGGCTTCGACGCTGTCGCCGCCTTCGGGGACGACATCGGTGACCTGCCGGCCTTCGCCGCGCTGGGGGAGCTGGCGGCGACGGGGGTGGCCGTGGCCCGGGTGGCCGCGGTCGACGACGAGAGCCCGGCCGCGGTGCGCCAGCGGGCCGATCTGGTGGTCGACGGCGCCCAGGGTGCGGTGGCGCTGCTCGAAGCGCTCGCTCAGGCGGTGGCCTGAGCCGCCGCCAGCTGGTCCTGCATCCAGTCGGCCGCCGTCCGGGCGCACACCAGCGCCCGCAGGCGCTCGGCCCGCCCGGTCCGCTCGGCCCCGTCCATGCGCAGCGCGCCATGGAGCGCGTCGGCGGTCCCGCTGACGTCGAAGGGGTTGACGCCCACGGCGGCCTCGGCCAGTTCCTCCCAGGCCCCGGCCTGGCGGGAGAGCACCAGCACGCCGGCGACCGTGTTGAGCAGCGGGCCCTCCTTGGCCACCAGGTTGAGGCCGTCGCGCACCGGGTTGACCAGCAGCACGTCGTAGATGGTCAGGGCCGCCAGCGAGCGGGCGCGATCGTCCTCGACGTGCAGCACGATCGGCGTCCACGTCGAGGTGCCGAAGGCATGGTTGATGCGCGCCGCCGTCTGGGTGACTTCGGCCCCGAGGGCGAGATAGTCGGCCAGCCCCTGCCGCGAGGGGTACACCAGCGCCAGGTGGACCACCTCGTCGCGCCACTCGGGGTGGGACGTCAAGAGCTCCTCGAAGGCGAGCATGCCCCGCACGATGTTCTTGGAGGGTTCCACGCGGTCGTTGCGCAGGATGATGCGCCGCCCGCCGGTCTCCCGCCGGAGGTCCTCGACCGACCGGGCGCATGCGGGGCCGGCCGCTTCGGCCCGGAGCCCGTCGTGGTCGGGCGCCAGCGGGGAGACGAAGGTGGGGGGCGCGGCGACGGCGCCGGCCAGGGCCGCCAGCTCCGGATCGTCGAAGCAGGCCCGGAACCCCTCGGCCCAGCGACCGGCGTGGAAGCCGCACGCCCCGAACCCGGCCAACCCGGCCAACAGCTCGCCCACCGCCCCATCGGGCAGCACGCGCAGCATGTTGGGGTCGGCGAAGGGGATGTGGCAGAAGTGCACCGTGCGCAGATCGCGGCGCCCCTCCGAGAGCATGCGGCCCAGGAGGGAGAAGTGGTAGTCCTGCACCAGGACGACGGCACCGGGCGGCGACACCTCCAGCACGACGTCGGCCACGGCCCGGTTGTAGGCGCGGTATCCCTCCCAGGCCGCGTGCCAGTGGCGGTCGAGGCGAGGGCGGCGGGGGAGGTCGAAGAGGTGGTGGTGGGTGTACCACAAGGCGGTGTTGGCGATGACGTCGTAGGCCATCCGGTAGGTGTCGTCGTCGACGGCGACCGGGCGGAGCAGGAAGGACTCGTCGACCATGCGCCCCTGGGCCAGCGCTTCGACGTCGGCCGCCCCCATCGCCACGGACACCCACATGGCCTCACCCCCGGCCAGGAGCGGCCGCAGCGCCGACACCAGCCCACCGCCACCGGGCACCGGCTGCAGGTTGTGGTCGGCGTCGAAGCGGAAGGACAGCGGTCCCCGGTTGGAGACCACCATGATGTCGCTCACGGCCGGATCCGGTCGAGCGCGGCGCGCAGCACGTCGACCGCCTGCGGGCGCAGCTCGTGGAGGGGGCGGTTGCGGTGGATGCGCTCGCCCAGGTCGACCTGGGCCAGGGCGCCGGCGCCCAGATGGGTGGCGACGTCGATGAGGAGACCGAGCTCGACCCCGTAGCCGTCGGCGAACCCGACCTTCTCGAAGACCCAGCGGTGGGCCGCGGTCTCCCCGGCCAGCGGCTGGCGGATCTCGGAGAGCTCGGGGAACAGCAGCTCGAGCACCGGCCGCGCCACCAGCTCGGTCACCCGGCCGCCCCCGGTGGGATCGCCGTGGAGGGGCCGGGTGTAGAAGCCCTTGACCAGGGCCACGTCGTCGTGCAGGAGGACGGGGCCGAGCATCCCGGTGACGAAGGCCGGGGTGGTGTTGGCCACGTCGGCATCGAGGAAGACGACCACGTCCCCGCCGGCCGCCTCCAGCGCGGCGGCCATGGCCTGTCCCTTGCCGCCCCTCCCCCGGCGCGACACCACCCGGGCCCCGGCCGCCCGGGCCTGCTCGACCGTGTCGTCGGTGGAGCCGTCGTCCAGGACCAGGACCTCGTCGACCAGGCCGTTTCCCCCGGCCGAGGCCAGGAACGGCTGCACCACGGCGCGCACGACCGAGCCCACGGTCGATCCCTCGTCCCGCGCCGGGATGCACACCGACACCTTCCGCGTGGCCTTGGCCCCGGCCACCGTGGCCAGCGGGAAATCGCCGTGGTGGTAGGTGCGGGGGCCTGATTCGTGTCCCGGCATGGGGAGATCATCGCGTGCATTGACGTCGGGTGGATCACAGGCGCTACCATGGGGGCCATCATCCAGAGCGACTGAGGGACGGGCCCGGTGACGTCGCGGCAACCACTGCACACCCTTCGGGGGGCAACAGGTGCCAATGCCCGATCGATGAGGAGGACCGATGGTCGATTTTGTCACTGGCTTGCGTTGTCGTGAATGCGCGCGCCCGTACCCGGCCGAAGCGCTGCACGTGTGCGACTTCTGCTTCGGCCCCCTCGAGGTGGCCTACGACTACGAGCGGATCGCCGCCACCGTCACCCGGGAGCGCATCGCCCAAGGCCCGCGTTCCATCTGGCGCTACCGCGATCTCCTCCCCGTCGACGACGAGACGCCGGTCGACCTGGGGGCCGGTTTCACGCCGCTGGTGCGGGCCGACCGCCTGGCGGCCGAGCTCGGCCTGGGCGAACTGTGGATCAAGGACGACACCGCCAACCCCACCGGCTCGTTCAAGGACCGGGTCGTCTCGGTCGCCTTGACCAAGGCCCGCCAGCTGGGCTTCAAGGTGGCGGCGTGCGCCTCCACGGGCAACCTGGCCAACTCGGTGGCGGCCCACGCGGCCCGGGCCGGCCTCGAGTCGGTGGTGCTGATCCCCCACGACCTCGAGGCGGCCAAGGTCACGATGACCACCATTTACGGCGGGACCGTGATCGCGGTGGAGGGCACCTACGACGACGTCAACCGCCTCTGCGCCGAGCTGACCAGCGAGCGTCCGAGCTGGGCTTTCGTCAACGTGAACGTCCGGACCTACTACGCCGAGGGGTCCAAGACGCTGGCCTACGAGATCGCCGAGCAGCTGGGCTGGCAGGTGCCCGACCACGTGGTCGTGCCGATCGGCTCGGGGAGTCAGCTGACCAAGGTGGCCAAGGGGTTCGGCGAGCTGGGCACCGTCGGCCTGCTGGACGAGGTCCCCGAGGTGCGGGTGTCGGGGGCCCAGGCCGCCGGGTGCTCCCCGGTGGCCACCGCCTTCGCCGCCGGCGCCGACGCCATCCGGCCGGTCAAGCCCGACACCATCGCCAAGTCACTGGCCATCGGCAACCCGGCCGACGGCTGGTACGCCCTCGAGGCCATCCGCGCCTCCGGCGGCTCGTGTGCCGCGGTGACCGACGACGAGGTGGTCGAGGCCATCGGGCTGCTGGCCCGCACCGAGGGGATCTTCGCCGAGACGGCGGGAGGGGTGACCATCGCCACGTTGGCCAAACTGGCCGCCTCCGGCGCCGTCCGGGGCGATGAGCGCGTGGTGGCGCTGGTGACCGGGCACGGGCTCAAGACCGTCGAGGCCCTGTCCGCCTACCGCACGCCCTCGGCGACCATCCCGCCGACCCTGGACGCCTTCGACGCCGCCGTGAACGAGGAGACCGCCCGATGAGCCTGACCGTCCGCATCCCCACCCAGCTGCGCACCCTCACCGGGGGCGCCGGCGAGGTCGAGGTCGAGGGGGCCACCGTGGGGGAGGCGCTCAAGCAGCTGGACGCCGCACACCCCGGCCTGGCCGACCGCCTCTTCGACGAGTCGGGCGCCCTGCGCCGGTTCGTCAACGTGTTCCTGGCCGACGAGGACGTCCGTTTCCTGGACGGGCTTGCTACCCCTATTGCATCCGGTCAGACCCTGTCGATCGTGCCCGCCGTGGCCGGAGGCTGAACCGGGGGTCTTGCGCGCGGCGCCGGAAGGTGGTTTCCTATTAGCACTCGACAGATGAGAGTGCTAACGGCCCGAACCGGGTCCCCGAACGGCAGAACGATGGAGGAAAACACCAGATGGCCAAGCTGATCGCATTCGACGAAGATGCACGGCGCGGGCTCGAAACCGGCATGAACAAGCTGGCGGACGCCGTACGCGTCACCCTCGGGCCGAAAGGCCGCAACGTGGTGCTCGACAAGAAGTGGGGAGCACCGACGATCACCAACGACGGCGTGTCCATCGCCAAGGAGATCGAGCTCGAGGACCCGTTCGAGAAGATCGGGGCCGAGCTGGTCAAGGAGGTGGCCAAGAAGACCGACGACGTCGCCGGTGACGGCACCACCACCGCCACCGTGCTGGCCTGGGCCATGGTCCACGAGGGGCTGCGCAACGTGGCGGCCGGGGCCAACCCCATGGCGCTCAAGAAGGGCATCGAATCGGCGGTCGAGACCGCGGTGACCAGCATCCACGGCATCGCCAAGGAGACCGAGTCCAAGGCCCAGATCGCCCAGGTGGCGTCCATCAGCGCCGCCGACACCGAGATCGGCGAGATGATCTCCGAGGCCATCGACAAGGTGGGCCGCGACGGGGTCATCACCGTCGAGGAGTCCCAGACCTTCGGCATGGACATGGACCTCGTCGAGGGCATGCGCTTCGACAAGGGGTCCATCGCCCCGTACTTCGTGACCGACCCCGAGCGCATGGAAGCGGTGCTCGAGGACGCCCAGATCCTCCTCGTCGGCACCAACATCACGGCCGTCCGTGACCTGCTGCCGGTGCTCGAGAAGGTCATGCAGGGCGGCAAGCCGCTGCTGATCATCGCCGAGGACGTCGAGGGCGAGGCCCTGGCCACGCTGGTGGTCAACAAGATCCGCGGCACGTTCCGTTCCGTGGCCGTCAAGGCCCCCGGCTTCGGCGAGCGCCGCAAGGCCATGCTCCAGGACATCGCCATCCTCACCGGTGGCCAGGTCGTCACCGAAGAGGTCGGCCTCAAGCTCGAGAACGTGACGCTCGACCTCCTCGGCTCCGCCCGCAAGGTCGTCGTCACCAAGGACGAGACGACCATCGTCGAGGGTGCCGGCTCCGAGAGCGACATCAAGGGCCGGATCAAC
>JBKQIP010000077.1:0-4525 GCA_052148295.1 Acidimicrobiales bacterium
TCACCTTCGAGCCCGAGTCGTCCCACGCGCTGGGCATCGGCTTCCGCTGCGGCTTCCTCGGACTGCTGCACATGGAGATCGTGCGCGAGCGGCTCGAGCGCGAGTTCGACCTCTCGCTCATCGCCACGGCCCCCAGTGTGGCCTACCGTGCCTTCCTCACCGACGGGACCGAACTCGACGTGGACAACCCGACCGAGCTGCCCGACGCCAGCCGGATCGACCACATCGACGAGCCCATGCTCACCGCCACCATCCTGACGCCATCGGAGTACACCGGGACCGTGATGGAGCTCTGCCAGGGCAAGCGGGCCGAGATGACCCGCATGGAGTACCTCTCACCCGAGCGGATCGAGCTGGACTACTCCATCCCGCTGGCCGAGGTGGTGCTCGACTTCTTCGATCAGCTCAAGAGCCGGACCAAGGGCTACGCCAGCCTGGACTACGAGCCCGACACGTATGCCACGGCCAACCTGGTCCGGGTCGACATCCTCATCAACCACGCGCCCTGTGACGCCTTCTCGACCATCGTGCACCGATCCTCGGCCGACGCCTACGGCCGGCGCATGACCGAGAAGCTGCGCGAGCTCATCCCCCGCCAGCTCTTCGACGTCCCCATCCAGGCCGCCATCGGCGGGCGCATCGTGGCCCGCGAGACGGTCAAGGCCAAGCGCAAGGACGTCCTGGCCAAGTGCTACGGCGGCGACATCACCCGGAAGCGCAAACTGCTCGAGAAGCAGAAGGAGGGCAAGAAGCGCATGAAGACCATCGGCCGGGTCGAGGTTCCCCAGGAGGCCTTTATCTCGGCCCTGCGGCTCTCGGACGACTGACCCCCGCTGTGGGGTGGACGGAAGGGTCGGGATGGCACTCGGTAGACTTGAGTGCCAGAGGGCGGCCGTACCGGCCGCCGCTCTGGATCGAACGCAGGACCCGAGCTCATGACCAGCGATTCTGAACACGTTGTACCAGGTAGAGGCCCCGAGGGCGACCACGCCCTCGGCGAGCGGCAGGCCGCCATCTTGGAGGCCGTGGTGACCGAGTACATCGGCACGGCCGAGCCCGTCGGCTCCTCCCATGTGGCCAATGCACCCGGGGTGCAGGTGTCGTCGGCCACCGTGCGCTCGGAGATGGTCGCCCTCGAACGGGACGGGTACCTGGTCCAACCGCACACCAGCGCCGGACGGATCCCCACCGACAAGGGCTACCGGTTCTTCGTGGACCACCTGACCGAGCCCGGGGTGCTGGGACCCACCCAGCATCTCCAGGTCATCAATTTCTTCGACCAGGTGCACGGCGAGATGGAGGACATGCTCGAGCGCGCCACCGGGCTGCTGTCGGAGCTGACGTCCTATGCCGCCGTGGTGGTCGGCCCGTCACACGACACGGCCACCATCCGCTCGGTGCAGGTCGTCGGCCTGGGCCCGAAGCTCGCGCTGCTGGTCGTCGTGCTCTCGGACGGCGCGGTGGAGAAGCGGTCCATCGAGCTCGACCGGGAGGTCACCGACGACGTACTGGCCCAGAGTGGCGCCCTCTTGGCCCAGCACCTGGTCGGACGCACCTCGTCGGCCCGCTGGATGGTCCCCGCCAGCGAGCAGGCCGACGTCGACTGCGTGGTGAACGCGGCCGCCACCGCCTTCGGCCTGATGGAAGACGCCATCGAATCGGATCAGGTCTTCGTGGGGGGGCCGGCGCGCCTGGCCGAGTCCTTCGATGCGGTCGAGACGGTGCGCTCGGTGCTGAGCATCCTCGAGCAGCAGCTGGTGGTGGTGACGTTGCTGCGCGACGTCTTGAGCCGCGGCCTGTCGGTGGCCATCGGCACCGAGCACGGCTACGAGCCGCTGGCCTCGTGCGCCGTCGTGGTGTCCCCGGTGTCGGCGGACGGGCAGGATCTCGGGGCGGTGGGCCTGCTCGGGCCGACCCGGATGGACTACCCGCGGGCCCTGGCCGCCGCGCACGTGGTGGGTGAGCGCCTGGGTGAGCGCCTGGGGGAGACCGGACGTGCCGGGGGCGGGCGAGGGGGTCACGATGGCCGGCGTTGACGGGCTGGGCGACCTCTACGCGCTGCTGGGCGTGAGCCGGGACGCCTCCGAGGACGAGATCAAGCGGGCCTACCGGGCGCGGGCCCGTGAGCTGCACCCCGACACCAATCCCGGGGACGCCGTCTCCGAGGCCAAGTTCAAAGAGGTGTCGGTGGCCTACGAGGTGCTGCGCGACCCCGAGCGGCGCGCCCGGTACGACCGCTTCGGTCCCGAGGGGGTGTTCGGCACCCAGGCCGGAGGGGGCGGTTTCGGCTTCGAGGGCGGCATCGGCGACATCTTCGAGGCGTTCTTCGGGCAGATGGGGGGCACCGGCGGCCGGCGCCGAGGCCCGGCGCCGGGTTCCGACGCCGAGGTGCGCCTCGACCTCGAGTTCGCCGAGGCGGTCTTCGGGGCGCGCAAGGAGCTCACCGTCCGCCTCCCGGCCGTCTGCGTCATGTGCTCGGGACGCGGCACCGCGCCGGGGACCGACCCCATCACCTGTGTCGAGTGTGCCGGTGCGGGCGAGCTGCGCCGCGTCCGCCAGTCGCTGCTGGGCCAGGTGGTCACCAGCGTGGCCTGCTCGCGCTGCGGCGGACTGGGCGAGGTCATCCCGCACCCGTGTTCGGGGTGCCGCGGCGACGGGCGGGTGACCGAGGCGAGCACCTTCACCGTCGAGGTGCCGGCCGGTGTGGAGGAGGGCTCGACCCTGCGACTGGCCGGGCGCGGCGCGGCCGGACAGCGCGGCGCGCCGAGCGGGTCGCTCTTCGTGCACCTGGCCGTCGCCCCCGATCCCCGCTTCGAGCGCAGCGGCGACGACCTGCACACCACCCTGACCGTCGGCCTGGCTCAGGCCGCCCTGGGCAGCGAGTGCGAGGTGGAGACCCTCGAAGGCACGCAGGCGGTGACCGTGGCGGCGGGCACGCCCTACGGGCACGTGCACCGCATCAAGGGGGAGGGGGTGCCCCATCTGCGCGGCCGGGGCCGGGGCGACCTCTACGTCCATGTGGTGATCGAGACGCCGAGCGGCTTGAGCGACGTCGAGGAGGGGCTCCTGCGCCAATTCGCCGCCGCACGGGGTGAGCACGTGTCCCCGCCGGGCGGCGGCGGCGACGGGGTCTTCTCCCGCCTCCGGTCCGCCTTCAGCTAACGCGGTGGGAGCCGATCACGCCGGCATCGGTGTGCGCGCCGCGGCGGGGGCCCAGGCCTTCGTGGACGACCCGTCACGGCCGGACCTCAGCGCCGAGGCGGCCCACCACCTGGCCCGGGTGCTCCGGCTGCGGGCGGGCGAGGAGGTCATCGTCAGCGACGGCCGGGGGCACTGGGCCCGTACGCGTTGGGTGGGCCGCGAGGCGGCCACGCTCGAGCCGCTCGACGGCGCGCCCGGGCCCGGGGGCGACGGCGCGGTGCAGTTCGAGCCGGCATCGTCCCCCCGCCTGACCGTGGCCTTCGCGCCGACCAAGGGCGAGCGCCCCGAATGGGTGGTGCAGAAGCTGACCGAGCTGGGTATCGACCGCATCGTGCCCCTGGTCAGCGAGCGCAGCGTGGTGCGCTGGGACGCCGAGAGGGCCGCCGGCACGCGGTCACGGCTGGGCCGGGTGGCTCGGGAGGCGGCGGCGCAGTGCCGCCGGGTCTGGCTGCCCGAGATCTGCGACGTGGTGGCGTTCGCCGACCTGGCCGCCCTGGCGCCGCCGGGGGCGGTGGTGCTGGCCCAGCTGAGCGGGGACCGGCCCAGTGCCGACCAGGTGGTGGTGGCCGTGGGGCCCGAGGGTGGCTGGAGCGCGTCGGAACTGGCCTCGGGCCTGCCCACCGTGGGTTTCGGCCTGAGCGTGCTGCGGGCGGAGACGGCCGCCGTGATGGCGGGCGCGCTCATGGTCTCCTTGCGCACGGGGACGGTGGCACCGGTGGGAGAATCGGGTCGATGACGAACGAGCCGGTCTGGCTCAGCACCAAGGAGGCCGCCGCCCGCATGGGCATCACGTTGCGCAGCCTCTACCGGTTCATTGACGAGGGCGACCTGGCGGCCTATAAGTTCGGTCGGGTGATCAGGCTCAAGGGCGACGACGTCAGTCGCTACATTGAGGCGTGCCGGATCCAACCCGGCCAGCTGGAGCATCTCTACCCACCAACGAAGGGCGGCGACACCGACGTATGACCGACTGCCTCTTCTGCGGCATCGTGGCCGGCGAGGTGCCGGCCGAGGTGGTGCACCGCACCCCGACCACCGTGGCCTTCAAGGACATCGCACCGGCCGCGCCGCTGCACGTCCTGGTGGTGCCGACACGCCACATCGCCGACGCCTCGGCGATCGAGGCGGGGGACGGAGAGCTGTTGGCCGACATGGTGATGGCCGCCCGCGCCGTAGCCGAGGCGGCCGGGGTGGCCGGGCCCGACCGGGGCTACCGGCTCGTGTTCAACGTCGGGCCCGACGCCCTCAACTCGGTGCCGCACCTGCACCTCCACGTGCTCGGGGGCACGCGTCTCAGCCAGCACGTGGGGCTTTCGTGACGACG
>JBKQIP010000078.1:0-20140 GCA_052148295.1 Acidimicrobiales bacterium
ATCGCGTTCCCGGGATTCCTGCGCGCCTACGTCGAAGGCGAGGACGACCCGGAGGCCGAGTTGGCCGACCGCGAGGTCGTGCTGCCGGCGCTGGCCGCGGGCGACGTGGTCGAGGGCAGCGCGTTCGAGCCGGGCTCGCACACCACGCAGCCGCCGGCCCGCTACACCGAGGCCTCGCTCGTCAAGGCCATGGAGGAGCTCGGTGTGGGGCGCCCGTCCACCTACGCCAGCGTCATCGCCACCATCCTCGACCGCGGCTACGTGTGGAAGAAGGGGACGGCGCTCGTCCCGAGCTTCACCGCCTTCGCCGTGGTGGGCCTACTCGAGCGCTACTTCGGCAACCTGGTCGACTACGGCTTCACGGCCAGCATGGAGGATGACCTCGACGAGATCGCCTCGGGGCGCGAGGAGGCCCTGCCCTGGCTCTCGCGCTTCTACTTCGGCACGTCGGATCCGGCCGCGGGCGCCGCCGGGGCCGCCGGGCCCGGCCGGTCCGAGGGGATGCCGGCGTCCGGCGACCACGACACCAACGGCGGGCGGATGGGATTGAAGGCGAGCGTGGCGGCGCATCTCGGTGAGATCGACGCCCGGGAGGTCAACTCCATCCCGATCGGCGCCGACGCCGACGGCACCTCCATCGTGGCCCGGGTGGGGCGCTACGGGCCCTACCTCCAGCGGGGTGAGGACCGGGCCTCGCTGCCCGACGACCTGGCCCCCGACGAGCTGACCGTGGCCCGGGCCGAGGAGCTCCTGGCCGCCCCCTCCCAGGACCGGGTGCTCGGCACCGATCCCGATTCGGGACTCGAGGTCCGGCTCAAGGCCGGGCGCTTCGGCCCCTACGTGCAGGTGGGCGAGGTGGGTGAGGGCGCCTCCAAGCCGCGGACGTCCTCGTTGTTCTCGACCATGGATCCGGCCACGCTCACGCTCGAACAGGGGCTCGAGCTCCTGCGCATCCCGCGCACGGTGGGCCGCGACCCGCAGAGCGGCGACGAGGTGGTGGCCCACAACGGCAAGTTCGGGCCCTATCTCAAGCGGGGGAGCGACACCCGGAGCCTGGCCAGCGAGGATCAGCTGCTGACCGTGACCCTCGAGGAGGCCCAGGCCCTCTTCGCCCAGCCCAAGCAGCGACGCGGCCGTACGGCGGCGGCACCGCTACGCGAGCTGGGCGCCGACCCGGCCACCCAGCTGCCGGTGGTGGTCAAGGAGGGTCGGTTCGGGCCGTACGTGACCGACGGCACGACCAACGCCTCCCTGCGCAAGGGCGACGACGTCGGGTCGATCACCATCGACCGGGCCGCGGAGCTCCTGGCCGAACGGCGGGCGGCCGGTCCGTCGCGCCAGAAGAAGGCCGGCGGGGTCAAGAAGGCGGCCAAGAAGGGCACGGGGGCCAAGAAGGGCGCGGGGGCCAAGAAGGGCGCGGGGGCCAAGAAGGGCACGGGGGCCAAGAAGGGCACGGCCACGAAGGCGGCCGGGGCCGAGCAGGCGCAGGGAGTGAAGAAGGCGAAGGGCGTGAAGAAGGCCGCCACCGGGACGGCGGAGGAAAAGGCTGCGCCGATCGAATCGACGTGACGGCGGCGCCGGGACGCCTGCTCGCCCTCGAGGGGATCGACGGGTGCGGCAAGTCGACCCAGGCCCGGGCCCTCGCCGTTCTCCTGGGGGCTCGGCTCACCCACGAGCCCGGGGCCACGGAGCTCGGCGCCGCCTTGCGCCAACTCCTACTGGCCCCCGACGCGCCACCCCCGTCGCCGCGGGCCGAGGCCCTCCTCATGGTGGCCGATCGAG
This sequence comes from Acidimicrobiales bacterium, assembly GCA_052148295.1. Classification (GTDB taxonomy): domain Bacteria; phylum Actinomycetota; class Acidimicrobiia; order Acidimicrobiales; family RAAP-2; genus Bog-473. Next base: position 1,783 of record JBKQIP010000078.1, read on the forward strand.
CCGAGCACGTGGCCCGCGTGGTGGCCCCCGCCCTGGCCGCCGGCGAGTGGGTGGTCAGCGATCGCTTCTCGGGGTCGACGATGGCGTATCAAGGCTACGGGCGTGGGCTGCCGCTCGAGGAGCTGGCGCGCCTGGTGTCCTGGGCCACGGCGGGTCTGGCCCCCGACCTCTCGATCCTGGTCGACGTGCCGGTCGAGGTGGCGCAGGCCCGCCTGGCACAGAGCGCCCCCGACCGGCTGGAGCGATTGGGCCCCGCGTTCGCCCAACGGGTGCGTGACGGCTTCCTGGCCCTGGCCGGTGACGACGATGAGCGCTGGGTGGTCGTCGACGGCACCGCGGACGCGGACGAGCTGACGGCCCGTATCGCGGCGGTGGTGCACCGGCGCCTGGGCGACCCGGGAGCGGCCCGGTGAGCGAGGACCCGCCCGCCCGGTCCCTCTTCGATGAGGTGGTGGGGCAGGAAGAGGCGATCGCCGCGCTCCGCGCCAGTGCGGCCGCTCCCGTCCACGCCTACCTGTTCCGCGGCGCCGCCGGGAACGGAGCGCTGGCGGCGGCCCATGGGTTCGCCGCCGCGTTGCTCTGCCCCGAGGGAGGATGCGGTCACTGCGTCACCTGCCGCATGGCCCTGGCCGGCACCGATCCCGATCTTCATGTCGTGCGCCGCAGCGGGGCCGCGCTCAGCGTCGACGACGTCCGGCGCCTGGTCGGGCTGGCGCAGCGGCATCCGCTCCAGGCGGCCCGCCAGCTGATCGTGGTGACCGACGTGCATCTCGGCGGTCGGGCCGCCCCGGCCCTGCTCAAGACCCTGGAGGAACCTCCGGGCGCCACCGTCTTCGTCCTCCTGGCCGACGACGTCACCCCCGAGCTGGCCACGGTGGCCAGCCGCTGCGTCGAGATCCCGTTCCCCCCGGTCCCCCGGGCCACCCTGGTGCGGTGGCTGACGGCGCGCGGGGTGGGTGACGACCTGGCCGCCGTGGTGGCCGACAGCAGCGGGGGGAGCCCGGCGCGCGCCCGGGTGATGGTCGACGATCCCGAGGTGGCGGCGCGGGCGGACCTGTGGTCGTCGGTGCCCGATCGGCTGACCGGCTCCGGGGCGGAGGCCGCCGTTCTGGCCGGGCAGCTGCTGGCGTCGACCGACCGGGCCGTCGAGCCGCTGCGGGCGGCCCACGCCGCCGAGATGGGGCGCCTGACCGATGAGGCCAAGGAGATGGGCCTGCGGGGATTGCCGGGACGCAAGGAGATCGCCGACCACCACCAACGCGAGGAGCGTCGCTGGCGCACCGACGCGCTGCGGGCGGGGCTCAGCGTGCTGGCCCGGGCGTACCGGGACCGGGCCGTGGCCGGGTCGGTGCCGCGCACCCCGGCCGACGATGCGCAGGTGCGGGCGGCCGTGCAGGCGGTCAGCCTCATCACCGAGGTCGCACAGGCTCTGCCCCGCAATCCACAGGAATCCTTGCTGGTCCAGGCGCTGCTGGTCCGGCTGGACCGGCTGGAGGTCTGAAGGGGCGGGGCTGGCCGGAGGCGGCGGACGGCTGGGAAGGACCGCCCCTGGTCCGCGCCTACGATTGTCCCGCCTCGCCCGGCCGGGACGCCGACCTCGGATTCCGGCTCGTCGGGGAGGCGTGCCTGGGTAGCTCAGTCGGTAGAGCAGCGCACTCGTAATGCGCAGGTCAGGAGTTCGAATCTCCTCTCAGGCTCCAGGCCAGGCTCCAGGCCAGGCTCCGGGTCACGACTCCAGATCAGGCTCCGGGTCACGACTCCAGGTCAGGCTCCGGGTCATGAGCGGCCTGACCCCTCAAGTTGGCACTGTGCCTTCGGGTAGGGATCCCAACCGATAGCTCGACGTATCGGGGCGACCCGTTCGCCCACCTCAGCGTCCGATCCACGACGCCGAGGTGGGCTACGTCATCGCCGTGACTTCCTTCGCCAGCTGGAGGTACTTCGCGCCTGCGTTGTTCATGTCCACGCCGGCCTGGGTCATCTGAGCGCCGCTCTGGTTGTCGATGCCGGAAATGCACAGCTGTGCCGCGTTCTTGAGCTGGACCAAGATGCCCGACCACGTCGGCTCGAGCGTCCCGTCGGGCATGGGCGGGTTGCCCTGAGCCATTGCGACATCGGTCGCCAGCCGCTCGCAGTCACCGCGGATCGTGGGCAGGCCGACGCTCGCCGTATTGGCGTCGAGATTGACCTTCGCCGCGTCGTGGGACACCTGCATGTAGTTGGCGCCGTAGCGGGCGAACCACGTCCCCATTGCGCTCGATCCACCCGAGCCACTCGAGCCGTTCAGAGCGTTCGCAGCCCACGTGCCGCCGAGCGTGCCCAGAAGGCATGCAACGAAGATGACGATGAGCCGCTTGGGCGTGAGCTTCCGCTTGGAGGGGGAAGTCTCGGAGCCTGTGGGCACGCCCGGCACGCCCACTGAAGCCTGGTTGAGTTCCGTCATTTCGAGCCTCCCTCCGTCTTTGTCGCGTTCATCCGGAGATCTTCAATGAGGTCACTCGGATGTTCTTGAGCACGGTAAACCTGCGCGGTAACGCGTCGGTAAAGCGGCGCAAGGGAGACAAAACCCGATAGGGCGAGTGTGCCCCACCGACGGACGCGCACCGTAGGGCTCGGGCCGACAACAAGACAGGACTCACCGAGAATCGGAGAAGCGGTGTGACCTGATCCACGGGCGAGACCCGGAACCTCGAATCAGTACACGAACTTCGAATTGGCTGGGCCCAATCGCGTCGGGCTCATGGGGTTCGTCTACCCAGGCACTGACGAGCGGCAGGCAGAACAGCTCCGTGTCGCCAGCGCGTGCCCACATGAAGTCGGATGTACGTCCCGCCATGGCAAGGGCCACATAGGGATCATCGAAGTACAGGTGTGCCTTCCGCTGTGCGCCTATCTCGTCGCGGGTATCCGTACCCAGAATCAGATCGTCGAGATCTGAGATGGCTGCTGCTGCGAAGCCGGTCGGGGTGTAGGTGGCCACGGCGGACTGAACGGCCTCGACGTCGTCGCGAGTGGATGAGACCCGATGAGACCGATCGGGGCGGATGCGGCGGGTGGGATCCCGAAGACATTCGAGGCCTGAAGGTCGAGGTTGCTCTCCACTTTCCACGCGGCGAGCACGGCACTCTCAATGGTCTCTGAGTGCTCCAGTCACCTCGGCAACCACCCCGTGTTCCGTGATGTCCCAGCAATGGCCGCTGCCCAGAGGGAGCTCGTCTTTTGTTGGGCGAGACTCGGGAGACCGGCTGGTCAGAGCCGCCGAAGGGTGAGCGCGCGCCAGACCCGGCGCCCGATGACGAACAAGGCCCCGAGACACAAAGCGACGAAGAGCAGGGGACCGCCGATTCGGATCAATCCCTCGACACCGGCGACGAAGCCGTGAACCGAGCTGTCCCAAGCCTGGTCCAGGCCAGACGGCTTGCCCGGCTGGGGTGGCGGGGTTCTGTGAGCCCGCTCTTGGAGCGAGACCGAGAGGCTGGCATAGCTGATCTCGGCGTTGAGCACGTTCGCCTGGCCCTGCAGCTGTTGGATCTGCGAGTTGATGGTGTCGAGCTGGGCCTGGACGCTCAATATGTCCCCGATGGACGTGGCCTGAGTCATGATCGTCAGGTACTGCTGTCGGGATGCCTCCAGGGCCGTGATCTGAGACTGGAGGTCGCTCACCTGGCTGGTCACGTCTTGGGCGTTGGTGGAGAGCGACCGGACGGTCCCGAGCTTCTGCGCTGCAGCCACGACCGCGCCGAAGTCGGCATTGGGTACCCGCAGCGTCGCGGTCGCCGTGGCCGTTCCCCCCGACGTGGAGGTCTGGGAGGCCGAGACGTACCCGCCGTCGCCCCCTGCCAACTGGGCCAGCGAGTCCATGGCGGCGCCGAGGGAGCCCTGGCGGACCAGCAGGCTCAACGACCCTGTTTCGACGACCTGGGCCGGCTGGCCCACGCTGCCCTTGGGCAGGGCGGGGACGTTGGACCCGGTGGCGGTGGAAGGCGTCACTGACCGGCCGGCGCTGAAATGTCCGGACGCACCTGCGACGGCTCCGGCGGAAGGTCCCCCGGCAACCCCCGGGGCGGCAGCCCGCCCGGTGGTCGGCCGAGCCGGCGTTTGGATGCCCACCGACGCCCGGTGACCGACCGCCAGGCTGCGGCTCGGTCCGCCGCCATGGTCGGCAAGGGCCGCGCCGAAAGCCCCCAGGGCGACGAGGACCACGCAGGCCGCAACGCTCAGCCGGCGCAGCGTTCGGTGCCCGTCGGTCGCCGCGGCCCCACCTGCTGGGATCACCTCCGGATCGTCGCCGTCGATGGAGGCGCCGATGCCCGCACTGTCCGCGGTCCCGTCAGGTGCCTCGTTCCCGCGGCCGTCATGAGAGAGACGTCGTGCGACTGCCAGGATCCGCTCCGGGCCGTCGACGGGAACCTCGATCTCGTCGGCCGCCTCGTTCAGCGCGTGCCGCAGCATGTCTTCATCGATCAGGGTCATCGTGCGGCCTCCTGCGTGTCTGGGGTGTCCCCGGCGGGCCGGGTGCCCTCGCGTTCGCCGAGCGCTCGCAGGCCGGGCATCTGTGCCAGCCGACCCCGGGCCTCGTGAAGTCGCGACTTGACCGTCCCGGGTCTGCGGCCGATGGCTCGGGCGATGTCCCGTTCGGACAGATCGGCGTAGTACCGCAGGACCACAACCGTCCGGAGGTGGAGCGGTAACTCGAGGAGCGCTTGGTGAACGGATTCAGCGCGTTCGTTGCCTATCGCCATCTGGGCAGGGTCGGGCTCCGGACTGGCCACACCGTCGAGCGCCGATTCGTGGCCTCGGCGGTCGCGCCGGGGAATCTCCTGGCGGAGCTTGGAATGGCAGCTGTTCACCACCACCCGGTAGAGCCAGGGCGTGGCCTGGGAAGCCGACTCGAGGGAGCGGCGGAAGCGCCACGCCCGCAGAAACGCCTCCTGGACGGCCTCCTCGGCGTCGGACCGATTGCCGACGATGAGACAGGCCGTGCGGAAACATGCCTCATAGGAGGCCTCGATCCATGCGGCCAGTTGGTCCTCGTCCTCGGGCACGTGCCCCCTCCAGCGCCGGTTCCTACCTCAATGACGCATGGAACCCTCCAAAGGTTCGCAGTTGTGTGGCCCGAGGGGTGGTCGCGACACCGAGACCTCTCCCAACATCGGCCCAACATTTGAGCCGAACCGCCGTCGTACCCGCTCGGTATCACCCGATGCTCGCACTTCTCGCCGCCACCCGGAACGGGCGTACCTGATGCTCTTGATTCAACTCCGGCCCTTCGGCCTCTCCCTTTTGCGTCGCCCCGCCCACAAGAGTCCTCGGACGGTCCAGCCGGTTGCCGCGGCGAGACCGACAATCTGCAGCGCGAACAAGCTCAACGCCGTGTCATAGAGCGGTTCGCCGCCGGGTGCGGTGACAAGCCAGGCGGCGGAGACGGCGACACTCGAGAGTCCGATGGCGAAGGCGATGAGGAGAACCAACGAAACTCTGTGAAGCGACTGGTGGACCGCAGGAGCCACATCGTCGCCGAGCGTGCCGGAGGCGGTGAGTATGAATCCGAGAAAGACCAGAAGCAACCCGGCCAACGTCGCAGAGGCCTCCAAGATTGCGGTCATGACATCTTGGTGGTTCATGGCGCCACGTTTGCATAGAGGCAGTCGTCAGTCCATCAGACGAGCAGGTGTTTCACGTACCGATCGAAGGTGGCGACCGATGTTCCGTGTTCGGATCGCAACAGACCCCGGATCCTGCGGTCACAGAGATTTCGCTTGTGCGCCGAGCGTCGTCGTGACACGGTTTCTTCGAGGGTGATGTGACCGGATTGCCATTCGTGGGGAGCGTCGGCCCTCAGGGTGCTTCCCACCCGGATCGATTGGAGAACCATGTCGCGACTGATCAACCTGGCTTTGGCCGTCTCCGCCAGCACCATTGCCGTGATCGGTCTGCAGGGCGCTCCAGCCCACGCCGCCACCACGGCCAGGACGCAGGCCGAGCTCGGCGGTGAGCTCGGCTTCGAGGGCGGCGCCTACCCGGGTGGGTTTCACCCGACCGCCGGATCGGTCGAGGTGGAGTTCTACCTCCAACCCCTGGTGCTCGATCAACCCGTGGGCCCGTCCGGTCATTTCAGGATTCGCCTGGCGCCGGGCCAGTACACCGTCATCGGCTGCGGCCCTGCCGCGTCGACCGGCACGGCCAGCGCACTGTGCGGTGAGCCGGAGAACCTCACCCTCACCTCCGGCGAGGTGGACCACATCAAACTGGTCTGGGCGTACACGCCCTGACTGACCTGTGGCTCGGGAGGCTGAAGTCCGTGGTGTTCCCGCCATAGGTCGTGCCGATGAGCGAGTACAGCGCCTCGTTGTACGCGACCGGGGCGCACTGGACCGGGCTCTCGTCGCGCGGAGGTCGTTCCCACAGCCCGCACCCCCAGAAACGGTGCGACTCACACCGCGTTCAGCTGGGGCACCCGCAGGAGGCTGGCCGGCTTCGACCGGGTCGCCACCAGTGCCGGGCCGACGGCGAGGAGATTCGCCACCACGACGACGCCGGCCACCAGAGCTCCCAGGAGCCAGATCGGCACGACGGCGACCGGGACCGCGCCGAGGTTGGTGGCGAAGGCATTCCATATCGCCTGCCCGGCCGCCACCCCCAGAGGGATCCCGATGAGAACGCCAATGAGGGCCGTCGTCGTGGCCTGCCAGGCCACGGCCGCGGCAACCTGCCGATTGACGAACCCCAGCACCTTGAGGAGCCCGATCTCTCGACGGCGGCGCGCCACACTCACCACGAGGAAATGAGCGAGCGTCGCCGCACCGACCACGGCCAGCATGGCGCCGAAGATGAGCGGGAAATTGACGGCCTCGCCGAAGTTGATGAGAGAAGTGGGCGTGTGGGCGAGGGCCGTGGTTGATCGGTACGCGTCGAGATAGTGGTCGATCGCGGCGGCGCCCCGTGGGCCGGACACGACATGAACGAGTAACCCGCCGCCATTGCTGGTGGCAAGGACCGCGTCGATGCAGGCCGCTCGCGACGAAGAACGAGGGCATTCGGCGTCTTCGTAGCCGGCGGTGGTGAGCGCCGCGCCCGTGCCCAGGCTCACCGCGCCGCCGAGCACGGGGAACGAGACCTGAGACACCACGCGGAACGCCGCTGTTCGTCTTCCGCCCGTTGGCGAGGAGACCGTGACATGGACGAGCGACCCCACATGGGCGCCGACCTGGCGCATGGTGGTGGCGCCGAGGCCGATCTGATCGTCCGCTCTCGGGAGATGCCCATTGACGACCGACAGGAGGAGCTGACCCCGGATGGCCGTCCCGGCGATGGCCCCCACTGCGACGTGATTCAGGGAGATCTCGGTGGCGAGGCCCTCGGTGACCGCGGCGACCGCCTTGCTGTGTTCGAGGCTTCTCAAGAGGACGGGATCCGGCCTCCCGCCGGATGGGTCGGTGAAATTGAGCTGGTACGTGTCGCCGTACAGCCTGGGTGTGGCCGTCAGGTGCGAAAGGCTGGCCCCGAAGACCACGGTCCCACAGAGCGCCGTGACCGCCAGGACCGTTCCGAGAATGGCGCTTCCCACGGGAACGGCCTCCCCGCCGGTCCGTCGTTCCAAAGCGTTGCGGACGCCGATCACGGCACTCGGAGGTGCACCTATCGCCGCCAACCCGGCCACCACCCTCGAGGGACCCGAAGCACCGCCCCGTTCGTCGGTCCGCAGTGCATCTGCCGCGCGCCAGGCGGGCCAGATGCTCAGAACCAGCACCACCGCAACCGTGGCGAGCGCCCCCAGCAGGACAACGACCGCGTCAAACGCAACGCCCGCAGAATTTTCGGCGATGCGCGCTTCGCCGAGCGGGGCTATCGGTGAGAGCAAGGTGCCCACGCCGATGGCGCCGGCGGCGCCGATCAGGCCTACCACCATGCTCTGCGCCATGCTGAGCGCCATCAGCTGACGGCGATTGGCGCCCAGGGCGGCCATCGTGGGGTAGTCCTCGCTCTCGACGTTGGTTTGACGAGCCAGCGCCTGGCCCACCACCGCCAGCCCGACGAGGGCGGCGAGCGCGGCCAGGATCCACCACCCGACGGCCTGGGAATGGATGGAGGCCTCGATCGAGAGGGCCGTGAGATCCTCATTCTCACCACCCTCGACGCCGGCCGCGCGCAGTGACGCGGCGGCGGCGTCGAACCGGGCAAGATCAGCCTCACCGCCACGCAGCCTGACCAGGTACACAAAGCCGGCCGACGCTTGTGGGGCGATCGAGCGTGCGAACGCCGGAGTGGTGTAGAGGTCGTACGAAGGACTGGGGGCCGGGAACTCGAACTCCGTGGCTTCGATCCCGACGACGCGGAGAACGATGGTCGGACCCTTGGGCTTCGGGGGCGCCCCGGTGGCGTCGTTGAATGCCGAAGCCTGCGACGACGCGTAGAAGGGCACGCGAATCACGCTGCCCGGGTGGATCCCGTAGTCCTGTTGCAGTGTGAACGAGGCCAACACCTGGTCGGGTGCCGACGGATCAGGTAGATGACCCGAAACGAGCTTGAAAGGCGATCGACCCTCGGACGGAGGGAGGAAGACGCCGAAGTCGGTCGGGTTGATCGGGTGAATGCAGGCGCACGTCGGCTGACCGTTGTCGAGACCGACCAGCAGGGTGGCGGAGGCGACCCCCGGAAGGTGGGCCACCTTGGCCACCGGTTGGGTGGCGTACTCGTCGGTGTCGAACCCGTGGGCGGCGACAAACTGCGGGAACGCCGCCTCCGTACGACGACCGGCGGCCGTGGCGGCGAGCACCAACCCCCCAGCGACGCTGATCAGGAGCGCAATGGCCAGCCAGGATCGCCACCGATGACGTACCTTGGCACGAAACGCCATCCTCACGGCTCCCAACGCCTTCTCCTCGCGTCAACGTGTGTCGGTCATTGTCTCCCCGCCAGAGTGGGGCGCCAAGGTGGCTAACCTCCAAACGCGCGCTCGTGCTGACACCACCTGCGTGCACCGGCGCACGGCCGGGTCAACCGACCCCAGGCCAGGTGCCGGCCTCACCCGCCGATGATGCCCAACACGCCGTCGATCACCAGGTAGATGAGGAAGGCGGCGGCGTTGACCCGGGCCCGGGTGGTGGCCAGCAGCAGAATGAACACGACGATCGTGCTCGGAGACAGGCTGGCCAGGAGCCCGAGCAGCACGATGGGGACGATCAGGGTCATGGCTCGAGCCGAGCGTCGTGCCCGGGACTAGCGCCGCCCCCGCCCGGACGGGGACCGGACCGGGGGGAGCGGCCGGCCATGTGTCATCGTCACGAGGTCGGCGCCGGAGAAGGGATGTCGCCGTCCGACGCCGGCTCGACGGCGGTGGGGCCCTCGGCCCCGGCCAGCAGGACGACGCCCACGACGGCCAGCGCCAGCCCGATGACCGCGGGCGCCACGTGGCCGCCGCCGTGGCCCAGCGTCTCGTCGTAGACGACGGCCCCGAGGATCACCCCGGCGAAGAGGGTGACGGCGTTGCTCGACGCCATGGCCGGGGCCAGGACGCCCGTCTTGAGGGCGGACTGTTGCAGGATGAACCCGATGACGGCCGAGACGATCAGCACGTACACCGACCAGTCGGCCAGAAGAGCCAGCACCCCGCCCCCGACCTCGGTGACGAAGGTCTTGGTCACGGCACTCTGCAGGGCGAAGGCGAATCCTGCGGCCGATCCGAGGAGGAGGGCTCGGGCGGCACCCTCGCGGTGGCGGCCCAACCCGGCCATGACCAGGACGAGCACGACGATGACCAGGCTGGCGACCCACCAGGTCAATGCGCTCGGGTGGGTGGTCCCACCGTGAGGCGTCCCGACGGAGATGAACACCACGATGCCGACGACGATGGACACGGCGCCGAGCACCACCCTGCGGTCGATGCGCTGGTGCGTGAGCCACGCCCCGAACGGGAGGGCGATGACGAGGCTGAGGGTGGTGATGGCCTGGACCGTCATGAGCGGTCCCTTGTCCAGGGCCACCGCCTGGAGGATCCACCCGAGGGTCTGGAGCAGCATGCCGGCCAGCCAGACCGGCTTGTGCAGAATCTGGATCAGCCAGTGCGAGTCCTCGCCCCCGCTGGTGGTGTCGAGCGTCCCCTTCTGCTGGAGGACCGTACCCAGCGCGAAGGCACAGGCGGCGATGAATGCGAGGGTCGATCCGATGGCGCCTTCTCCTCTCCCTTCGACGCCGGCTCTAGGCGACGCCGCCGCCGAAGCCCGTCCCGACCCGTGACATCACACCATTCCCCTCATGACCGTGCGCGGGTGTCCCGGGGCACCGACGTCCGTGCTGCTGAGCTTGGGCCACCCACCCGCGGTGCATCGTAGTCAGTGGCGCCGGTTCCCTCGGGGCTCGATGCGACGGGATACTGTGGCCCATGGACACCACACGCATCCGGGACGTGCTGGCCGACGCCCTCGCCGGTCGCCACCTTCTGACCCATCCCTTCTACCGGCGCTGGGAGGCCGGCAGCCTGGCCGACGGCGAGCTGGCGGCGTACGCCGAGCAGTACCGGCTGCTCGAGCGCCAGCTCCCGCTGACGTTGGCCGCTATCGCCGGGGGGCTCCCCGACGGGCGGGCGCGGGTGATGGTGCAGGCCAATCTGGCCGACGAGCTGGGTGAGCCGGAACCGCACGCCGCCCTCTTCGAATCGTTCGCCCGGGCGGCCGGCGCGGCCGCGGACGTCGCCCCGACCCGGGCCACGGCCGAATTGCTGACTCACCTGCGCTCCGCCGCGGCCAGCGATCCGGTGGCCGCCCTGGCCATGGTGGCGGCCTACGAGGTCCAGGCGGCCGACATCGCGGCCTCCAAGAGTGACGGGCTGCGTCGCCACTACGGCATGGATGGCGGAGCCACGCGGTTCTGGGACCTCCACGCCACCCAGGAAGTGGCCCACGCCGACTGGTCAGCCGACGCCCTGGCGGCGCTCGGGGCGGACCCGGACCTCGTGCACACCGCGGCGCGTGCGGCGGCCGACGGGTGGTGGGCCTTTCTCGACGAGCGGGAGGACCTGGCCCCGGCCGCAGCTCAAGGAGTGGGCACGCCCAACCGGGCGACCGCGTCGGCAAAGGCCCGGGCGCGGTCCCGGTAGTCGGCGAACTGCCCGAAGCTGGGCGCGGCGGGCGAGAGCAGGACCACCCCGCCCGCGGCCAACCGCCCGAACGCCGTGGCCACCGCCCCGGTGAGCCCGGTGGCGTCGACCACCTCGACCCCGTCGCCGGTCACGCTGCGGATGGCCCGACCGATGCGCGGGCCGTTGTCGGGCAACGTGACCACCAAGGTGGGGCACTGACGGCGCGCCACCACCCGGCCCAGGGGCGTGTAGTCGAGCCCCCGGTCGTGGCCGCCGACCAGCAGGGCCACCGGCCGGTCGCCGTAGGCCTCGAGGGCAACCTGGGCCGGGAGGACGTTGGTGGAGAGGCTGTCATCGACGAATTCCACCCCACCCACCCACCCGAGCGAATGACAGCGGCTGGGGAGGCCGCGGAACCCCTCGGCGGCGCGGGCCAGCAGCGCGTCGTCGGCCGCCTCGTCGATCCCCAGGGCGCGGAGCACCTCGCGGGCCATGACGGCATTGCGCAGGTTGTGCCGTCCGGGCAGGCCCAGCGGGTCGAACCACGGCACGTCGTGGGCGTCGAGGTCGCCGTCGGACCACCGGAGGTGCGGCCCCAGGGAGTCGGCGCGCGCCCGCAGCGCCGCGTCGGTGCCCTCGGCCACGACCACCTCGACCCCGGCCTTGGTGCACAGCGAGAGCTTGTCGGCGTAGTAGCGCTCGACGCTGCCGTGCCAGTCGAGGTGGTCGGGCGCCAGGGAGGTGACGGCCACGACCGCCGGACCCGTGGTCAGATCGGGCACCTGAAAGCTCGAGGTCTCGATGACCCAGAGATCGGGTTCCGGCTCCGCTGACGGCTCCCACGGCGGCGCACCGATGTTGCCCCCGATCCGGGCCCGGTAGCCCAGGCCGGTCAGGAGATGCCCGGCCAGCGCGGTGGTGGTGCTCTTCCCCTTGGTCCCGGTGATGCAGGCCACCTTGGACCGGTCGGCCTCTTCCAACCACAGGCCGAGCCCGCCGCGCACCGGGATGCCGGCTGCCTCCAGCCGCTCGACCTCGGGGCGGTAGCGGCTGATGCCGGGGCCCTTGATCACCACGTCGCACCGCAGCAGCGCCTCGAGGCCGCCCCGCGCCGTGGCCAGGATCCGGCGGTCGTCCTCGGGCACGGCCGGTGGCGCGTCGTCGACCAGGACCGGCACGGTGCCCGACTGCGCCAGTCGGCGGAGGCTGGCCCTCCCTTCGACGCCGATGCCCCAGAGGCCGACCGAGGCGCCCGTGAGCTCAGACCAGGAGATCGGCTGGCGCATAGCGATCGGGAATGTAGTGGGGTCCGGCCGGTGCCAGCAGTGACGCCGCCTCGGGCCGGTTCGACCCGAGCGAACGGCGCAGGTCGGCCGCCAGTCGCTGCAACAGCGGGTGGTCACGCCGATCGGGGCGGGCAGCGGCCAGGGTCAGCGCGGCGCGGCATTCGTCGACGTCGCCGACGCACTCGAAGGGCTTGGCCTGCTCCTCCAGCCCGACCAGGGTGCCGAAGCGGCTCCCCAGGTCCGGCTGGTCGAGAGGCTCGCGCCCGGCGAAGACGCGGCGAAGGGTGTCCGCCGGGAGGAAGGGGGCCAAGACGAGGTCGATGAAACAGCACTTGTCGCAGGTGCCGCACCAGCCGTCGAGGCGCTGCGCGGGATCCTGGTGGAAGGATCGGTTGCAACTCCGGAAGACCTCGTGGAACGCGGTGAGCCCGGCGAATTCCTGGGCCACCCAGAGCTCGGAGCGGGCCCGCAGGTAGGAGAACACCGAGAGCCGCGGCCCGACCGAACCGGCCACCCGGTGGGCGAACTCGCGCTCGAAGTCCTCGCCCTTGGACCACTGGTGGTTGACGGGCTGGCCGGCGTGGAGCAGGGTCGGGACCGAGGCCGACCGTTCGTTCGACAGCACGACGGCGTCACGTTGCCCGAGCACGGCGGCCACGACGGCGGCGGCCGAGAGCACCGCCGTGATGGGCACGTGCCCGTTGAGGAAGCCGAGCTCACCGGAGCTCCGGACCTTCGGATCGATCTCCCGCGCCACCCGGACGACGGGCAACCCGGTGACGGCGGCGGCCTCTTCGATGGCGGCGAGGTGATCGCCCGGAGGATGGACGATGAAGAGCGCGGCATCCACCGACGGCCGGCTCAGGGCGGACGCCGTGACGATGGAGTCGATGCCGCCGCCGAAGGGGATCAGGGGGCGCCCCGGGTCAGGGAGGTAGCCGGGTTCGGGTCCGGGGCCGTCGGGGCCCTCGACCGAGAGGTCGCCGAGGTCGAGGCCGTTGCGGTAGGCGAACTCACCGAGTCCGTGCCGGTAGTAGCGGGCCAGGAACGTCCGCTCGTCGGCGGTGGAGGCGATCGGACCGAGGTCGATCACCGGGGCGGCGGTGGTCTTGTAGTACGACACGCCGGCCAGGAGGGCGAGCAGGCGGGCCGCCGCCGCGGTGGCGGGACGGTCCCATCCGCCCTGGGGACCGAACGCGTACCGCTCGGTGAAGGTGTGGCCCCCGGTCGAATAGGTGCACACGATCCGGCCCCGGTCCGGATCGACGGCGTAGCCCTCGTAGCGGAAGCGGTCGGCTCGTCGGTGGGGTCGTGGCATTAGGAGTGGGGGGCCGCCCGGCGGGGAAAGCGGTCGCGCCATGCTACGGCCAGGTTGCGGTGGCTCACGCGTTCACGAGTCCAGGAGCTGGGCCATCAGGGCGAACCGACCACAGGGCCGCGCCGCCCGGTGGCTGAAGAAGTCCTCGCCCCCCGTCGTCCGGCCGCAGCTCGAGATCTGGGAGGGCGGGACGCCCGAGAGGACGAGCTGCTGCCGGTTGGCGGCGACCAGGTCCACCAGCCAGTGGTCCGTCCCGTCGTCCCGGGCCACGCCGGGATCGAGATCCTGGGGCGCCACGGCGGTGGCCAGCCCTCCTCGCACCGCTTCGTCGACCTGGTAGCGCTCCGGTGCCACCGCCGGTCCGAGGAACGCCCGCACGCGGTCGACCCGCCCGCCCAGGCGGGCCATGGCGTCGAGGGCGCGGGCCACGGTGCCCGCCGCCGTGCCACGCCAGCCGGCGTGGACCGCGGCCAGGACGCGGGCGTCGGGGTCGATCAGGGCCATGGGCACGCAGTCGGCCACGAGGATGACCAGGACGGTCTCCGCCGCGCCGGTGACCAGGATGTCGGTCGACGCGATGGCATCGGCGTGGTCCCGTGTCCCGCGGCCCCGCTCGGCCGGACCGACCACGGTGGCCCCGGCACCGTGCACCTGCTGCGCGAAGACCAGGGCATCGGGATCCACCCCGAAGGCACGGGCCGCCCGCTCCCGGTTGGTGCCTACCCGTTCCGGGTCGTCCCCCACGTGCAGCGCCAGGTTCAACGACGCGTAGGGGCCGTCGGAAACCCCGCCGTGCCGGGTGGACACCGCCACCCCCGCACCGAGAGAGTCGGCGTCGGGCCACTCCAGCAACGACACGCCGCGTCCGGTGCCCACGGGTGCTCACGCTAGTGAGCCGGTCGGGGACCCCGGCTCAGGATGCCTCGGTCTCGTCCCAGACCGTGGTCGGGACGATGGCCAGCAGGGGCCGGGCCCGGCCCGGCCCCCGGCCCCGCCGCCCGAGGGGGTTTCGCTCCAACTCACCGAATCCGTACAGCTCCGCCTCGTCGGTCTCGGTGTCCCCGCCCGGCACGACCTCGCCGTCGCCCAGGCCCAGCACGGTGCCGAGGGACTCGCCCCGCTCGTGCGCTGCGAAGAGCGCGGCCAGCGACTGCAGCGAGAACCCCTGCGCCTGCAGACGGAGGATGGCCCGGAGCCGCTGGAGGTGGTGACCCCGGTAGATGCCGGTGCGACCCCTCAGGCCGGGGTGGGGCAGGAGCCCGAGCGTCTGGAAGGAGCGAATGGAGCGGGTGGTGGTCCCGGTCGCCGCGGCCAGCTCGTCGATGGTCAGGACCCCGCCGGTCACCAGCTCGTCCGGATGCTCGGCCTCGGCGGGGGTGCGCGTCGCCACTTGACAACAATAGCACGAATAGACGTAACATGAAGGCCCGTCACATCCGGCGGACCCGTCCGGTCCGTCAGAATCGGTCGGACAATCAGATCGGTCGGACAAGCGGATCGGTCGGACAGAGAGGTGGAGGCACAGCATGGGACTGAATCTCGAGGCGGTCGGCACCACGTCGGAACCCGGCGAGCGGTCATGGGACCACCGGGACGCGTTGCTCTACGCCCTGGGCGTGGGAGCCGGCGCGCTCGATCCGACCGGGTACGAGCTGGAGTTCACCACGGAGAACTCGGCCGGCCACGCCCAGAGGGTGCTGCCCACCTTCGTCACGATCGTGGGGCAGGCCGGCCGGATGATGGCCGACCTGGGCGACATCGACATGACCAAGCTGGTCCACGGCGAGCAGGGCATCACCCTGCACGGCGAGGTGCCCGTCGAGGGCAAGGTCCGCACCACCACCACGGTGGCCGGCATGTACGACAAGGGTTCGGGCGGTCTGGTCGTGCTCGAGAGCGAGTCGGTGGACGCGGCCACCGGGGCGCCGGCCTTCACCACCCGCACCGGCCTCTTCATCCGGGAGGCGGGCGGATTCGGCGGGCCGCGCGGGCCCGAGGGTGACGACGACACGGCGCTGGCCGGCCAGCCGCTCCCGTCCCGGGAGCCCGACGAGGTGGTGAGCTACCCGACGCGCACCGACCAGGCCCTCCTCTACCGCCTGAGCGGTGATCGCAACCCCCTGCACTCGGACCCGACCTTCGCCAAGCGAGCCGGGTTCGATCGACCCATCCTCCACGGCCTGTGCACCTACGGCTTCACCGGACGCGCGTTGCTGCACACGGTCTGCGGGTCCGACCCCGCCCGCTTCGGCTCGATGCGGGCCCGCTTCTCCCGCCCGACCCTGCCCGGCGACACCCTCTCCGTCTCGGTGTGGGACGTGGGCGACCAGTCGGCCGGGGCCTACCGCTTCCGCACGGAGACCCAGCGTGGCGAGGTGGTGATCGACGGAGGCCTGCTGCGCATCGCCGGCTGACGGCGCCCGCTCGACGCCGCGGATCAGCATCCACGATCAACCGTCGAAGAGCAGGGAGTAGTCGGCCCCGCGGCGCAGGTGGTGGCCCCCGTCGATGCCCAGGACCTCACCGGTCACGAAGGACGACTCGGGGCCGAGGAGTTAGCGCACGGCGCCGGCCACGTCCTCGACGGTGCCCACGCGGCCCAGCGGCATCTCGGCCAGGTAGTCGTCGAGCAGGGCCCCCCCGGCGGTGATGAACGACATGAGCTCGTCGTCGATGATGCCGGGTGCGACGGTGTTGACCCGGATGCCCAGCGGCCCGAGCTCCTCCGCCGCGGTGGCGCAGAGGAAGCAGATGCCGGCCTTGGCCACGCCGTAGGCCCAGAGGTAGCGGTGGGGGAAGCGACCGGCGCCCGACGACATGAGCACGATCGACCCTGGCGTCTCCTGAGCCCGGAACGCGGCGCCGGCCTGCTTGACGCAGATGACCGAGCCCATCAGGTTCAGGTCGATGGTGGCGCGGACCGATGCCACGTCGGCGTCGAGCACGGGACCGATGTGGACCGAGCCCCCGGCGCAGGCGAAGAGCCCGTCGATGCGCCCCGTGGCTCCGGTGGTGGCCTGAATCGCCGCCGCCACCTGCTCCTCGACGGTGACGTCGGCCACGATGTGCGCCACCTCGGCGCCGTCCGCGGCCACCGCTCGGATGCGGCCCACCGCGTCGACCAGCTTCTGCTCGGTGCGGCCGCAGATGGTGACGTGGGCGCCGTCGGCGGCCAGGCGCTGGGCCGTGGCCAATCCGATGCCGCTCCCGCCGCCGGTCACCAGGATCGACCAGCCCGTGATGCCGGTGGTCGAGGGTGCGGGGGCCGGTTGGGGGGCCGGTGGGGGCGCCGGTGCGGGCGCCATCAGGCGGTCCCGGCGCGCCGGGGCGCGGTGGGTGTGAAGGCGACGGGCATCGCCTCGATGCCCGAGATGAAGTTGGCCTCGCGCCGCGGCAGGGCGCGGCGGTCCACGGCCAGGTGGAGGTCGGGCAGGCGGGCCAGGAGCCGCTCCACCATGACCTTGAGCTCGAGGCGGGCCAACTGGTTCCCCAGGCAGAAGTGGGCCCCGAAGCCGAAGGCCAGGTGGGGGTTGGGGGAGCGCCCGATGTCGAAGTGGTCGGGGTCCTCGAAGACGGCGGCGTCGCGGTTGGCCGAGGGGTACAGGAGCAGGATCTCCTGGCCGGCGGCGATGGTGGCGCCCTCCAGCGTGACGTCGCGGGTGGCGGTGCGGGCCATGTTCTTGATCGGCGAGACCCAGCGCAACATCTCCTCCACGGCACCGGGGACGAGGTCGGGCTCGGCCGCCACCCGGGCCATCTGATCGGGATGGGCCATGAGTTCCTCCATCCCGCCGCTGATGACGTGGCGCGTGGTCTCGTCGCCCCCGATCAGGATGAGGAGGCTCTCGTGCACCAGCGAATCGTCGTCGAGCGAATCGCCGTCGATCTGGGCGTGGCACAGCACGCCGACCAGATCGTCGGTGGCGCCCCGCCGCCGCCGGTCCGCGAAGACCGGGTGGATGTACTCGGTGTACTCGGTGAAGGCGGTCATGGCCCCCTCCATGAGCGCGGGATCGGGCGAGCCCTGCGCCTTGAGCATGTCGTCGGACCACCGCAGCAGATCGTCGCGGTCGGCGGGAGCCACGCCGAGCATGTCGCCGATGACGATGATGGGGAGCGGCGCCGCGATGTCGCGGACGAAGTCACAGGTGCCCGCCTCGCACACGTCGTCGATGAGGGTGTCGCAGACCGCCCGCAGGGTGTCCTCCATGGCCCGGACCCGACGGGGGGTGAAGCCCTCGGAGACCAGCCGCCGCCGGCGCACGTGCTCGGGGGCGTCGAAGTCGATCATCATCGGGAGCTGCGGGAACTTGGGCCGGATGCCGTGGGCGCTCGAGAACGCCTCGGTGTCGACCGAGACGGCCTTGACGGCGGCGTACGTGGCCGCGGCCCACAGGTCGTTCCGCTCGTCGTAGTAGACGGGGGCATGGGCTCGCATCCAGGCGTAGGCCTCGTGCGGTTCGCGCCCGTAGAACGCGCCGTCCATCAGATCGACACCGAGGTTGTCGGGTGCCAGCGTCACTGGTCACTCCCTCCGTTCGCACGCCCGGCCGGGCGAATCGGTGCTCACGATATCCCGACGGTAGGGTGGGCGAATGGCTGACCAGGCTCACTTCACCGACGTCGCAATGGAGCACATGCCCGGGCTGTACAGCGCCGCCCTGCGCATGACCCGCA
>JBKQIP010000079.1:0-49825 GCA_052148295.1 Acidimicrobiales bacterium
TGCTTGTCTCCGCCTGGGTTGATCCGCACGGGGTCGAACTCCTGCAGCTCGTAGCCGACGCTGACGATCACGTCTGCATCGTCGAACCCGAAGTTGACGTAGTCGTGGCTCATGAACCCGACAGCACCGAGGGAGTGCGGGTGATCATCGGGGAACACGCCCTTGCCGTGAAAGGTGGTGGCCACCGGCAAGCCCAGCAGCTCGGAGAAGCGTCGCAGCGCGTCGCCCGCCCCACTGCGGGCGGCACCGTGCCCGGCCAGCACGATGGGACGGCTGGCGGCATTGAGGACCGCGGCGGCGCGCTCGATCTGCGACGGCGAGGGCTCGTCGGATCGCGGGATGTTGACCGGAAGAGGCACCAGGTCATCGGCTACCACCTCGGACTCGATGTCCTCGGGCACGGCCAGGTAGACGGCCCCGGGTCGTTCGCTCTGGGCCAGCTTGAACGCCTTGCG
Source organism: Acidimicrobiales bacterium (assembly GCA_052148295.1). GTDB lineage: Bacteria > Actinomycetota > Acidimicrobiia > Acidimicrobiales > RAAP-2 > Bog-473. Next base: position 456 of record JBKQIP010000079.1, read on the forward strand.
GACCATCTCGGGGACCGCCGCGGCGCTGAGGACCGTTTCGGCCCACTTGGTCACGGGGGAGAACATCGAGACCAGGTCGACGCTCTGGTGGGACTCCTTGTAGATCCGGTGCAGCCCGACCTGTGCCGAGAGGGCCACGACCGGCGTGCTGTTGGTGTTGGCATCGGCCGTCCCCAGGAGGAGGTTGATGGCCCCCGGTCCGAGGGTGGCCGAGCACACCCCGGCGCGCCCGGTCAGCCGCCCGAAGATCTCGGCCATGAACGACGCCGCCTGCTCGTGACGGACCAGGACGTACCGGATGGACGAGCGCGAGACGGCATCGGTGAAGTAGATGTTCTCCTCACCGGGGATGCCGAAGACACACGTGACCCCTTCGCGCTCGAGACATCGCACGAGCAGGTCCGCCACACGCGCTCGGTCCCCGGCCATCGCATCGAGCGTACCGATCTTTGTCGCCGCGAGAACCGTGGGGCGAGAGGGTTGCGCCGTCCCACCGCCACGGCCCGTCCGGTGCACCGGGAGCAATTGGCATTGCAAAAAGGGCGTCATCACGCGTCGATCTTCCTCGGCGGCGCACCATCCCGCTTGATAGATTCGTCGCCGAGAACCGTTGCCGCAGACCCCGGCGACACGACGTACGAGTAGGTCCCGTGGTTTACGCAGTCCCCCCGCCACGTGAAGGCATCGGCATCCCGGTCGGCCCACCCGCGGAGGAGACCCTGCGGCACGCGGCCCCCTGCCGCACCCCGAGTCCCGGCGAGATCCCCCCGGCCCCGCCCCGGGCCGGGGTTCCTCCTCCCCGCTCCGCCGCCCCCGTCCTGTCGCGGCCGGTGGGCGACCTCCTGCGTGGCTTCCTGTTCGGCCACAGCCGGGAGGGTCGGGCGCGGCGCCGTCGGGACCTCGACCCCTGGTTCGCCTTCTGCGCCTCCTTCGCCATCGACGTGCTGTCGGCGAGGAGCCTCCACGTGGCGGGCTTCGCCAGCTACGAGGTGGAGGTCAGGAAGCGGGCGCGCCCGGAGGTCGAGCAGCAGCTCTTGACGCTGTGGAAGTACTACCGGCACGCCCAGGCCCACGGGGCGGTGGCCACCAATCCCGTGACCACGGTGATCGCTCCGACTCGTCCCTATGACGTCTCCGTCGCGGTGGCATCGGGGGTGGCGGTGTAGATCTGCGCCGTCACGCCGGTGATGCGGCTCAGATAGCGCTCGCCGAAGGCTTTCTCGTGTGGTGCGGCGAGGTGGGCGTCCAACGCCTCCTGAGACTCCCAGCACTCGAAGAACCGGAACACGTTGGGGGCATCGAGGTCCTCGGCCCAGGAGTACTCCACGCACCCGTCATCCGTTCGACTGAGCCCGGTGATCTCCCGGAGGCTGGCCAGGACGTCGTCCCGATCGGATGGGTCAAAACTCAGCGAGCCGGCGATGATGATCATGGTGTGCTCCTAGGGATGCTGATCGCAGTCGGTGACCTCGAGGGAGGTCAGGTCGTCCTTGATCACGGTGCCGCCTTTGATGATCGCCATGAGCCGTGTCCCGTCCTGCAACACGCTGATGTCGGCCAGCGGGTCACCGTCGACGACCAGGAGGTCGGCCAGGTTCCCGTTGCGGACGGACCCCAGCTCGTGGGCGCGGCCCATGAGCTCGGCCCCGTGCCGGGTCGCCCATCGAATGACGTCGAGGGGCGGGATGCCCGCCTCCTTGACGTAGAACTCGAGCTCGTCGGCGTAGCGGCCGTGCGGCAGGCCCACCGCCCCGTAGTCGTCGCCGCAGAGAAGCTTGACGCCGGCGGCATTGGCCTTGGGAAGGATGTCGAGCGCCTGTTCGATGTCCTGCGTCATGGATGCGCCGAACCCAAGTTCGGTCCCGTCCATCATCCCGGCGAAGCGCCTGGGGAAGAGCTGGCTCGGCACGAGAAAGGTCCCCTGGTCGACCATGCGCTCGATGGCCGCCTCGTCCAGGCCGTCACCGTGGTCGATGACGTCCATGCCCACGTCGAGCGCCAGATGGATGGCTTCGCGATTGGCGATGTGTCCCCGCACCAGCGCGCCACGCTGGTGGGCCGCCTCGACACCGGCCGCCATCTCGTCACGGGTCATCTCGAGCTGCTCGCTCGGGGCGACCGTGCCGTGGCCTCCGGTCACGAACATCTTGATGATCTCCGCGCCCTGCTTGACCTCCTCGCGCACGGCGCGCCGGAACTCGCTCGGACCGTCGCACCGGTTGATGGCCCCCTGGGCGCGCACGTCCCAGTACCACGGAAAGCTCTTGTCGCCGGCATGTCCGGTCGTGCTCACGTCCCGGCTGCCCGCCATCAGTCGAGGACCGGGAAAGAGCCCTTCGGCGATGGCCAGCTTCATGGCGGCGTCGATGGCGAACGGCGCACCGGCACTCACCGCTCCGGTGAAGCCGCACCGGAGCAGGGTTTCCAGGTTCCCCGCAGCCCGGACGGCCTGGAGCGCCGGTGGCTCCTCCAACCCGAACGGCGCCGGGCGCGTGCCGAGCTCATGGTAGGTGGAGTGAAAATGACTGGTCACCAGTCCGGGCATGAGGGTCCGACCACCGAGATCGATGACGCGATCCGACGGTCCGACCTCGAGGATCGGGCCGTCCCGCACCGCCGTGATGTGCCGGCCCTCGACGACCACGGTCCCGTGCGGGCGGGCACCGTCGGCGTCCAGGACATTGGCTTCGTGAAAGATGAGCCTAGGCAACGGTGCCCTCCATGCTCCCGGGCGGCCGTTGCGCTCTCATGCCCTCACCGCACACAGCAGCAACCATAGCGACATCGTCGACCGCGCCGAGGATCGTCGACCAACGTCGGCTGGCCCGTCAGTCCTTGAGTTCGACGATGATCTCGAGGTACGGCCGCTGCCCGACGTTGCGGGCCCGTTCCACTCCCCCCCGGGTCACCGGGACCACCGCCCCGGGCACCACGTCGGCCGCGAAGTAGTCCCGGAACGGCCCCTCGGAGTCGGGTTCGGGAACCACGGCGATCCGGTCACCGGAGACCTGGACGAGGAGGTGGTCCAGGCCGTGACGATGGACGTCCCCCTGTTGCCCGGGAGCCAGCCGAACCTCCCAGACCCGGACGCGTGCGTCCTCGAACAGCATTTTCGTACCGACGTCGCCGAGCACTCGGTCATGTCCCACCATGGGTCTCCCTTCGCTGTCGTCCATGGTCACCCGCTTCGCTCACCCGCTTCGCCCCGGCCGGCCCGAGAGGCCCAGTCCGCCGAGACAGAAGCCCACCAGGCGATCGACGTCCCCGTCGTTCGGCGCCGTCCCGCGCGTCAGGTGGCGTCGCAGGGCGGCGAAGGTGACGTCATAGACCGACTGAGCCAGAAGGAGATCCGTGACCCGATCGTCCTCGGAGTCCGGCGTGGCGCGCCCGGCGGCGAGCGCCTGGGCCAGGAGCCCCGTCAGGAGCTCCACCGACGCCTGCTGCTCGGTGGGGTAGGCCTGGTGCAACCTCTCCTCGTTGGCGATGAAGGGACGGGTGCGGGCCGCCGCGTGGGGATCTGCGGCTTGAGCGAGAACGCCCCGCACCCATGCGCCGACCTTCTCCTCCGGGGCGTCGTACCGGTCCATCCGATGGGAAAGGTAGCCGACGAGCTGGCGGCGCCCGTCGTCGAGCAGCACCAACAAGAGCTCGTCCTTCGATCGGAAGTAGCGATAGAAGGCCTGGGTCGACAACCCGGTGGCGGCCAAGACGTCACGCAGGGACGGGTTCACGTTGCCGGTCCGCTCGATCAGGTCGAAGGTCGCGTCCACCACGCCGCGCACGGCCTCGGCATAGGCCGTCTGGCGCTGGGCCACGCCGCGCTCGGCGGCTCGCTGGGCCAGCGTCTCGGCCAGATCGGTCATCACTCCCCCCCTCGCCAAGGACGGATCGCCGCCCCCGTATGATCGCCGGGGTCACAGGGCGAGCCGCGGAGGTCGGAGGCATCATGGGGTCGACGGATCTGTTGATCGGGGACATCTTCCGCAACGCCGCCCGCGCCGTGCCGGATCGGATCGCCGTCGACCTCGACGGGAACCAGCTCACGTTCGTCGAGCTCGATCGCCACTCGAATCGGATGGCCCGCACACTGGCGGGTCTGGGTGCCTCGCCGGGAAGCCGCATCCTGGTCTGGTGTCCGACCGCCCTCCAACTGGCGCCGGTGTTCGCGGCGAGCGCCAAGCTCGGCGCGGTGTTCGCACCTCTCAATCCCGCGCTCAGCCTGCCTGAGGCGCGGCCCGTCCTCGATGCGGCCCGACCGGCACTGGTGGTCACCGGCGATCGGCCGGGCGACCAGGCCCTCGGGGCCGCGTCGCTCGGCGCACCGCACATCAGCCTCGATGAGCTGGTCGAACGGTCGAACGCCGAGGACGACGCGGAGCCCGAGCCGCATGACCTGGCGGAGACCCACCCCCACGTCATCTTCTTCACCAGCGGGAGCACCGGCCCACCCAAGGGGGTCGTGATCTCCCACCGGGTCAGCTTCCTGCGCTCGCACCCAGGGGCGCTGCTGGAGCCGCGGGGGGCCATGGTCTGCCCGTACCCGCTGTTCCACATGGGTGCCTGGACCATCGCCCTCCAGCAGTGGCAGGCCAGGGACACCGTCGCCCTCGTCGCCGCCGCCGATCCCGCGTCGATCTGCGACGCCGTGGGCCGCCTCGGTGCGCAGCGGATCAATGCCATCCCCGCCATCTGGCGACGCCTCCTGTCCCACCTCTCCGGTGTCGGGCACGGCCAGGAGCTCTCCACCATCCGGTTCGCCGACACCGGTACCTCGGCCACCCCTCCCGACCTTCTGCGCGCCCTGACGGCGGCGATGCCCGAGGCGTCCGTCCGTGTCTTCTACGGGTCGACCGAGGCCGGCAGCGTGGCCTCGCTCGAGCACCGGGATCTGCAACGCAAGCCCGGCAGCTGTGGCGTGCCCGCCCCCTCCACCGCGGTGAGGGTCGATGGCGGGGGCGAGCTCTGGGTCCGGGGCCCCCTCCTCTTCGACGGCTATTTCGGCGACCCGGTGACGACGAACGAGGTCCTGGTGGACGGGTGGTACCGCACGGGGGACCTGGCCGAGGTGGACGGCGAGGGGTACCTCACCATCACCGGGCGCGCCCGGGACGTGGTGCGCACCGGAGGCGAGGCCGTGGTGCCCGCCGAGGTCGAAGCGGTGCTGGTCGCGCACCCGGCGCTGGCCGACGTGGCGGTGCTCGGGGTGGACGACCGCGACTGGGGAGAGGTCGTCTGCGCCGTCGTGGTGGTCCGCCAGGGCGCGGACGAACCCTCGGTGGGGGACCTCCGGAGCTTTTGTGACGGCCGACTGGCCCGCTTCAAGTGGCCGCGGCGCCTGGTGGCCGTCGAGGCGATCCCACGGACGGCGTCGACCTTCCAGGTCCAGCGTCAGCTCCTGCGCGAGCAACTGGCCGCGCCCTAGAGCGGGATGTCGACCCATGCGCCTGAGGTCGCCGCCTGGCGGATGGCGTCGAGGACCACCATGTTGGCCACGCCGTCGGCAAAGGTCGCCGGTCGCGGGTCGGCGGGAACGGTCCGCCCGGCGATCAGGTCGGCGAACGTCGAGAGCATGCGCACGTAGGGCACGTAATCGGTGCCGGTCGCGTGCATGAGGTCGTACTCGGTGACGAAGAGGTCTGCGGGCGGGGGGTCGGCCGGCTCGACCGGAAGGTCCGCCGGAGGATCGAGCACGCGGGGACCGTTCCGGTCACTGAGCGTCACCCGGTCGCCCTCTATGACGACGGTCCCCTCGGTGCCCGCGAAGCGCGTCTGGATGAGCAGGGGCCCCCGGTCCGCCGCGCTGCTCTGCATCGTCCCGACCACGCCGTTGCGCAGCCGGAAATGCACGAGGTAGCTGTCCTCCACCGTCCAGTCGCGATCGACGAGGGCGGGCAGGCTGGCGCTGACGCCGGCGAACTCGCCCAGGGTGGTCCTGACCTGGTCGATGACGTGGGTGGCGTGCGCTCCCAGCCATCCCCCGCCCGAACCGGCGTCCGACCACCAGGCCGGCACCCGGGCGCCGGGGTCGGCCAGCAGCGGGACATGGAGCAGGATGGTCGCCATTTTGGGCTCCCCGATCAGGCCGTCCGCCACCGCCCGTGCCGCGGTGGCCTGCCCCGTCGCCCACCGGAACTCGGTGCCGAGGAGGTGCACCACGCCGGCCGCCATCGCCCGGCCCAAGAGGTCGCGCGCCTCGCCGGCGTCTCGGGCAAAGGGCTTCTCACAGAGGACGTGTCTGCCCGCGCCCACCACCCTCCGGACCAGCTCGGCGTGCGTGTGCGGTGGGGTGGCGATGGTCACCGCGTCCACGCCCGGCAGGGCCAACGCCGCCTCGAGGCTGGTCGTGGCGACGGGGACGGTCCAGCGGTCGGCTCGCTGTTCCGTCCGGGCCGCATCCCGCCCCACCAGGGCCCGGACGTCGAACCCGGCGGCCCGCAGGGCCCGCACATGGGTCAGGCACCCGAAGCCGGTACCGACGACGACCGCGCCCAAGCCGGCCGATCCCTGATGTGCCATGCCCTCTCCTCACTTGCAGATCATTGATCTGATTCTCTAAGATCATTGATCTTAGCCAGACCGCACCGGAGGCGCTCATGGAGCACGAAGTGCTGATGACCGGCATCGGCGGGCAGGGTATCCAACTGGCCGCACAGGTGCTGGCTCGAGCGGCGGTGGCGGAAGGGCTCCAGACCCAGCTCTTCGGCAGCTATGCCGGCATGATGCGCGGCGGTAGCACCGAGGCGACCCTCGTCATGGCCGACGGCCCGATCGACGCCCCCCCGACGGTCGACCGCGCCTGGTGTGCGGTCCTCATGCACCATGAGCACGCGTCCGGAACCCTCGCCCGGGTGCGCCCCGGGGGCCTGGTCCTGGTCAACGCGACCGTCTTCGAGGGTGTGGTCGAAACCAGCGGCACCACCGTCGTCGAGCTGCCGGCCACCGACCTCGCCGTGCAGGTCGGGCATCTGATGACGGCGTCGATGGTCATGATGGGCGCCCTGTCCGCCCGCACGGGCATCGTCGGCCTGGGCGCCCTCGAGGACGCGGTCGCCGAGGCGCTGCCCCCGTACCGGGCCCAGCACGTCGCCCTCAACGTGGCCGCCCTGCGGGCGGGACATGACGCCGGCGGGGAACTGGCCCAGCCCACCGTGTCGGCGCAGGCCGGGGGTGGCCGCCCGTGCTGACCAGGGGGACGGTGGTCATCGACGTCGAAGCGTGCAAGGGGTGCGAGCTCTGCGTCACGGCCTGTCCGGTCGACGTACTCGTGATGACGCGGCACGAGGTCAATGTCCGGGGCTATCGCTACCCCCAGCTCGTGGCCGGCTGCACCGGGTGCACCGCGTGCTCACAGGTGTGCCCGGACTTCGTCTTCCAGGTGTACAAGTACGAGACACCGATCGAGCTCCTTGACGAGGGACCGGGACCGGGGACGTTCGGATGACGGCCCGACTGCTCGAAGGCTCCGAGGCCATCGCCGACGCCATGATCGCCGCGGGGTGCCGGTTCTTCGCCGGCTATCCGATGACGCCCTTCACCGAGATCCTCGAGCACATGGGGAGGAAGCTGCCCCCCGTGGGCGGTGTCTGTATGAACGCGGAGAGCGAGCTCGAGGCGGTCGGGATGTGCTGGGGGGCGGCTGCGACGGGGACGGCGGCGGCCACCGGTTCGACCGGCCAGGGACTCTCGCTCATGCAGGAATCGCTGGCCGAGATGTCGCTGGCCCGCCTCCCCCTGGTGGTGCTCGATATGGCCCGCGCCCAGGGGGACTACTACCAGGCCACGCGGGGAGGGGGCCACGGCGACTACCGCACGCCGGTGCTCGCACCCATGGACGTCGCCGAGGCGGTCGAGTTGACGGGCCTCGCCTTCGATCTGGCCGCGACCTGGCGGAACCCCGTCGTCGTGCTGGGCGACTACTACCTCGCCCACACGTCGCGATCGGTCACGGTCCCCCCGAGCCCCGCTCCCGGCGATCCCTTCCCGGTCCCCCCGTGGTCCCTCGACGGGTCGACCGGCGGCACCGGGCGGGCCAAGTTGATCTCGCCGCTCGGTTCGGTCAAGCGGCGGGATGACGTCGGTTACGACCTGGCCGACCACTATCAAGACTGTGCGGAGGCCACGGCCGCCATGCTGCAGGGCATCGAGGCCAGGGCGGAGTGCGCGTTCACCGGCGACGCCGATCTCGTGGTGGTGGCCTTCGGCACGCCGGCACGCTACGTGCGCGCCGCGGTGCGGCTCTTGCGCTCGGACGGGCGGCGCATCGGCTTCGTCCGCCCCATCACGCTGCTCCCGTTCCCCTCCGAGGCCGTGGCCAGGGCCTGCGACGGCGCGACCCGCGTGGCGGTCTACGAGAACAACGGAGGGCAGATGATCGACGACGTGCGCTTGTCGGTCCTCGGCCGTGCCCCGGTCGAGTTCATCGGGAGACTCAGCCTGGACAGCTCGGGGTTCGGCATCGCTCCCGACCTCGAGGTCGGGAAGATGGCGGAGCGGATCGCCGCCGTGTGCGACACCATGGCGACCGCCGGGAGCCGTTGATGGAACGACTCGGACGTCGGATCATCCCCTCCAGCGAGCCCCCGGACCGACCGGCGCGCCTCGTCGACGACTTCACGCCGGCGCTCATCGACGTCGGGGCCCACCAGCTCTGCCCGGGCTGCGGAGAACCCATCGCCATGCGCTCGGTCCTCGAGTGCGTGGACGCGCTCGGACTGGTCCGGCGCACCGTCGCCATCTTCGGCATCGGCTGCTATACCGCCTTCTCCAACAATCTCGACGTCGAGGTCCTGCAGGCGCTCCACGGACGGGCTCCGTCGGTGGCCACCGGGGTCAAGCGATCGCGCCCCGACCTCGTGGTGGTGACGGTCCAGGGCGACGGGGACATGGTCAACGAGGGACTGCAGGAGGTCCTCCACACCGCGGCGCGCGGTGAGAACGTGACGTGCATCATGTTGAACAACGGTGTCTTCGGCGAGACCGGTGGCCACATGACGACCACGACGGTGCTCGGCCAGCGCACCAAGTCGAGTCTCGACGGCCGCCAGGCGGCGGCGCACGGGTACCCGATCCGGGTCAGCGACCTGCTGGCACAGCTCGAGGGCTCAGCCTTCATCGCCCGGGGCGCCGTCAACACGGCCGGCAATGTGGCGCGCACCAAACGGATGATCCACCGGGCTCTCGAGACGCAGGTGGCCGGTGCCGGCTTCTCCTGCGTGGAGATCCTGACCATGTGCCCGACCGGATGGTTCATCGAGACGACCGACGCGCCCGACTACCTGGCCGAGAACCTCGCGGCGGTGCACGTCACCGGCGTGCTGAAGGACACCATGGGCGAGAGGGCCGGCCCGCCGGGGCCATGAGCGCCGTCGGCGGCGGCTCCGGGCGCTGAGGATCCGTGGCACTCCGACCGGGTGATCTCGTCCTGTGCTCGGGCACGCTCCGCCGCGGCCTGCCCTTCGCCGAGCGGCTCGCCGCCGCCCGGGCCGGCGGGTTCGCCGGCGTCTCCCTCTGGGGACGGGACTACCAGGGTGCCCGCGACGCCGGCCTGAGCGACCGGGACCTCAGATCGATGCTCGACGACCACGGGCTCTCGGTGGCGGAGCTGGATCCGGCCTGGTGGTGGCTGCCGGGGGCGGCCGACGTGCGCATCCCGCCCGAATACGACGAGGAGGACATCTTTCGGTTCAACGAGACCGAGTTGTTCGCCATCGCCGAGGCACTCGGCGCACGTTCGGTCAACGCCGTCGATGTGCTCGGGGGAAATTGGACGCTGGAGGAGGCGGCGGCCTCGTTTGCCGCTCTGTGCCGCCGGGCGGCGGAGCACGGCTTGCTCGTCCATCTCGAGTTCCTGCCCTGGTCGAGGATCCCCGATCTCGACACCGCCTGGTGGATCGTGCGCGAGGCGGATGCCCCGAACGGCGGCATCACGCTCGACGCCTGGCACTACTTCCGAAGCTCGCCCGACCGGGCGCTCCTCCGCTCGATCCCGGGGGACCGGATTCTCGGCGTGCAGCTCGATGACGGACCGGCCCAGGCCGAAGACGATCTCCTGCGGGCCACCTTGCACGAGCGCCTGCTACCGGGCGAAGGTGCCTTCGAGCTGGACGACCTGGTGGCCAGCCTGCGCCACGTCGGGGCCGAGTCCCCCCTCGGCGTGGAGGTGTTCTCCGACGCGCTCGACCTCCTTCCGGCGCTCGAGGTGGCCCGGAGAGCCGGGGATGCGATGCGGCGCCTGCTCAGGCCGGTGTGACGGGAGCCCCGGCCCCGAGGCCCCGTCGATCGGTGCGCCCGGGCCGACCCCTTCTCCCGGCACGGTCGGCGGGATCGACACGGTCGGCGGGATCGAGAGGTCGTTGGCGGCGTCGTCGGGTCTGAACGCCGGGGCACGGGGGTGCCCCGGTGGAAGATCGCTCGCGGCACCGGGTATGGTGCAGAGCGGTTGCGGGAGTGTCGCGTCGGTGTTCGCCCGGGCACCGCATCGGTGTGGGCACGGCGGCGTCGCGGGGAGGGGATCGGCATGGGGCACAATCGTTGGTGGCTGGCGCTGGCCGCCGTGTCGGTGGCGGTGCTGGCCCTCCCGGCGGCAGCGCAGGGCGCACCGGCGCGTTCGGCGGCCCAGGAGGCAGGCGTCGGGGCGCGGGCCGTCAATTGTGCCCGGGGCGCGGGAGGCGCGCACTGTGACCTCACCGTGGAACCGGCACCGGCGCCACGGCCGCTGGTGGCCGGTCCCTCGGGGACGACGACCTGTACGGTGAACGAGTCCGCGGGTTACACCCCTTGCAACATCGAGAACGCCTACGGGCTGACCGCCGCCGTCAAGTCCGACGGCAAGGGGGTCACCGTGGCCGTGGTGGATGCCTACGACGATCCCAATGCCGCCTCCGATCTGGCCGTCTTCCGATCCACCTTCGATCTGCCCGCCTGCACGGTCAAGAACAAGTGCTTCACCAAGGTCAACCAGCTCGGCCAGGCCAGCCCGCTGCCCACCCCGGAGCAGGGCGCGGCCTCTGAGATCTCGGTCGACCTGGACATGGTGTCCACCGCCTGCCCGCGCTGCAACATCCTGCTCGTCGAGGCCAACTCCAACGGCTTCTCCGACCTGGGCACGGCCGAGAACGAGGCCGTCGCCCTGGGGGCAACGGTGGTCTCCAACAGCTGGGGCACGGGCGAGTTCGACGGGGAGACCGGCTGGGACGGGGACTGGGACCATGTCGGCGTGGCCATCACGTTCAGCTCGGGTGACGGTGCCTACCAGGGCGGGGTGCAGTACCCCTCGGCCTCCCCCTACGTCACCTCCGTCGGGGGTACCGAGCTGACCCCGGCGTCAAACACCCGGGGTTGGACCGAGACCGCGTGGGTGACGCCGGGGAATCCCCCGACGCAGGGCTCGGGCAGCGGATGCTCGGCCTACGAGGGCAAGCCGGCCTGGCAGAAGGACAAGGGATGCGCCAACCGCACCACCGCCGACGTCAGCGCGGTGGCCGCCAATGTCCTCAGCTACGACACCTACCCGACGGGGGGCTGGTACTACAGCTATGGCACCAGCGTCTCCTCGCCCCTGATCGCCGGCGTCTACGGCCTGGCCGACAACGCGCCGTCGATCACCATCCCGGCGTCGGTGGCCTACACCGCGCCCGCCAAGGACCTGTTCAACATCGTCTCGGGCAGCACGGGTACCTGCACCCCGAGCTACCTCTGCACGGCGGGCAAGGGTTACAACGGGCCGACGGGCCTGGGGACGCCACACGGCATCGGCGCCTTCCAGGTCCCGGCCACAGCAGCGCCCACGGTGACCGGCGTCACCTCGTCGGGCTCATCCGCTCACCCCACGCTCACGATCTCGGGGACGAACCTGGGAAGCTACCCGCCTCCGGGGTCGCTGGTGACGTGCCAGAGCGGGGACACCGGTGACACCTACGGCAGCATCGGGCTATGGTTCAGTGACACGACGAACGGCTGGACCGCCGGTCAGGGCGGCGATTGCATCGGCCTCATCGTGACGTCCTGGAGCAGCACCCAGGTCGTGGTGCACTTCGGCAACGAATACGGTGGGTACGCGCCGATCAGCACGGGGGACAGCTACACGGTCGAGGTGCAGGGGGCCAGCCTCAGCGGCGCCCTGAGCTGAGCCGGACCCGGTCAACGGGCCCGCCGCACTCGGCGCCCACGTGATGTGAAAAGCCGTGGCCCGGGGGTCGTTAATCTCCCTGCTGTCATGGTGGGTGAATCCCTCTGGGAAGAGCACGCAACGTGGTGGCAGCGCGGCTTCACCGATGGGGCCGACCCGGAGTACGAAGAGCAGATCCTCCCGCTGGTCGAGCACCACCTGCGCGGCGCGCGGCGTGTCCTCGACGTGGGGTGCGGTGAAGGGCAGGTCGCGCGGCACATAGCCCGGCTCGGTGCGGAGGTCGTGGGGCTCGACCCCACGCCGTCGCAGATCCGCTCGGCCCATCAGCGAGGCGGGTCAGCCTGCTTCGTGCGGGCGCGGGCGGAGCAACTCCCGTGCCTCGACGCCACCTTCGACGCGATCGTGCTGTGTCTCGCACTCGAGCACGTGGACCCCTTTGAGCCGGCCATCGAAGAGATCGCGCGCGTGCTGGTGCCGGGCGGGCGGTTCTATCTGTTCCTGACCCACCCGCTGCTCCAGGCTCCGGGGAGCGGCTGGGTCGACGATGTGGCGCTCGGCGAACAGTACTGGAGGGTCGGCTCCTACTTGCGCGACGACCTGGCCGTCGACGAGGTCGCGCCCGGCGTCCGCTTCCAGTTCGCCCACAGGCCATTGAGCCGGTACGTCCACGCGATGGGGGAGGCCGGATTGCTGATCGACGACATGGTGGAACCCCCGCCGCCGCCGAGCGTGCTGCAGCAGACCGGTCCGTTTCCCAACGCGCCGACCATTCCGCGCCTGCTGCTGCTGCGTGCCCGCCGCGTCGTCACCCGGACGGGACCGGCTGTGCCGGTCAGATAGGGACGGGGGCCGGGTGGATGCCCCACCCGGTGTTCACGATGTGAATTCGGCCACGTCGATGTCGCGCTGCGCCCCGATCATCCGCCGGATCTTCCCGTCCTGTCCGAGTGATGGATTCGTGTCTCGCCCGCGTGCAGCAGCAGTCACGGTGGGTCGTTCGTACGCGGCAAACGTTGACCGCAGTTGTTGCCATTGCGCCACGTCACCATCGGAGGTGCCGGAATACCAGGTCTTACGGAAGGTGATGCTCACCCACGCCCTCGCACCGTAGGCCGTCGACCAGCGCCGGTCGGTGACCAACCAACCGACCTTTCGGAAGTGACGAACGGTGCGAGCGACCTGGTGCGGAGGAACCGACCAGACGATCTCCGTGCCGTGAGGAGCCCGTCTCAACGCGTGGGCCTGCCTCGGGTCGATGCCGGGGCCATGGGATTCGGCCATCTTCCTCGGCACAAACGAACCGAGCAACCACATCAGCGCAAAGACCGTCGGTGCCATGAGTCCGATCACTATCAGCATTGCCTCAACCTGCCCCACAACGTGATCGATGCCGCGGGGGAATCGAGGCGACCCACCGGAGAAGCCGGACCGGGGTCCTGCCGCCACCGGACTCTGTCTCGCACCCGTTCCCCACGGCACGATTGTAATGAGTCCTCCCAACCCACGCGGGAAGGTTGGATTTAGCGCGCGGTGACCGGTCGTCCCCCGGCCCCCCTCCCGACGCGTCCCCGGAGCGAGCTCGTTCGCGCGGGATCAACCACCAGTCACACGATCGTATGATGATGCGATCGTGTGATCTCGCGAACATGGCCGAACCTCACGGCCCGGCGACGCTGCGCGGTGGGCGACGTGACATCGACCCTCCGCCCCCCGCCGCCCCACCACCGTGGTGCCTACGCTGCCCCCGCTCGACGCTTCCGGTCCGGCCCGTCATGCTTGAGGCATGCAGGCCGTGCCCCACCCCATCCGTGCGGTGGCGGGCATCCTTCTCACCGGGGGCGCGAGCCGGCGCATGGGCTTCGACAAGGCCTCGATGCTGGTCGGCGGCGTGCCGTGCGCGGTGAGGGTAGCGGCCGTGATGCGTTCGGTCGTCGCCGAGGCCGTCGAGGTAGGCCCAGGCGTCTCCGGATTGCCGTCCGTCCTGGAAGAGCCCGCGCGTGGTGGGCCTCTGGTGGCCGTCGGCGCGGGGGCACGAGCACTCAGCGGGGTGGGAGGCGCGCGGCCAGCGCTCGTGCTGGCCTGCGATCTCCCCCTCGTCTCCGAGCCTCTGCTGCGCACCCTGGCCGAATGGCCGGGGAGCGGCTCGGTGGTGCCGATCATCGAAGGGCGGCCACAGCCGCTGTGTGCGCGCTGGTCCGCCGCGGACCTGGCCGCGGCAACAGGTCTGATCGACGCCGGGATGCGGTCCATGCGCTCGCTGCTCGATCGCCCCGGCGTGGAGCTGGTCGAGGCGGACCGATGGCCAGGTGCAGTGGACCGGCGCGCGTTCTCGGACGTCGACACGCCCGGCGACCTCGAAGAGCTCGAACAGCTCGGCCTGACCTGGGCTGCCGCGGGTGGCCGCACGGGGCGGGCAACCGGGTCCGGCGTGCCGCCGGGCGGTCGGTACCATGACCCGGGTGGAGCGTCTCCCGCTGGGGAAAGCCGGAGGTGACCGGGTGGCACCCACCCGGCCGCCGTGCCAGCGATGATTCCCGTCGCTGAGGCTCGCCGGTTCGTTCTCTCCGCCTGTGGCGCGCTGACCCCCGGGCTCGTGGCCGTGAGCGACGCCGCCGGTCACGTTCTGGCCGAAGGAGTCCGAGCGCCTGAAGATCTGCCGCCCTTCGCCAACTCGGCCATGGACGGTTACGCGGTCCGGGCCGCCGATACGATCCCTCGCGCGGCGCGCCTTCGGGTGGTGGGCCGCGTGATGGCGGGGGATGACCCCGAGGCCCTGATGTCGGCCGGAGAGTCGGTGCGGATCATGACCGGGGCGCCCCTGCCCGCCGGCGCGGACGCCGTGTGCCGGCTCGAGCGCACCCGGGTGGAGGAGGGCGGAGCGGTCGTCATCGTCGAGGAATCCCTGCACCCGGGCACGAACGTCCGGAACGCGGGGGAGGACGTGGCGGCCGGCGACGAGGTCTTCGGGCCCGGGACCTACCTCGGGCCGGCCCATCTGGGCGTGTGCTCGAGCCTCGGACTCGAGAGACTGCTCGTCCACCCGCGGCCCACCGTGGGCGTCCTGTCCACGGGCGACGAGCTCATGACCACCACGGGCCCGCGGGCGCCCGGGAAGATCCGTGACGCCAACCGTCCCGCCCTGCTGGCCCGGCTCGGGGCGGACGGCTTCGATGCCGTCGACCTCGGCATCGCGGGAGACGACGGAGCGGAGCTGGTCGCGGCCCTCGAAGGCGCCGCCACCCGCTGCGAGGCCGTCGTGGCGAGCGGAGGTGTGAGTGTCGGTGACCGCGACGCCGTGACGGCCGTACTCGAGAAGCTGGGCGGGGCGAGCACCCGCTCGATGCAGGTCGCCCTCAAGCCGGCCAAACCCCTCGCCTTCGGCGTGCTGGAGGCGACCGCCACGGCGGTCTTCGGGCTGCCGGGGAACCCGGTGTCCGCCCTCATCTCCTACGAGCTGTTCGTGCGGCCCGCACTGCGCTCCATGGCCGGCTGCACCGTCCTCGATCGACCCCGTCTCGCTGCCATCGCCGAAGAAGACCTCCCCCGCCGCCGGGATGGCAAACTGCATGTGATGCGGGTGGCGGCGCGCACCGGGGGCGACGGGGTCCTGCGGGTGCGGATGTCCGGCCCTCAGGACTCGCACATGCTGCGCGCCCTGGCGCAGTCCAACGCCCTCGCGCTCCTCGGGGACGGGGACGGCGTCCGCTCCGGTCAGCGCGTCGAGGTGCTTCTCCTCGACCTCGACAGCCTGTCCGACTCATCGTGGGAACCGTGGTGAGCGCGCCGCCACCACCACGCCGGCCACGTCTGGCGGGAGAATTCATCGGGTCGGGCCGCGTCCGGTGACTCCTGATGCGCAGACGTGGATCGACCGCTACGCCGCGGCCCTCGGCGTCCGCCCGTTGTCGGCAGCCGAGGCCGACGCGCTGCTCGATCTGGCGGCCACCGCCGCCCACGCCTCGGAGCGCACCGCCGCACCCCTCTCGTGCTGGCTGGCCGCCACGGCCGGACTCACCCCGACGGAGGCTCTCGCCGTGGCGCGGAACGTGGCGGAGTCCCTTCGCCCTCCCTGACCGGCGTCGTCGCCCCGCCCGGGCAATACGGGCCCCGTTCAACGCTCGTATGATGGACAGGGCTTGCTGAGGTGGTCGAGATCAGATCCGACCTCCGCGACGGCTCACGTCAAGGCCGCGAGTCGGCAGAGGGAGGAATGCAGTGACCGAGGTGATGGAGGGCGTCCGCGTCCTCGAGGTGGCGGAGCACACGTTCGTGCCGGCAGCGTCGGCGCTCCTGGCCGATTGGGGCGCCGATGTCATCAAGGTCGAGCCCACCGAGCGCGGTGATGCCATGCGCGGCCTGGCGTCCACGGGCGTCGTGTCGATCGACGGCGGCGTGCATGCGCTGCTCGAGCACTAGAACCGCGGCAAGCGCAGTCTCGCTCTCGACCTCAGCACCCCGGACGGGCTCGAGATCCTCCACCGGCTGGTGGCCACGGCGGACGTCTTCCTGACCAACAAGTTGCCGCGGGTGCGCAAGAAGCTCAAGATCGAGGTGGAGGACATCCGGGCGCACAACCCCAACATCATCTACGTCGCGGGCACGGGGCAGGGCGAACGGGGGCCCGACGCGGACAAGGGATCCTACGACTCCTTGGCGTTCTGGTTCCGGGCCGGTGTCTCGCTCGGCGTGAAGCCGGCCGACTCCGATCGGCTCCCGGGGCCGCCCGCACCGGGCTTCGGGGACTCCATCGGTGCCATGACCATCGCCGGCGGCATCATGGGAGCCCTGTATCACCGCGAGAAGACGGGCGAGGCCACGACGGTCGACGTCTCACTGCTGGGCACCGGGATGTGGGCCATGGGCCAGGCCTTCGCGCTCTCGCTGGTGGCCAACGTGCCCTGGCAGGGCCCGCCGGCGAACGCGCCGCGGCTGAACCCCCTGGTGCGGAACTTCCAGACGAAGGACGAGCACTCCCTCTCCTTCTGCTGCCTCCAGGCCAGCCGGTACTGGTCGGAGCTCTGTACGGCCGTCGGGCGGCCCGAGCTCGGGACCGACCCACGGTTCGCCGACCACGCGGCGCTGCTCGAGCACAGCACGGAGGCCCAGGAACTGCTCGAGGCGGCCTTCGCCGAGCGCACGGTGGCCGAGTGGCGGGAGCGGCTCGCCAACTTCACCGGCCAGTGGTGCGTGGTGCAGGACACGCTCGAGTGCGCGGTCGACCCGCAGAGCATCGCCAACGGGTACGTGCAGGACTGCGAGACGGCGGGGGGTACCCCGTTCCAGCTCGTGGCCGCCCCCGTGCAGTTCGGCGGTGCGCCGTCCCCGGCTGGCCGGGCGCCCGAATTCAACGAGCACGGGGACGCCATCCTCGGTGAGCTCGGGATCGACTGGGATACCATCGTGGACCTCAAGGTCCGCTCCGTCGTCGGGTAGCGCACAGATCGATCCATCAGGAGGACACACATGGCACTGTTCGATGCATTTCGCTACGAAGGCAAGCGGGTCCTGGTGGTCGGGGGCGCCACGGGGATGGGCGCGGCCACCGCCGAGCTGGTGCAGGATGCCGGCGCCGAGGTCGTCGTGATGGACTACGCGGAGGTGAAGATCCGCGGCGCGAAGGCCATCCACGTGAATCTGGCCGAGGAGGGCTCCATCGACTCCGCGGTGGACGAGTGCGGGGGGCCGGTGCACGCACTGTTCGCCTGCGCCGGGGTGGCGGACGGCACACCGGGGATCGAGAAGATCAACTTCGTGGGGCACCGCCACCTCATCGAGCGCGCGCTGGCGGGCGGCCTGCTGCCGCGTGGGTCCGCCATCGGGTTCATCTCCTCCGCGGCCGGGCTGGGCTGGGAGTCGAACCTCGCCGAACTGAAGGAGTACCTCGACACCCCCGATTTCGACTCGGGATCGGCCTGGGCCATAGAGCACGGCTACGCCGACTACTTCCACTCCAAGCAGGCCGTCTGCGCCTACGTGGCCCGGCAGGCCTTCCCGTTGCTCAAGCAGGGCATCCGTATCAACGCCATCTGCCCCGGACCGACGGACACCCCGCTGGCCCAGGCCAACAAGGAGATGTGGCTCGGCTTCGGCGCCGACTTCCGCGAGGAGGTGGGCATCGAGGCGTCGACACCACTCGAGCAGGCCTACCCGCTCGTGTTCCTGTGCAGCGAGGCCGGGGCGGCGATCTCGGGCATCACCCTGATCAGCGACGCCGGCTACATCAGCTCGGGCATCACCGAGTCCTTCCCCCCGGCCGCCGCAGCGGCCGGCTTCCTGCTGGGCCGGATGTAGGAGCGCGCCCAGAACCTCGGCGCGACGGCGCGGCGGTCACCACCTCGACCCGGCCCATCGGGCCGTTGCGAGGAGATCAGAACACGCCGATGCCGGCGGCTTCGTTGCGCTTGCGCCATTCCTCTCGGGGCATCCGGGTCACGTCCACGTCCGCGGCAAGCTCGCGTAGCGCGCCGACGGTGGCCCGCTCCCTCGGGGTCTCCCGGAAGGGATCCCAGTCGAAGAATCGACAGGCATTCTGCCAGGTGATCTTGTGGATCTCCTCGTCGCTACAGCCCGCCACCTGGAACTCACGCCAGGTGAACTCCGGCGACTCCGGCCAGGTGGTATCGGTGTGGGGGTAGTCGCATTCCCACGCGATGATGTCCAGGCCGATCCGATCGCGCAGTTGCAACCCCGACGGGTCGGTGATGTAACAGGCGAGGATGTGGTCGCGAAACACCTCCGAGGGCAGCTTGCCCCCGAAGTCGTCGCCGTGGTGCAGCCAGGTCTGGTTCATGTAGTGCCGGTCGATCCGATCGAAGTAGAACGGGATCCAGCCGATCCCTCCTTCGGACAGGGCGACCTTCAGACTCGGGAAGCTACGCAGCGTCGGACCGAAGAGCAGGTCCTGGGCGGTGATGGCACTGATCTGGCACGCCAGCACCATCAAGTGGTCGACCGGCGCCTCCACCGGCTTCCGGATGACGTCGAACCCGGCGCCGATGTGAAGGGACAACACCATGTTCGCCTCGACGACGGCCGCCAGCATCGGGTCCCAGTGGCCGGAGAGGAAGCTCGGGAACCCCTGGACGTGCGGGGTCTCGAGGAAGCTGATGGAGCGGCACCCCTTCTTGGCCAGACGCTGGATCTCCTTGACCGCGAGGTCCACGTCCCACATCGGGACGATCCCTTGCGGGATGAAGCGGCCGGGGTAGGACCCGGCCCACTCGTCGATCGCCCAGTCGTTGTAGGCCCGCAACATGACCAGAGCGACTTCCTTGTCACGTGACTCGGTGAAGGTCCGCGCGTTGAAGCCGGCCATGGTCGGGAAGTTCATCGACGCCAGCACGCCGTTGGCGTTCATGTCCCGCACCCGCTGGTGGACGTCGAAGCACCCGGGCCTCAGCTCGGAGTACGCCCCGGGATGGAAACCCCATTCCTCCCTCGGCCAACCGACCGTCGCCGCCATGCCGAACGGCGTCGATGTCTTCTCGTCCTGGAAGAACCATTCATCGATGCCCTGGTCGTTGCGGACCACCTTCGGCACCTGATCCGCCCATTTCGCCGGGACATGGTTCTTGTACATGTCGGGCGGCTCGATCATGTGATCGTCGATGCTGACCAAGATCATGTCGTTGAGCTGCACGGGCTGCTCCCCTCATCGGTGACGGCGCGTCACCTCTGCGACCCTATCGGTCCTCGCGCCGCGACCTCGCAAACTAGCCCGCCGGTGTCTCCGAACCGGACCAGAACGGCAGATCTGGCCGGATTCGGGGATACTGACCCCATGGCCGAGCGCGGGGCCGCCGATCCCACCGACCTCGACCCCGTGGTGATCGAGGGGTTGAAGGAGATCCAGTCCCTGGTCTACCGCCGCCGGCGCATCCTCGAGCCGCTCGAACAGCGCCACCGGAACTTGACCGACCCGAGAGCGCGGGCCGCTGCCGTCCACCTCTTCACACACCTGAAGCACCACGGCTACACCTGGCAACCCGGCGGGGTTCGAGATTGGGCACGGGCCCATGGATGGCCTGCGGCGGACGTCGAGGTCCTCGGTGATTACGCGGAAGGGGTTCTCGCCGGAGCGCGCTACCACACCGAGCCTGACCCGCTCGGACGGCTCGCCATCGACCGCTGGCGCGCCGGCGCGACCGCCACTCGGCAGCGGGGAGGGCCGTGACCCATCGCGCGAGATCGACGCCGCTCAGGATGTCGTCGCCGAGCCGCCCTGGCCGGCTTCGGTGAGGCGGCGCGCGGCTTCCGCGCGATCCTCCTCGCCGAACAGTTCCGCCCACCGTTCCTGGCCGATCGCGTGCTCAATCGTGAGGTCGGAGCGGCCGCGAGCCACCAGCCACGGTGTCGCCACCAGAACGTGACGGTCGGCGAGGAGTTTCTTCGCCGTGGCCAACGCGCCGAGACGGTTGATCATCGAGACCCAGACGTTCGGGTCGAAGCCCAGCGCACGCGTCTCGCCGACGAGCTCGCGGCAACGAAGCTGGAATTGACCCTCCAGGGACGCCGCGTTCTCTGGGGCCGCGACCTCTTCCGGCCATCCCGGCCCACCGGATCTGAGCATCTGGAAAGGCGTGCCGCATCGACCGCAATAGAGCACATTGACGACGATGGACCCGCTGGTGTCGTCACCGCGATCCGGTCTCGCGGTGATGGAGCGGTAGCGCACCATTTCGGACACGCCGACACCACACTGAGGGCAGCGGGGTTCGGGGGCTCCCCCTCCCTCCTCCCGGCGCTCGACCGGCACGTCAGTTCCATGATCGGACATCAGCTTGATCACCTCTTGGCGCACCCGACTCGGTTCGACGCCCAGATCGACCAGTACGGTCGTAGCGACGCCTTCACCCTCGCGGATCAGACCGAGGAGCAGATGTTCGGTCCCGATGTAGTGGTGCCCGAGCTGCAGTGCCTCGCGCAGCGCGAGTTCCAGGACCTTCTTGGCCCGCGGGGTGAACGGAGGGGAGCCGGAGGGGGCCGTACCGGCGTCGCCGATGGTCGACTTCACCCTCTCGCGTAGGGAGACCAGGGAGACGTCCAATGACTCGAGGGCCTTGGCCGCGATGCCATCGCCCTCGCGCCTCAGGCCCAGGAGGATGTGTTCGGTACCGATGAAGCCGTGGCCGAGAAGACGGGCTTCCTCTTGGGCCAGGACCAGGACCTTTCTGGTTTCTTGGGTGAAGCGCTCAAACACCTCTGCGAGGATACTGGGGGCTGATTCCCTCTGCCGCTCGAGAAGGAGACGCGGCATGCTGATTGTCACTGATGGAGCGGTCGACCTGCCGGCCCCGCTGGAGGAGTCGCCGCTCCTGCGCATCGTCCCGGGTGCGGTCTGGTTGAAGGATGAACCGTTCGTCGGCGGCGTCGACGAGTTCTGGGCCCTGCTGCGTCGCGGCGCGTACCCCTCCACCACGCCACCCGCGGTCGACGCCCTGGTCGAGGCCTATGGGGACACCGATGCGATCTGCGCCATGCACGTTTCCGCTGAGCTCAGCTCCACGGTGGCGCGCGCTCGGGAGGCAGCATCGCTGTGCGGTTCCGACGTGGCGGTCATCGACACACGATCGTTCAGCGTCGGTGCCGGTTTGATCACAGCCGCGGTGCATTGGGCGCTTCAGAACCCCTCCGGCCCCCAGTCGATCACTGACTTCGCGCAATCGCTCCCACTTCGCCTCCACACCTTCGCACTCATTCAAAACGTTGAGTCCCTTCGACGTAGCGACCGTGCGGGCATGATCCCCAAAAGTCACTTGGCTCGCCATCACCCACTGCTGCTCGCCGTGCGGGGAAGAGTCGTGCCCCTCGAACAATGCCGGAATCGCGGCGGGGCGCTCAAGCGCCTCGTTGCCCACGTCCGACACAGTGCCGGACCTGAGATCGGCGCCTGGGCGCTCGGGCATGGCGACGCCTCGGACCACGATGGACTCGCCGACGAGCTGAGCCGAGCGTTCGGCCGGCCGCCTTCATTCATCGCACGCCTCGATCCGACGGTGGGCGCGCACGTCGGCCCGGAGGCAGTGGTGGTCGGGGCCATCTCTGACCCCGTCGACCTCTGACGGCAGCGCGAGGATACGAGCTAGCCTTCGACCGTTTCGAGCGCGAGCGCCGGCCTGTGCTCGAGGCACGCCTCGGGACGGCGGTCGTCGCCGGCGTCGAGGGCCACCTTCGGCGTGCGGATCCCGGTGAGCACCGTGGCCAGCGCGCCCAGCGTGAAGAGGGCGGCCACCCCGAAGATGTCGTCGAGGGGGTGCACGATGGCGCTCGCCCCGGCGCCCGCCGTGAGCTGGGCTTTGCCGGCCAGCGCGTTGAAGGCGGTGACCAGGACGGCCAGGCCGACGGCGGCGCCGAGCTGTTGCGACACGTTCACCAGCCCCGACGCGGCGCCGGCGATCGCCGGCTCGACCTCGTGCAGCGACGCGTTGGTCAAGGACACGAACGTCATGCCGCTGCCTGCGCCGATGAGCACGAGCGACGCCACGATCTGGAGGTAGCTGGTGATGTCGCCCACGCGCGTGGCCAGGAGCAGCCCGAGGGTGGCGATGGAGGTGCCCACCACCATGACCACCTTCTCCGGTAGCCGGCGCAGGAGCACGCGGCTGGTCAGCTGGGAGAAGAGGAAGACCGATGCAGGCAGGGGGAGGAACGCCGCCCCGGCCCGTAGGGGCGAGTAGCCCAGCGCGTCCTGGAGGAACTGAGCCATGAAGTAGAAGAGCCCGTAGAACCCGGCATAGAGGAGCGCGCGAGCCGCGTTGGCCGAGCTCCGCGTGCGGTTCGTGAGGAGGCGAAGTGGGAGGATCGGCTCTTCGGCGCGGTGCTCGACGTGGATGAACGTGGCCAGCAGCACGATGCCACCAGCGAGAGCGCCGATGGGCAGTCGGGCGGACCAGCCCTGCGCGCCCGCCTCGACGAGTCCGAGGACGATGCCGGTCACGCCGAGCGTGCAGGTGAGCGCGCCGGCCAGGTCGAAGTGCCCGTGGCGCTGCTCAGTCTCCGGGAGCGTCCTGCGCCCCACGAGCCAGACGGCGGCGCCGATCGGGACGTTGACGAACATGACCCACCGCCAGGACGCGACCTGGGTGAGAAGGCCGCCGGCCACCAGACCCGTGGCGCCACCGGCGGCGGACACCGTCGTGTAGAGGCCGATGGCGCGCACACGCTCTTGACCCTCGGCGAAGGCGGTCGTCAGGAGCGAGAGCGCCGAGGGTGCAGCCAGGGCCGCGCCGGCGCCCTGGACCGCCCGGGTGGCCAGGAGCGCCCACGCCGTGGGCGCCAGCCCACCGAGGAGGGAGCTGATCGTGAAGACGGCGATGCCGAGGAGGAAGACCCGGCGGCGACCGAAGAGGTCACCCGCCCGGGCCCCGAGGAGCAGGAACCCGCCGAAGGTGAGGATGTAGGCGTTGAGCACCCACGACAGCGTGCTCGTCGAGAATCCCAGGCTCTCCTGGATGTGCGGGAGGGCGACGTTGACGATCGTGGTGTCGAGCACGACCATCAGCTGCGCCGTGAGGATGACGGCCAGGAGCAGGGCGCGATGCACGGGACGAGGCGCGCCTCGCTGACCTGCGATTTCCGGTGTCGCGGGCCCGACGCCACCGAAATGTGGGCGCGGACCGCTAAGGGTTGCGTTGGGCATTGACTTTGACCTTTCCGCCGCTAATCTGGTGGAAGCGGATGCTTCTTCCGTTTATTATACGGAGGGTGCCTCCGTTTAGCAACACCCAGCACCGAGTTTTTCGAGATGACCATGAAGCAGACCTCTGCAACCACCGTCCGGCCGGCCCAGTCCGACAGCCCCGACATCGAGCGCCCGCTGCGTGCCGATGCCCGGCGCAACCGCGAGCGGTTGGTCGCGGCGGCCCGTGAGAGCTTCACCGAACAAGGCTCGGGTGCGTCCATGGAAGCGATCGCCAAGCGGGCCGGCGTCGGTGTCGGCACCTTGTACCGCCACTTCCCCAATCGCCTCGACATCGTCGAGGCGGTGTACGAGACGGATGTACTCGAGCTGGCCGACGCGGCACAGCGAGTGGTGGCCGAGCTCGAGCCCTGGGACGCCGTGGTCGCCTTCTTCGACGCCTTCATGCGGTACGCGCAGACCAAGCAGGCGCTGCTCGCCGAGCTTCAGCAGGCCTTCGAGAAGAACCCCGACCTGAAATCCCGCGCTCGGGAGCTGATCAACTCATCCTTCGACCTCGTGATCGACCGGGCCAAGGACGCCGGTGTCGTCCGCGACGACGTCGAAGGATCCGATCTCACGCAGCTGGTGAGCCCGATCTGCACCAACGCCAGCGTGCCACCCGAACAGACCCGGCGACTGATCGGCATCCTCCTCGACGGGTTGCGGGTGACCTCAGGCCGAGCGGTCTGAGACATGTCGTACGGTCCGAGCGATACGTAAGCGCTCGGCCTCACGATACGGCGGGGGCGGATTCAGCACGGAGCTACGATTGGGGACGGATGCCGTCCGAAGGAGCCCGAAGGGAAGAGATACTCCAGACCGCAGCGACCCTCCTCGCGTCTTCGGGACTGAGGACATCCCTCAACGAGATCGCCGACGCGTGTGGCATCCTTCCCGGCAGCCTGTATCACCACTTCGACTCCAAGGAAGCGATCATCGTCGAGCTGGTGCAGCGCTATCAGGACGACCTCCAACGCATCGCGAAGGAGGCGCGCGACACCCTCCATGAACCGGTGCCGAGATCCTTCAAGGCGCGGGTCATCGAGTTCGGCCGCGCCATCGCCGCGGTCGGGCTCAAGCACCGTGCTGCCCTGCTCCTCACACTGTACGAGCCCCCGACACGGGTCGGCGGGGAGTCAGGGCATGCCTTGAGACCACCTCCCGTGATTCATGACGCCATGGAGGAGATCGTGCAGGCGGGCCGCGTCGCGGGCGCCATCCGGCCCGATATCGATCTCTCTCTCCTGGCCGGCCGCATATGCCAGAGCATGCTGCACGTTGGCGTGGGGATCTCGCACCTGACACCAGGCGGTGAGGTGGTCCCCGACCTACGGATCCGCATCCTGTTGGACGGGCTGGGAACGAAACCTCCGTCGAACACCGCACTCGATGGCTCGCCTGCCTTCAGGGCGGCCCGAACCGCGATCGACCGCTGGCATGATGAGGAAGCGGACGGCGACGCGCGGCTCGCTCACCTCCGTTCGGTGGCACGAACCGAGTTCGGACGACGCGGGTACGAAGCCACGACGATGCGGGACATCGCGTCCGCGTCCGGCCTGAGCACCGGTACGGTCTACCGGCTGCTCGGCTCAAAGGACGAACTCCTCGTCTCCATCATGTCCTCGTACATGAACAAGGTCGTCACGGCATGGGACGCCGTCGTCCGCTCCGACTCCTCGCCTCTCTCGAAGATCGATGCGCTGATGTGGGTCACGATCAACGTCCTCGACACGTTGCGTGAGGAATTCATGATCACATTGGCGTGGCTGCGCCAATCGCCACCCAGCACCCCTGCGCTCGGCTTGTCCTTCCCTGAGCAGTTGCGCCATGTGAGGGCGTTGCTGGCGTCAGGGTCACGTGACGGCGCCGTGCAACTGGCGGGTGCCACGGCCGAGATCCGGGCGCGCTGCGTCCTCGAAGCAATCTGGGGCGCCGGGTCGTACGTGACCGCGATCCAGCCCACCGCGGCGCAGGCCCTCGCGCGCGACACCGTGCTTCGCGGGGCGGCGCCTCGCACCTGAGCGGAGCGCCACGGGTCATTGCGGTCGATAGCTCTGTTGTGGGCCCTCATTCTCGCACCTACTGTTTGGAACCATGCTGAGGTCGTTCGACGGAGGTTCGGTGGGCCCACCAGGCGTCGAGGGAAGGGGCGACCCGCAGCCCACCGGCCCGGAGCGATTCAAGCTGTTGGCCTCGGCGGTGGCAGGACGATCCGTCGCGGTCGCACCCGTCGAGTCGCCGGGCCTTCCGGCCTGGACCGACGGCACGACGGTGTTCATCGACACCTCCGCCAGCGACCGCGAGCAGATTCGCTCGTTGGCGGTGCAAGCCTCGCTGCTCGCCGCCGGGAGCCTCGGCACGGCGATCCTTGCCCCTCTGGCACGGCGGCCGGCGCTCTCTCACCGATACTTGAGCGTGGAAGGCCACCGTGCCCTCGCCACTCAGGAGGGCCTGTTGCCCGCACCTGTGCGGCTGCTCATCGATCCGATGGTCGCCGCTCGCAGCGGCTCGCCCGGCGATTCCCTAGCGATCGCCCTGAGTCGGGAGGTGCTGGTGGATCCGCCCCGCTCGTTCGGCACAATCCGACCGCGCCGACTCTTGAAGAAGGTCGATCCATCCCCCCCCGACGCAACGACACCCAGGTACCACGCCTCATCGCAGAACAGCGCGGATGCACTCCGAGAGCTCGACGAACAGGAGGACGACGCCGGCGTTCTGTTCGACTCCGTGTCGAGTCCGGTCGGTGGCGGTGGAGGGATCGGCAAGCTCATCAAGAAGCTGCTCGGTGACGCGCGCTCGCGCCACGGCGGTCCCCCTGGCGCCGATGCAGCTACCCACTGGACCCGTCAGGCCGGTCACCACCTCGGCGCCGCCGCCATGACGACCTCCGTGGCGTCCATCACCGATCTGACAGGAGACGTGGACCGGCGGGAATGGACCTATCCCGAATGGGATCTGCACCGACACCGGTACCGGCAGGCCTGGTGCACGGTCAGCGAAGTCGAGCCGACGCCGGCGCGACTTGCTCCATGCGAGCCGCCGGACACCCACGCACTGCGCCGTTCGCTCGCCCGGTTGGGCCGCGAGTGGCGGCGAAGTCCTCGGCAGCTGCAGGGTATCGACATCGACATAGACGCGGTCGTCGCAGCCCGCGTCGACATGGCCGCCGGCTCGGCGCCATCGGACGAGGTCTACATCGACACCCTGCGCCAGCGCCGTGATCTCGCCGTGCTCATCCTGCTCGATGTCTCGGGGTCGGCGGGAGAGCCAAGCGCCTCAGGCGGCATCGTGCACGAGCACCAAAGGGCCGCCGCGGGCGCACTGATCGTGGCACTGCACGATCTCGGTGACCGAGTGGCGCTCTACTCATTCCGCTCTCACGGGCGTTCCGCGGTCCACGTGGTGCCGATGAAACGGTTCGGGGAGCGTCTTGACACCGTGGTCATGCACCGACTTGGTGGCAGCTCCCCTGGCGCCTATACCCGCCTCGGCGCCGCGATCCGCCACGGATCGGCCGTCCTCGAACGGGAGGGCGGGACGTCGAGGCGGCTGCTCGTCGTCCTCTCGGACGGGTTCGCCTACGACCACGGGTATGAGGGGGCATATGGAGAGGCTGACGCCCGTCGCGCGCTGGCCGAAGCGAGACGGAGAGGTGCCGGCTGCCTCTGCCTCAGCATTGGCGCTGCCACTGACAGCGAAGCCCTGCGGAGGGTCTTCGGGACCGCCGCACACGCACGCGTCCCGCTACCCGATCAACTCCCCGGGGTGGTCAGCCCGCTCTTCAGGTTCGCGCTCAGGTCGGCCGAGGCACAGCATCGGACCTTCCAGCGTACGCTGCGGACGAAGAAGCGCCTCGAGGCCGAAGGGAGGACGGCATGACGTCAGGGACTCGTCCCTACTACGTTCCCGTCGCGAACGAGGAGGCCGTCTTCACTGCGGCGTTCCGTCAGGGCCTGTCCATCTTGCTCAAGGGACCGACCGGTTGCGGCAAGACACGCTTCGTCGAAGCCATGGCCTACGACCTGCAGCGGCCGCTGGTCACCGTCGCCTGCCATGACGACTTGACGACGGCAGATCTCGTCGGGCGGTTCCTCTTGCATGGCGGCAACACCACCTGGGCCGACGGGCCCTTGACGCGGGCGGTCCGCGAGGGTGCGATCTGCTATCTCGACGAGATCGTCGAAGCGCGGCAAGACACCACCGTCGTGATCCATCCCCTGACGGACCACCGCCGCCAGATGCCGATTGACCGCCTCGGCGTCACGCTCGACGCCGCACCGGGTTTCTGTCTCGTCGTGTCCTACAACCCGGGCTACCAGAGCATCCTCAAGGATCTCAAGGACTCCACCCGCCAGCGCATGATCGCCATCGAGATCGACTTTCCTCCTCCCGACGTCGAGGAAAAGGTGGTCGCGCACGAGGCCGGCGTGGATCACCAGACGGCGGCGACCCTGGTTGGCCTGGGCCAGGCCATCCGGCGCCTCGAGAACGTCGGCCTGCGGGAGGTGGCGTCGACCAGGGTCCTGGTCGCGGCCGGCCGGCTGGTCACGGAGGGCCTGGGGCTCCGCGCCGCGGCACGAGCCGCCGTCACCGGGCCGCTCACCGACGACCCGGTCGTGACCGCGGGGCTGAGCCAGATGATCGACGCCTACTGCGAAGACCAGACCACCGGACGGACCGATTGACGCTGACCGACGAGCGTCGCTAGTGTCGGAACAAATGTCAGGTTGGCGAGCGACCGAATGGCCGCGAGGCGCGACGAGGGGGGCCACGTGTCCTACGAAAGTACCGCCGAGCCGATCAAGATCGGTTATCTGTTCGACTTCAAGCTCCCCGACGGGTACCCCCAGGAGTCCCGTGACGACCTGGTCCTGCCCTTTGAACTCGTCTTCCAGCAGGGTCTCGAGCAGGGGTTGCTCGACCGTCCGGTCGAGATGGTGTTCCGCGAGGTCGAGGGCCTGCCGAAGGGAAGCATCAAAGCCGTCATCGATGCCTACGGCGAACTCGTCGACGAAGGCTGCCTGGCCGTGTTCGGCCCGGCCATCACCGACAATTGTGTACCGACGCGCGAGGCAATAGAGGAGCGGTTTCGCGTACCGGCCATCAGCGTGACGGGAAGTGAGGAATGGCTGGGCGAATGGACGTTCTCCTTGTCCATGGGCTCGATGACCGACGAGCCCATCTTCTGGGCGGACCTTCTCTCGAAGGATGGCTACCGCGAGGTCGGGGTCCTCATCGAGCGGTCTTTGGTAGGCGACTCGTACGTGAGGAACTTTCGTCAGGCCTGCGCCGATCGAGAGATTCGGATCGTGGCCGAGGAGTGGGTCCCCCAAACAGCCCAGGACATCAGCACGTCAGTGCACAAGCTGCACGAAGCCAAGTCCGAGGCCATCGTGCACTGCGGATTCGGCTTCGGGATCGTCTTCGTGAACCCGACGCTCGAGGAGATGGGCTGGGACCCCCCGCGCTTCATGGGCACGGCGTTTCAAAACGCGTGGATCAACCAGATGATGTGGGATGCCATCAGGGGTTACACGGGATTGGACCAGTACGACGAGTCGAACCCCGTGGGGCAGGCGTTCCTCGATCAGTACGAAGCGGCGTACGGACGACGCCCCGAGTACTGCGTGCCGGTCGTCAACCGGGACATTGCGACTATCTTGCTGCGCGCGCTCGCGGGCGCCCACCCCCTGACGCCACGAGGAGTCAAAGAGGCACTCGAGCGGGTGAAGATGATCCCTGCGGCTTCGGGTGCTCCCGGGACCCGGCTGTCCTTCGGGAAGTGGACGCGCCGGGGGTGGATGGGGGCCGGGTACCTCGTGGCGCGGCAACTCGACGAAGCGTTCGGCACGTCCCATCTCGTCGGGCGCTTCGGCGAGATTTGACGTGACGACGCAGTTGGAGCGCTCCAAGCAGACGGTCGATGAAGGGCCTGTCACGGCGACCCCTCGGTCGACCGGATCGGGAGTGGCCTGGGGTGTGATTGGATGCGTCACGGCGCTGCTGCTCATCGTGATCGCCCACAACGCCAGAAGGGGTGCCGTGGCCGCGCGCATCAAGAACGCCGCCGTTCACGGGGCACCCCGACCCGTCAGGCCGTTGTTCGGCTGGACGCACTGGCTCGGCTTCCTGCAGGTCAGCACCGCCATCAGCATGGTGCTGATCATCGTCGTCTTCGTGATGCTCTGGCGCCGGTACCCCAAGCATCCGGTCCTGCTCATGGCGATCGCGTGCACCTCGCTGGTCTGGCAGGACCCGATCATGAACTGGGCCCCGTACGCGGTCTACAACCCGCAGCTGTGGCACTGGCCTGAGACCTGGCCGCTGGTCTCGCTGTCCCCAACGGTCGAGCCGTTCGTCGTTGTGGGGTACGTGACCTTCTACTTGGTCCCGGGCCTGGTGGGCCTCTGGGTCCTCCAGCGGATCCAGCGACGTCGGCCGGTGACCTCGTTCGTATGGCGGCATCCACTGATCACCCTGGCCGTGCTCATCTACCCGATCGGGTTCATGTACGACGCCATTCAGGAGATCATCCTCGTGCGCACCGGGATGTACACGTACTCGCAGGTGATCCCGTTCGGCTCGGTGTTCGTCGGCAAGCAGTACCAGTTCCCGCTGATCTGGGAGTCGTCACTCGTGACGGCGGTGATGATCCCTGCCGGGGTCCTCCTGTACCGCGACGACACGGGCAAGTCGGTGGCGGAGAAGCTGGCCCAGCGGGTACGGGCCTTCCGCGGCCGTCCCGCGCTCGGCACGTTCGTGGTGATGGCCCTCGTTCTCAACGCGTGCTACTTCGTCCTATACGGAGGCAGCTTCGCCATCATCCGAGACACCGGCGCAGCGACGTCGGTCGCCTGTCCCTGGCCCTATCCCGAGGCGAAGGTGTACGACCCCCAGGGCCTCTACGAGAAGGCGGGGGCGACCGGTCCGTACTCGGCGGGCATTTGGGACGGCTGGGAGACCGCTCAGACCGGACGACCGACCGTCGGCACGCCTCCGAACCGTGGCCGTTGCCGAACGTCGAGCCCCTAGTTCCCGCGGGACGACGTCCCTCTGTCGTTGGTGCGCAGGGATCCGGCCCGCCATCGTTTGCGCTGCTCATGAGACGGGGACCTCAGGGATTCAGCTGGCCAGTCGGGCGCACGACGATCTCATGGATGCAGATCCCTTCCGGCCGGCTCATGACGAACGTGATGCAGTCCGCCAATCCCTCCGGCGCGGCGGGCCCACCGCCTTCGACGAAGTACGGGGTGTCACTGGGGGGGATGTCACCGTCCATGATCAGGCCCTCGATCGTGAGTCCTTCGGTCTCGAACATTCCCGGCATCACCAGGCTCACGTTGATGCCCTCCGGTGCGAGCTCGAGGCGCAGGGTGTCGAAGGCAGCTTCGAGTCCCCGCTTCGAGGCGGCGTAGATGCCGACGCCGGACATCGGCGTCAATGCCCCGGTCGAGCCAACGAGGATGACGTCGCGCCTGCCCTCGCTCGAGAAGTGGGGAAGGGCGTAACGGATGGTCGCTAGGGGGCCGACGAGGTTGAGATCGATGAGCTCGCGCCAACGTTGTGGGGTGCCGGTCGCCACGGTCCCGGTCATCATCTTTCCGGCCACGGAGACGACGCCGTCGAGGCCTCCCAGACCCCGCGACGCCTCGGCGAGCATCGCGTCGAGCGAGTCGAGGTCGGTCACGTCGCACGGCACCGCGACCGCAGACTCGCCCAGCTCCATCGCCAACGCATCGAGTCGTTCCTTCCGCCTGGCCAACATGGCCACCGATCCACCGTGTGCGACGATCGACCGGCAGGTTGCCGCGCCGATGCCGCTCGATGCGCCCGTCACCACCACACGCCGACCGCTCAGGTCAACGTTCACGCTCATCGAACACCTCTTTCTCACCTCACCCCTGGGACGGCGACGCTAACAGTCGCCCTGTACCGAACGGCCGGGGTGCGTCGGTTGACGCGCCGAGGGAGGGCCGATACCTTCGGTGTGAACAAATATTAGGTTACGCGGAAGGTCGTGAAATTGGCGGTCGAAGGTCCGGAGGCACCGGGCACAGCGGTCCACAACCAGGACAGTGACAGGGGCAGCGACGAGTTCGGCCTCTTCGACGACGCCGTCGCCGGCGACACCCGGGATCCCTACCCCGAACTGGCCCGGGCTCGTCGCGACACGCCCATCCAGACCCTCGATGCTTCGTTGATGCCACACGACGACGCCCACCCGGTCTACTTCGTCTATCGCTACGAGGACATCGCCAATGTGCTGCGAGACGGCGAGACGTTTTCGTCGGCCCACATCATCGACGTGATCATGGGACCCGTGATGGGCGAGCACATCATGCTGGGCATGGACGACCCCCAGCACGGCCGCTACCGCGCACTGGTCGCCACGGCCTTCCGCCAGAAGGTCCTGGCCACCTGGGAGACGGACCTCGTGGCCAAGGTGGCCGATGAGCTCATCGACCGGTTCGTCCATCGGGGGCACGCCGAGCTGGTCAGGGAGTTCACGTTCCCCTACCCGACCCAGATCATCGCCGGTCTCCTCGGCCTGCCCCGGGGGGACTACAGGCAGTTCCAGCGCTGGTCCATCGCCATCCTCGGCTTCCTGAGCAAGCCCGAAGAGGCGATCACGGCCTCACAGGAGGTCAAGGAGTACATTGCAGGAATCCTCGCCGAGCGACGGCGAACACCGAGCGAGGATCTCATCAGCGATCTCGCCCATGCGGAGCTGGACGGCGAGCATCTGAGCGACGAGGAGATCTTCTCCTTCCTCCGCCTGCTGTTGCCCGCCGGGGTCGAAACGACCTACCGCTCGACGGGGAATCTACTCTTCTCGCTACTCTCGTACCCGCACCAGCTCGACGCCGTCCGCACCCACCGATCCCTGATCCCCCAGGCGATCGAGGAGGCCCTACGCCTCGAGACGCCGTTGCTCAACATCACTCGGCTCGCGACCAAGGATACGGAGATCTCTGGCGTGCCCATCGAAGCCGGGTCGACCGTGATGTTGATGCTGGCGGCCGCCAATCGCGATGAGAACCGCCACGAGGACCCTGACCGTTTCGACATCTTTCGCAGCCATCCCAAGCCGCACATCTCGTTCGGCCAGGGGCCTCACATGTGCCTTGGCGTCCACCTGGCCCGGCTCGAGATGCGGGTGGCCCTCGAGCACCTCCTCGATCGCCTACCCAACCTTCGTCTCGATCCGGCCTCCGACGATCCGCACATCCGCGGCCAGGTGTTCCGCTCCCCTACCAAGCTACCGGTCCTCTTCGGTTAGGAGCGGTCCTCATCGGTCCGGGGCCAAGGACGGCGCCTCCAGGCCATAGAAGCGCTGGGCGTTCAGTCCGAGCACCTTGGCCTGATCCTCCTTGCCGAGGGGCGGAGGCGGCCGGTACGACTCGGACGGATACCACTTTCCATGGGAGGCAACCCACCAACCGGGACCTTGTCCGGTGTCACTCGCTCGCGCGACCTCCCGGCGTTGGCCTGTATACCTCGAATCCTACGCACGTAACGGCGGTGGTCACGCCGACAATGCTGGCCGGCCCCATCTCCTCCCACGGGCCCTTGTTGGACGGCGTAGGTCCGTGCGCGCACCGTGCACGCACGACCCGGCCGCGGTCACCACCGCTCCCACCTCACGACCTCTTCCACGCGGTGGCGGCCTGTGGGTAGCTCGGGCTTGGAATGCTCGCCTGGCGTCGGGTGACCCACGGCGATGGCGCCGATGGGTCGGAACTCTCCTGGCACGGCCAACGCGTCCATGAGGGCCTTCTCGCCCTGGAATATCCCGAAGAACAATGCACCCAGGCCGAGGTCCACGGCGGTGAGCAGGATGAGCATGACAGCGAAGCCGGTGTCGATGTCCCAGTACGGCGCCGGCCAGTGCTCCTCCCGGGACAGCGGGGTGTGGGCCTTATCGGGTAGCGCGTAGCGGTCGAGATAGGCCTGCTTGTGTGCGAGCGGCAGGATCACCACTGGGGCTCGGGTCAGGGGCTCAGACTCGGACTCGCCTCGCCACTCCGGCCCGCTCGTGGTCTCCCAGAACAAGCGACGTTGACCGGGGTCTGTCAGAACAAGAAAGGCGAAGCCCTGGCTGAATCCGGCTGACGGGCCGCGAGTCGCATTGGCGATGAGCTGTTCGACGAGCGGGCGGGCGACAGGCTCGTCGGAGAAGTCCCGCACCATTCGCCGACGTAGTACCGCGTCCTGAAATTGCACAGGACCCACCGTAGCGGGCGGCGATTTCGCGGCGACGACGGCGGAATCAGCCGTGGCGTCCATCGATATCGGGTACCGACAGTTTGCGCCCGGCTCGACGACTCGGACCACGCCAGACGTGATGCACTTCCGGAGCAGGCCGCACGCCAAGATCCCGGTGGCGACCTTGCGGCCAAACCTATGACGCCAGGAAGCTGAACCGAACCTGCCGGCGCGGGTTGTCGACGTTGAGATCGACCAGGACCAGGGACTGCCAGGTGCCCAGCGCCGGGCGTCCGGCGATCACCGGGAGCGTGACCGACGGGCTCACGAAGGCGGGCAGCAGATGGTCGGCACCGTGTCCGGCTGAACCGTGGGCGTGACGATAGCGACCGTCGCGGGGCAGGATCGATTCGAGCGCGTCGAGCAGATCGGCCTCCGAACCGGATCCCACCTCCATCAGAGCCAACCCGGCGGTGGCATGGGGAGCCAGCACGTTGACCAGACCATCACCGCGATGGCGGCAGAACGAGTCCAGGAGCGCGGTCAGGTCGACGATGCGCCGGCGTGAGGTGTCGACCTCGTGTTCGGCGCTGTCCACGACGTGCGAACGGCTAGACGGCCGCCGTGGCGGTGGGGCGGTGCAACCTCAGGTATTCGGCTCCCACCGCAGTGACCGACACCATGACTTCCCCGGACACGGCGTCGTGGTGGCGCACGATCAATCCGAGCCGATTGGCCTCTTCCCAGACGGGCAGTCGAGGACAGGACGTCCGCCAGGCTTCCATCACTTCGGCGTAGGGTCGCTGACCGGGTCCGATCCACTCGATCAGGTCGAGGA
Organism: Acidimicrobiales bacterium; assembly: GCA_052148295.1. GTDB lineage: Bacteria > Actinomycetota > Acidimicrobiia > Acidimicrobiales > RAAP-2 > Bog-473. The sequence continues at coordinate 35,307 of JBKQIP010000079.1, forward strand.
CGAGTGCGTCGATGATCTCAGACATGGCCGCTCACCACCAGGATAGGGGTCAGCGAAGCCCGCCGACCCAATCGGCCACGATCGCCGCCGCGTCACCCTCACCCTTGCGCAAACCGTGATCGCCATCGACGAAGGCCACGGTGACCGCACCGGGAATGGCGGCGGTCTCCCGCTCCAGTTCCTCCGGCCTAGCGAACGCGTCGCGACGGCCCGAGACGAACAGGCAGGGCACCCGCAAGTCGGGAAAGTGGGACGTCCGGAGCTGATCGGGCTTGCCCGGCGGATGGAGCGGATAGCTGACCAAGACGAGCGCCCGAGCCTCGAGCCCTTCGGCCACGGCCATCGAACACATGCGGCCACCGAAGGATCGGCCGCCGACGGCGATCCGGCCCAGCGAGACGCCGAGCCGTGAGGCCAGCGCGCCGGCGGCCTGGCGCACGGTGGCGATACACACGGCCGGAGGGTCGGTGCGCCGCTTGCCGGCGGCCTGCGAGGGAAACTCGACCCGTTCCACCGCGATGCCCTTGGCCCTCAACGCGTGGTCGATGGCGACCAGCCCGGACTGCTCACGTCCGGCGCTGGCCCCCGGGGTGATCACCAATCCGGCTGGTGGTTTCCGGGGCATGGTGCCCATGATGGCCCATCAGGAGTGACACGAGGCCAAGCGATCGCTCTGGGCCAACAGGACTTGGCTCACCCCGCTGCAGTCACCGTCGTCTCGCGGAGCCCTCCGCGACACGGGCGGTCCCGGTCTCTTTGCCAGCTCGGCGAGCGCCTGACGGAGCACCATGCGGATGGACCAGTACCGAGACTCATACAATCGTGTTAGGGCAGGATCGCCTCAAATCCCCTCACCGGATCAGGAATGACCGGAGCCAAGGGCAGCTCAGCGAACGGGCTCGAGTGACGGCGACCATGATCTCGCCAGGTTCGTGGGCCGGCGCCGGGAACCACCGGCGGACGTTCAGATCGGCGGTACCCAGCCGCGTGCTGCGACCAGTGGGAGATCCAGATAGGTCACGATGCCTGGTCGGGCAGCACAGACGTAGGGGATCGCATTGACCGCAGGAAGAGCGGTCATGATCATGCCAAGGATCATGTAGTCGCGAAACGTCTGCGCTTGGAAGTCCGAAGGAGGAGAAACCTCGAGCTTGGTACGGACACACGGTCTTCCTTGAATGTCGACGATATAGCCGTGTTCGATCGACCAGTCCGGGTCCAGATGTTTGCCCTTGCGCCAACGAGCGTTCAGGGCAATTACGGTCCGGCCCGCACGTCGTCCTTGCCAGCTGACGGAAACGCCGGCAACATGGCCCGCCGGAATCGACCATGTGCCGAGGTCGAGGTCTCGGGTCGTCTGGGCATATTCGGCGCCGCACACGACGTCGTCCAACTCCAGCCCGAGCGCATCGGCCACAAGACGCACGGCGTCACCAAAGACCGCCGTGCCGGCCTGCGTCATCGCAGGGAGTCCCGGATCGTCGAGCGGTCGGGCGAATCCGACCGGAAGCTCGGTCTCCGGTGAGTCATAGCCGGTGGAATCAACAGACTCGGTGATGGTGATGGCGTCGATGCGGTCGCAGATGGTCGCCGACACGACGCCGAGAAGATTGGCCAAACCCGGATTCATGCCCGATCCAAAGATCGAACTGTGTCCGCGTTCGCAGGCGCCGAGGATCCTGTCCCGGTCGGTGCCGAAGGCGTGACCAGTGATGAACGCTGCGGTCGTCACGACGTTGATACCGGCCTCGAGGATGGCGACGAGTTCGTCGACGTCGGGCCACTTTGGGTTGTAGACGACGCAGTCGGGATGGAGCGCGAGGAGCGCGGCGCGGTCGTTCGTCGCCAAGACTCCCAGCGGCTCATCGAGCCCACAGAGCTCGCCAACATCGCGCCCAACCTTGTCGCGAGACCATGCAAAACAGCCCACCAGCTCGAAGTCGGGATTGGCACGGATGGCAAGAACGGACCTCCGTCCGACGTTGCCGGTCGTCCACTGGACGACGCGTCTTCCTCGCGAAGTGGTCATTGTGGTCCCCTTACTGACGGCTGGCCGGCCCAGGTCGTCTCGGTCTCAGAGGGTCGGGATACCGTCGCGCTGTGGTCGCAGCGCACCGATCGCCGGGGTGTTTGGAATGTGGAGCGCGTCGACGATTCCCGGTTCAGCCGCGCACACCCAGGGGATGGCGTTGACGGCTCGCATCCCGGTGGCGAGGAGGCCGTGAGGGGTCGAGTCCTCGTTGGCGTTGAATCCGACTTCGAACTCGGCGTCGAAGCTTGGTTCACCTTCAATGATGACCCGCCACACACCGTCGATCCCTCCCGCACGGCTCTTTGGCCAGTCCGGCGCTACCTCATCGCACATTCGGTCGATGTGTTCGATGGTGATGGCTTCCTCCCCGTCGACCACGCCGATGCATCGGAACCAGATCGCACCGACCGTCCCGGGCTCGATCACACCGGAGGCAGTTTCAAGTCGCCGGGGAGCGGGAGCAAATTGACAGGACTCACGGATCCCATCGAGCTGCACGCCGAGCGCCTCCGCGACCATCGTGACAGCCGCACCCCAACCGAATGTGATCACACCGGGCATCATGACTCCACCCTGGTAGTCGAGCGGTTGGCCGAAGCCGAAGAGTTCACGCATCTCGTAGACCAAATTGTCGCGGGAATAATCGGTGATCTCGAGCCCCCGGATTGAATAGATGCGGCTGGACATGGAGGTGAGCGCGATGGCGAACAGATCGCAACCGAAGCCGGGTTCGATACCCGTGGAATAGATCGAACTGCCACCTCGAGTGGCCGAGTCGGTAAGGCGCCTCAACGCGGATTCGCGCATGGATCCCCGCGGATAGACCAGACCGGGAAGCGACGTCGTCACGATGTTCTTTCCGGCTTCGAGGATGCGGCAAAAGTCCTCCATGGCCTCTCGTGGCCGGTTGGTCGCTGGTCCCGTGTAGACGACGCAATCCGCGTCTGTGCCGAGGACCGCGTCCTTGTCGCGCGTCGAAATGACGCCGAGCGCATCAATCTCGGCGAGCACGCCGGCATCTTGGCCATCCTTCGATTCGGAATGCACCCAGACGGCAACGAGATCAAGGTTCGGTCGATCCGCGATGGTTCTGATCGCCAGCCTTCCGACCCGCCCTGTCGCCCAGACCACGACCTTGTACTTCCGTCCGGGTGCGTCGATCGGGTGCTGGATCATCGTGCGCTCCTCATCTTCGCCCTCCCATGTGGTTACCGCGAAATGACGTATCAACCGCGCAGGGAACCGTTGCCATATCAGCGGCTTTCGAGATGCAGTGTCAGCAGATCAACGAGCACGCGCCGTTCGTGTGTGGAGTCGATTGGTTCCCTGACGACCATTTGTGCCAAGGCGAGTCCGCGCAGAGCGGCCCAGAACAGGTTGCCGATTGCTTGGCGCCGTGGTCCCCGACCGAGTGGATCGAGCGCGCGTCCGAGGCGGGCCAACTGGTCGCCGAGGTCGACAAGATGCTCTTCGAGCCGCGGTTCTCGACTGGCGCGTGTGGCGACAAGGATCTCGAACGCGGCGAGCGAGGCGGGATGGCTGAATGCGTTCCAGCCGGCGTCGACAACGGTCTGCACGCGTTCCCGTAATGAACCGACCGGCAGTTCGACGTCGTCGATCGCATCATGCAGTAGGTCGTAGCCATGGTCGACCACAGCCATGAGCACGGCGTTGCGATCACCAAAGTGATATTGGATCACACCCCACGTCACCCCAGCGCGTTCGGCGATATGACTCGCGGATATCGCAGCGAAGCCTTCTTCGCGGACGCAGCGGATCGTCTCGTCAATGATGAGTTGGCGAGTCCGGTCACCTCGGGTCTGGCCTTTGACGGCTCGCCGCGTGGGAGCAGTCCGACGAGGCGGGCGCGCCTCAAGGGTCGTCATCGCATGAGTCCGCGTACCTGGGAGATTGGAAGGTCGCGAAGCGAGGTAAGTCCGGGTGGAGCGGCGCACACCGCCGGGATCGCGTTGACGGCTTTCATCGCGGTGGCAATCACGCCCGCCTCGTTGTGATCTGTTCCGTCGAGACCGACGTGGGTGTTGATTTCGACCCCAGGTCGACCGGATACGACCACCCGGTGCACGCCGGAGCGTCCCTCGGGCGGGAAGGGCCACTCGGGCGCCGCAGCCTGGGTGAGACGGTTGACATGTTCCATGGTGATCACGGTGCGGCCGTCGACGATGCCTTCTACGGCGAACCGGATCGCCGCAACCCGTCCCGGATCGACATGCATCATGGTGCACTCGATCGGCTCGATCGCCGTCCACCGCTCCACACGCTCGCGTATCTCGTCGAGCTCTATGCCGAGTTCATGCGCCAACAGCTGGACGGGCCCGCCCCAGATAGACCGCAGCACGCCGGGGAGAAAGAGCGTCGGGACGTGCTCGGGCGGCGTGCCGAATCCGAAACTGACGCCGGTGAACTCCGCGTCGTCATACGTGCCGTAGTCGAAAATTTCCTGCACAAGGACGTGGTCTGCCCGTTCCACCAGGCTGAGCGCGGCCAGCGGCAGGAGATCACCGGAGAATCCGGGATCAATGCCGTTGACGTACATCGTGGAGTTTCCCTCCGCGCAGGCGCGCTCGAGGGGATCACGCAACCATGCGTCGGCGTGGGGGGGGTACACAAGCCACACCAGTGAAGTTCCAACGACATTCGTGCCTGCCGTCAGAAAAGCCGACAACTCCTGGAGCGCCACGTCGGGTCGCGTCTCGGCCTGCGACGTGTACACGACGCAGTCCGCCTTCAGGCCGACGAGTGCCGCCAGGTCGTCAGTTGCGACCATTCCGGTGGGCTCCGCAAGTCCGCACAACTCTGCCGCGTCACGGCCGACCTTGGCGGGACTCGCCGCATGCAGTCCGATGAGTTCGAGCTCGGGTCGCTCGATGATCGCCCGCAGCGAGTGCCGGCCGACATGCCCGGTGGAGAACTGCACCACTCGCAGTGTCACAGCATCCGCCCTCAGAGCAAATCAGTGATGGTCTTGAGCCCGGCTTCGTAGAGGACCCCGGGCAACATGCCGCCATCGATTTCGATCGTCGTGCCGTTGATGTAATCAGCCTCGCCACTGCACAAAAAGACGCAAGCCCGACCGACCTCACTCGGCTCGCCAGCACGGCCGAGCGGTACGTGGGCGAAGTACTCCACGCCCGTCGGATCATCGGGAGGCAACACGAACGCACGGAAGTTTTCGGTCATTGTGGGCCCAAGCGCGAGGCAGTTGACGCGAGCCTTCGGTCCCCATTCCTCCGCCAACGAACGCGTCAGATGGTTGAGTCCGGACTTCGCTGCGCCGTACGACACAAGCGTCGGGCTGCCGGCCGGATGGCCCGCGCCACTCGAGATGTTGATGATCGATCCGATCCCGTTCTGTTCGCGCATCTGGCGATATGCGCGAATCGCGAACCACAACGGACTGATGAGATTCATCTGCACCGCGAAGGCATGGAACAAGACGGTGCGTTCGAACTCGTCGTCACTGCGCGGGGCGCCCTGGATCTTTTGAACGAACTCAGGAACTGCCTCGACGTGCGGTGCCGGCACGGTTCCTCCCGCGTTGTTCACGAGAACATCGAGGCGGCCGTAGGTATCGACAACCCGCTGCACGAAGGCGTCGATCGCCTTGTGGTCGGCCTGGTCGCACACCCACTGTTGGGACCGCTCGACTCCGCTCGGCACCGTGTCGGCGTCGGGTAGGCCCGGAAGCTCGGACCGCGAGCACCCCACGACGGTCGCGCCGGCACGCAGCAACTCGCGGGCGATACCGACCCCCACCCCGCGACTCGTCCCGGTGACGATCGCGACTTTGCCGTCGAGCGAACCCATCCGACCCCCGAAATAATGAACTGTTCTATTACATTGTGGACTCTATGGTTCGCCCGTCCAAGGGTCAAGCGGTGGAAGCTCGCACCAGCCACGCGGGGAAACGCCGAGCCTGTCTCTGGCATAACGCTTGGGCATGGGCTACCTCCTGGTAGCTCACGACCCAACTCTCATAACGCTGGCTCGGCCTATGGGGAATAGGCCAGTCGATGAGTGCTTCGTTTTCCGGAGGTCCCATGTCGTTCATCGACACCTACTCGGGGGATCGCGGTCAGCTGAGTTCGGATGCAGTTCGCCCGGAATGCGGCCCCAGCTACCAAGCTCTACGTTATTTCGTATTCCGTGCGATATTTCAATCGTGCGCTATCCTGTACGGCGTGCGATATTTCAAAGGATTGGGCTGAGGCCTAATGGACGTCAGTAGTCCCATTTCTAGCGTGATACCCAGCCTCGACGGACCCGTTTACTCCGCCTTGAGTTCGACCAACGGCCCAATGACGTTGGGAACGGTACACCGACTCACGGAAGGGGCCTCCAAGAGTGGCGTCCGGACCGTATTGCTTCGAATGGTCGCTTCGGGACTTGTAGACCTCGTCCCTGGCGGCTACCGGCTGAACCGAGAGCATCTGGCAGCTGGACCTATCGAGGCCCTCGCATACCTCTATGGCGAGTTGACCAAGCGCATTCGGGCTGAGGTCGACTCTTGGCAACCGGAGCCGCTGCTGGTCGGCCTCTATGGATCGGCAGCGCGCCGGGACGGAGATGAGGGAAGTGACATCGATCTACTTATCATCGGAGATGTCGAGAGCCTTGGCGATTCGGCAGTGCATCTTGCCCACCTCATCGGGCGTTGGACCGGCAATCCGGCTCAGATTGTCCTTAAGAGCCCAGCAGAGATCGGGCGTTTGCGACGCGCTGACGAGCCAATAGTGAGGAGCTGGGAGCAGGACCTCATGGAGATCAGCGGGAACCGCTCGGCGCTGGCAAAGGCTTCGTGACCCCTCGAACACAAACGTGCGGCAGGGCTGAGGCGCGGACGCGACTCGAGCAAGCCGATGCCTTCGCACTCGCGGCGGAGCTCGTTCTTGAAGATACGACAGCCGTCGCTAATTCCGGAGTGGCAGCCACCCTGGCCATCCTCGCTGGCATTGCGGCGTCAGACGCCGCTTGCTGCGCCCGCCTTCGCCGACGAGCGCGTGGGCAAGCTCACGAGGAAGCCGTCGCTCTTCTGGGGACGGTCGAGCCGGGCGGGACGGAAATGGCCAAAGACCTCAAGAGGCTGCTGCAGACAAAGAACTTGGCCAGTTATGGCGTCTCCTTCTTTGCTCTTGGGGAGGCACGGGATCTCGTTGGATGGGCCAGGAGGCTGATCGGGCGTGCGCGAACGGCTGTAGAGGCTTAATCCTTATCGACGCTCAACCGCGGATCCTGACCGTGCTGCTCGCGCTCGATTTCCCTCCATTACAGCGCGACACCCCTAATTCTGGGTGACCCTCGGACCAGGCAGCTCCCCGCCGGAATCCGAAGACCCTCAAAACCCTGGTCTACGATGTCCTGAGACATCGGTCTCCGATGTCTTGAGACATCACAGAAGCAGCCCCAACGGGATTCGAACCCGTGTCGCCACCTTGAGAGGGTCAACGGGGGCAAGTGTCCGACCTGCGGTTTCGAAGATTGACCAGGCCAGAGCAGGTTTCCAGTTCTCGGCGACTCTCACCAATACCCCCCATTTCTCAAAAGATGGGGCACGCGGGGGGCACGGACCTTGCGCTATTCGGACTTCACTTCCCGCGCCGGCCCGTACATCTTCGCTCCACCTCAGTCCAACGTCACATGGCGAATCCCTCATCGAGGATGCGCTTAAAGATGGCCACGGACCTAAATATTCGGGACGCTGAGGAGCGCATGCGACCGTCTAGCCCTCCTCCGCCGAACGCCTGCTGGTCCGACCTTCGGGTTATGAGACCTAGGTCGAGGGTCTTTACGGTTTAGAGCGGTTTGTCCCAATGAGCCCGATCCGGGTGTCTATCAGGGTAAATGTCGGCTCCGGCGCCTCCACCAGGACAGACCGACGTGACACGCTGAATCCGGTTTCGTGGGATTTTCGTGGGACCTCACGGACCTTCGGGCACTCTTCGGGTCATTGTTTCCGGCACGTGGAGCGGACTCCCCCACGGGGCTGTCTGACTCCCGAAATTTGACGCGTTGACACCAGAGGTCGGCTGTGACTGTCTTCCGGAGCTAAGAGAAACACCGCGCTTCCATTCCACGCTTCACCGCTGCTGCGGGTGTTGGAGCAAACGCAATGCACTGTCGGGCACTAGCGCCTACTTCTCTTGAATCCTGGCGTCCAGATGGAGAGTGGAGCCTCCCAGCTCCCCGAAGATCTCGACTTGCTCACGCCCAGGGAGCTCGACTAGTCCGGAAACACCGTGTGGCACCGACGCCGTGACGGACAACTGGTCGCGATGGAGACTCCAGTCGACGCCGATCCGTCCCTGCGGAACCTCTAAGTCCGCTTTTGCCCAGGTGATGTCTCCCCCAGGCTTTGGCGATATCAGCACCCGCTTGTAGCCAGGTTCGAGGGGCGCGATGCCTCCAACCGTTCGATGTACCCAATCGGCCACCGCCCCGAGGGCGTAGTGATTGAAACTGGTCATCTCGCCAGGATTGATGGAGCCGTCTGGCAGCATCGAGTCCCAGCGCTCCCAAATCGTCGTTGCGCCCATGGTGACGGGATACAGCCAAGAGGGGCACGATTGCTCTAGGAGCATGCGATACGCCTCCCCGAGATGTCCTGTGAGAGTCAGGGCATCGAGCACATACGGCGTTCCAGCAAAGCCGGTACTGACGTGGTAGCCGCTGTCACGAACTAACTCGGCCAATCGGTCACCAGCGGCTTGACGCAAATCTCCCTCGAACAGGCCAAAGGTGATGGCTAGGGCGTAGACCGTCGGAGCGTCGCTCTTGATTCTCCCACCAGGTCGCACGTAGCACTCTATGAAGGCTTCCCGGGTCCGCTCTGCGAGTGCGGCGAACTCCTCTGCCCTTGCCTCAAGACCGATAAGTCGCGCGACATCAGAGACAGTACGGGCCGACCGATACAGGCAGACAGTGGCAACAACTCCGGGATTTGCCTTCGACCTCCAGGGTTGGTCGGGAGGAGCGTCGGGATCAAGCCAGTCACCAAATTGGAAGCCCTGGTCCCAGAGTCCGTTCGGTGAGAGCTTTTCAATGACCCGACCGAGATGGGCCGCCATGGATTCAAATTGCTCCTCGAGAATCTTCAGATCCCCGTACGCCTGCCAAAGAGCCCACGGAATCCAAATGCAGGCGTCGCCCCAGATCGCATATGGACCGTGAGCCGACAAACCAAAGCTCTCCATAGAGGGAGGATTCGGGACGACCAAAGGCACGACCCCACCGGCGTGCTCCTGCTCTGCGTCAAGATCTCGGAGCCAATCGGCCAGAAAGTCTTGGACGTCGAAGAGGTATGCGGCCGTAGGCGCGAACACCGCGAGATCGCCGGTCCAACCGAGTCGTTCGTCCCGTTGTGGGCAATCCGTAGGCACGTCGAGCGCGTTCCCTCTAAATCCCCAAACGACGTTTCGGTGGAATTGATTGAGGAGCTCGTGAGAACACTCGAAGTGTCCAATCCGTCGGAGGTCTGTGTGAACGACCACGGCCTCGACTGCGTTCGGGACCACCGGTCCCGGCCATCCGTCGATCTGAACGTAACGAAATCCGTGGAACGTCATCGTTGGTTCGAAAACGTCCTCGTGACCACTCAGAACATAAGTGTCGGTCGCCTTCGCACTGCGAAGCGGGCGAGTACCCAGTTCACCCTTCTCCAGAACCTCGGCGTGTGCGACCGTCACCTCTGTGCCCACCTGTCCTCTCACGTGCAATTTCGTCCAACCCGTCACGTTCTGGCCGAAATCGAGCAACGCATGCCCAGAGGGAGATGTCAAGGTTGCAATGGGCACGAGGTGCTCGTGGCGCCGGACCGGAGGACCACCGGCCCGCACCAAGCGTGCCGAATCGAACGGAAGGATGTCGACACCCACCCAGCCCTTCTCCTCGAACTCCGGCGTGAGCCATAACAGATCGCGAAGGCGAGCGTCAATCGCTTCGCCGTCGTAGAGATCGTTTGTCAGAACGCTGGAGGGTCCGGCGCGCCACATGTTGTCCGTGCAAAGCACCTCTCGGTGACCATCCTCGAAGTTCATCTCGACCTGCGCAATGACCGCTAGGCGATCCCCATACAGTGCACGCTGGCCGGCCCACCCGAGTCTTCCCCGATACCAGCCATTCCCGAGTGCAACGCCCAACACTGAGCGTTCTTTCAGCAATGGCATCACGTCATAGGACCGATAGCGAAGCCGCCATTGATAGCTGCTCCAACCTGGATTCAGGACATCATCGGTCACAGGACAACCATTGAGGAAAGCCTCGAAGATCCCGAGACTTGAGATGTGTAGCGTCGCCCACTCTAGGGCTCCGTGCTGGTCAGGCAATGTGAAGACGCGTCGAAGCAAGGGCGACCCTGTGAAGTCTTGCTGAGGTGAGACCAGGTTCGCCTGCCATAAGACAAGCGGCCCGCTCTTCGAATCGGAGGTCACCCGTAGATCCTTTCTTGGTTCGCTTTGTTCTCCAACCGAGATACACCAACCCGATCTCCGAGCGGATGACGTCGGAAGCCCGCTGAAGGAAACCCGGATTTGAACGCAGCGAGCTAGTCTGTCGGCCCTCCCTTGGTTCTCCAGACCCTCTCTCTTTCTGACTCCAGACGGCCGCGTTGCCCTGTAGGCCGGAAGTCAAACTCCTCAACCTTCAACGCATTGAGAATGGACCGCTCCAGGGGCGTCCTCAGACCCTCACCACACAATTGGAGCGGCTCCCGCTTCATCACTGATGTGTTCGAAATGATGCGCAGGCGGACTGTGGAGTTGACGGACGCGGTGTGGACCATGAATGGGTGAGCCCAGACGATCGTTCCCTGGCGACCGGTCAAAGGCCGCAAGTCGCGGCATTGAGCAACGATGTCCTTCACCGGCACTGGAGGTGCCAAGCCTTCAGGATGCTCGGCGAGCAGACGGGCGACGGCAGCGATGGAGTCGGCCGCCACGTAGGTGGGACCCTGACGCTCTGTGACGTCGCGCCAGAAGACGATCCCGAGCATGGCCTGCTCGGGGCTATCCAGGAAATGCCGGAACCAGTCGCCGTCCTTATGCCACCCTGCGCCGGGAGAGTCCCAGCGCGAGGCTGGCCACCAGGCTGCGTCGGGATCGGGGAAGTTCAGGATCAGATTGTCCGGCAGACCGTAGAAACTCAGTGTCTCGGCATCCCCGACGATCTGGAAAAGAGCTTCGGCAGCTCTCGGAGCGAAGTCCTCTAGCTGATAGGCGGTGCTCACGGGCAAAGAGTGCCATCCCCGCAGCCACGTGGTGTGGTCGTCTTCGGCGAGACCCACCTCGCTGAGGCGCTTGGCGATGACCTCCTCACAGAAGTCAGGATCAAGGGCGTCCTCAACGGTGACCATCCCGGTCCGAAGGAAGTCGTCGGCCCATTCATGCGGCGGACGGAGCGCTTGCTCAACGCCCCCGTGACTCATGGAATTGATGCCTTCAATCTATGGTTGCCGGGCTCACAAGTCGTGGTCACACCGTCGGGAAGGACCACAGTGGCCTTTGTCCCGGGGGGCACCTGCACTTCAAGTTCGAAAAGGTCACCATCGAATCGCCAGTCAGAACCAATCGGTCCGTAAGGAGAGTCCAGTCGGGCCCGCGCGTGTGTTAGGCCGCCGCCAAGGCACGGTCGCACCTCGAAGCGCCGGTAGGCCGGCTCACCTGCTATTGGACGCAGGCCAGCCACGTACTGGTGCAGAAATGAAACGACGGCCCCTTTGCTGTAGTGATTGAGTGAGCCTGGGTGGTTCGCGTCCACTGCCTCCCAGTTCTCCCAGACGGTCGTAGACCCTGCCTCGATCATGTTCAGCCAGGACGGCGCACGCGTTTGGAGCAGAAGGTCAAATGCGACATCGAGGTGTCCGTAGTCGGCCAAGACCGGGAGGAGGAAGGGTGTGGCGAGGAATCCGGTGCCAACGGTAGTCCCAGCATCACGGATGACGTCTACGAGTTGCTCCGCCACCCGGCCCTCCTCGTGTCGGTTCACCAATTCGAACGCGAGTGCACGAACCAAGTTGGCCTGGGTAGCTCGGCTGACCATGCCATCGGCGTCGATGAACTCGGCCCTCCACGCCTCTCGGACCTTCGCCGCCAGAGACTCGTACTCGGTTGCATCCCAGCGTCGACCGATGAGCGACGCAACACTTTTTAGCGTGCGCAACGAACGGTACAAGTAGGCCGTCGCGACCTCGGCGACGTCCACCTCTCCACGTAGAATGGGTTCCGAATCAACGCCGGGCTCGGACCACTCCCCCCAGTGAAAACCGATATCCCATAGGTATTGTTCGTGGGCGGCGGGATCTGGCCTCGTTGCGATGCGGCTCGGATGTCTATGGGCGGCAGCACGCGTGAGCCCGAAGTTCACCCAGGCCTGCATTGAACGGTACTGCCGCTCCAAGATTTCGGCGTCTCCGTAGGACTGCCAGATCTGGTATGGAACATAGACGGCTGCATCGCCCCAGCCTGCAGACCCGGTCAAGAATGCCGCCACCGAGTTTTCCTTACCAACAACGCCGTGAGGGTCCGGGATGAAATTAGGCACCCGACCGTCGTCCCACTGATCCGCGGCCAGATCTCGTAACCAGCGCGTGCTGAATCCGGCGACGTCGTAAAGAAACGCCGCCGTGGGAATGAAGATCTGCCAATCACCTGTAAACCCTGATCTCTCTCGAGTGGGGCAATCGGTCGGGATCTCGCAGGCGTTATCAACAAAGCTCAGGACCGTCGCCTCATGCAGAGCGTTGAGACGCTCATCACTGCATTGGAACCAACCGGTTCGCCGCATATCCGTATGAACCAGGATCCCTGTGACATCGGTTTCCGAGAGGTCGCTTGCCCCTTCAATGGAAACGAACTGGAATCCGTGGGTTGTGTGCCGGGGTTCGAAGTCAGGAGCGCCGATTCCCGCGCTTATTACTTCATCGATCTGGCCAACATCGATTGGTTCGTTGGTGAAATAGTCAAACGACGCAAGGTGCTTCGTATCGACGTCCCCGACTGGGTCCAAACGCTCGCCGTGGCGCAGTCGGACTCGGTTGCCGGCGGGTCCGAGCACGGAGCCGGACAGCCGAACCCACCCGTTGATATTGGCGCCCAGATCCACGATCTGGTGACGCTTATCGATTCGGTCGATCTTGACGGGCCGGTACTCTCCAACACGCCGAGTAGGCGGACCAGGAGACACAGTAAGACGGCTGTCCGGGAGGCCGATGACGTGGGCCGACCGCCATCCCTCACTCGGAGGGAAGGGGATTCTCTGGTCGACGCGCTCGCCCTCCATCAAGTCCGACGCGACGATGTCTCCGTGAGAATTCACGAGCCAGGACGCATCCGTGCCAATAGTGACCATGTCCCCGTGCTCATCTATTGACTCAAGTTGGGCGAGGAAGGCCAGTCTCTTTCCGTAGCAGCAGTCCTGGTGGGTGAAGCCAACGGCCCCCCTCCACCAGCCATCACTCACGGTTGCCGTGAGCGTGTGCTCCCCTGGTGTCATCGTGTCAGTGACGTCGTACGTCTGGAACTCGAGATGGGACCGGTAGGAAGTGAACCCAGGCGTGAGCTCGAGATCCCCCAGCCGCTCACCGTCGAGGTGAAGCTCGTAGACACCGTGGGCCGTCGCGTAGATACGTGCCTTAGCGGAAGTTTTTTCCAGCACAAACGTCCGCTGGAAGTACTGCGCCGGTCGATCACCCCGCCCTGCCAATTTGGTCGCTTCGTCCTCCATACCAATGAAGCTGGCACGCCACTGATCGACGGAGAGCAAAGCGGTCTCGAACCGGTCAGCTTCTGACCACGGGCTCCAATCAGCTCCCGTACAGGTTCTGACTCGCCAGCTGACCTGAGCTCGGGAACTCAGGGGCGGAAATGGCCAGGGCCTGAGGATCGATCGATCGGATAGCACCTGCCCGCTCGATGCCACTACACCGTCGACCGTCGCCTCCAGCTCATAACCCGTCTGATATCCGCGGGCAGCGGGAATCCACCATGACAACCGCGGTCGCTCAAAGCCCACGCCGAGTGAGCGTGGGCCGGACTCGATCCGTAGTCGGGTGGGACGCTGCTCTCGGCTCACCCAGGTCCCCCTCGTCTGCCGATTGCACGTCTCACGAAGAGCTGGTCTTCTTCCGCGTTACGCCCCTCGCCGAGAACCACGTGCCAGGGCTGACAACGACACGAAAACCTGTGAGGGAGCTGACCGGAGCACTGTCTAATGACGTTGTTATACCCCATGGAGCACGAATCTGCCAGCGCTCCTGCGCCACCGCAAGTAGGTCGGCGATTCCGGGCATGACGGGGTCGGCGGACACGCAGGCAGCACAACAACCGGCGACCGCGAGGGCCGGGGGACCTCCGGGCAGTGGGGAGACCTTGCGGCGCCTGAATTTCAGTGGGGCGTGAGGCCGCCGTCCACGATGATGACCTGACCAGTGATGTAACTGCCCGCGTCTGAGCACAACAGCAACGCTGGTCCGACC